>NZ_WIVZ01000033.1:0-64356 GCF_009600325.1 Pseudomonas sp. FSL R10-2189
AAAAATACCCGCTATCCGATCATCGGCGCCACCGTGCAACGGCGCGGCGTCATGCCGGGCCACGCCGCCGCGCCGTTGCACGGTGGCGCCGATGATCGGATAGCGGGTATTTTTTGAGCAATCGAGGTACGGAATCTCGTCCGCCACTTGCTTGCCGTTAAGCAGTTCGCCGTCCACGCCATTGAGGCGGTTGGCGCTGACCCGGCGTTCCGAATCGCGCATGTCTTGCAGGGTGTGGCACAGGTTGTAAACGCCGCGCTGCGAGAACATGACGTTGTAGTTGAGGTCCTGGGACAAGCCTTCCCACAATTTCATGGCGTGTTCGTACAGGTGCGCCGACTCGTCCCACAAATAGTTGGAACGCACGATGGTAGTGTTTCGCGCCGTGTTGCCGCCGCCCAGCCAGCCTTTTTCGACCACGGCCACGTTGGTGATGCCGTGCTCTTTGGCCAGGTAATACGCGGTGGCCAGACCATGCCCGCCGCCGCCGACGATGACCACGTCATAGACCTTTTTGGGGGTCGGCGTGCGCCACATTTTTTGCCAGTTTTCGTGGTGGCTGAACGAGTGCTTAAGAAGGCCGAAACCTGAATACCGTTGCATAGGGCTTACTCCAAAAACGCGCTCAGCGATAAACCGGGAAGTCTTTGCACAGCGACGTCACCTGACGCGCCACATCGGCCTCGATATCGGGGTCACCGAGGTGATCGAGGATGTCGCAAATCCAGCCCGCCAACTCCGTGCACTGCGCCACCTTAAAGCCACGGGATGTCACCGCCGGGGTGCCGATGCGCAGGCCCGAGGTCACAAACGGCGATTGCGGGTCGTTCGGCACGGCGTTTTTGTTGACGGTGATATGCGCACGGCCCAAGGCGGCGTCGGCGTCTTTGCCGGTCAGGCCCTGACGGATCAGGCTGACCAAAAACAGGTGGTTATCGGTGCCGCCCGAGACCACGTCGTAGCCGCGTTTGATAAACACCTCGGCCATGGCCTGGGCGTTGTCGATCACCTGCTGCTGATAGGTTTTGAAGCCCGGCTCCAGTGCCTCTTTAAAGCACACCGCCTTGGCGGCAATCACATGCATCAACGGGCCGCCCTGACCGCCGGGGAACACCGCCGAGTTGAATTTCTTTTCCAGCGCTTCGTTGCTCTTGGCCAAAATCAGCCCGCCACGTGGCCCGCGCAGGGTTTTGTGGGTGGTGGTGGTCACCACGTCGGCGTAGGGCAGCGGGTTCGGGTACATGCCCGCTGCAACCAGCCCGGCCACGTGGGCCATGTCGACAAAAAAGTACGCACCGACCTTGTCAGCGATTTCGCGAAAGCGTGCGAAATCTAGCGTTTTGGAGTAGGCCGAGAACCCTGCAATGATCATCTTTGGCTGATGTTCGACCGCTAAACGTTCCACTTCGTCGTAGTCAATCAGCCCGGTGGCCGTGTCGATGCCGTACTGCACGGCGTTGTACAACTTGCCCGAAAAACTCACGCTGGCGCCGTGGGTCAAATGGCCGCCATGGGCCAGGCTCATGCCCAGCACGGTGTCACCGGCATTGAGCAACGCCAGGTACACCGCAGCGTTAGCCTGGCTGCCCGAGTGCGGCTGCACGTTGGCGTAGTCGGCGCCGAACAGCTGCTTGGCGCGGTCGATGGCCAATTGCTCGACTTTATCCACATGCTCGCAACCGCCGTAATAGCGCTTGCCGGGGTAGCCTTCGGCGTACTTGTTGGTCAGGCCGCTGCCCTGCGCTTGCATGACCCGCTGGCTGGTGTAGTTCTCGGAGGCAATCAGCTCGATGTGATCTTCCTGACGCTGCTCCTCAGCGTTGATCGCCGCCATCAAGGCATCGTCGTAACCCTGAATCTGATCCTGTTTGCTGAACATTGCGTTCTCCCAGCGCCAGCGCGCCATTCGTCTCGGTGAGGCTTATGCCCTTTGAGCCAGATGGTAGAGCCGGTACAGGCCGATCAAATGCCTGCGCGCGCCACGCAATGGCGCGTTTACGACATCACGCAAAACCATAATCGGTAGGAGCGAGCTTGCCTCGCGATCTTTTGATTGTTTAAAAGCTCGCGAGGCAAGCTCGCTCCTACAGGATATGTGTGTCTGTGCACCTGCCGCGTTCTTGGATAAAGTGCAGCACACCCTTCGACACGGAACCGGGAAATGACTGATAAGAGCCAACAATTCGCCAGCGACAACTACTCCGGTATCTGCCCCGAAGTCTGGTCTGCCATGGAAAAAGCCAACCACGGCCATCAACGCTCTTACGGCGATGACGAGTGGACCCTGCGTGCGGCCAACGACTTCCGCACCTTGTTTGAAACCGACAGCGAAGTGTTCTTTGCCTTCAACGGTACGGCGGCCAACTCGCTGGCGTTGTCGTCGTTGTGCCAGAGCTTTCACAGCGTGATCTGCTCCGAAACCGCCCACGTCGAAACCGACGAATGCGGCGCCCCGGAGTTCTTCTCCAACGGCTCCAAACTGCTGCTGGCCCGCACGGAAAACGGCAAGATCTCCCCGGAGTCGATCCGCGAGATCGCCCTCAAGCGCAAAGACATTCACTACCCAAAACCCCGCGTAGTGACCATCACCCAGGCCACCGAAGTGGGCACGGTGTACACCCCTGAAGAAATCCGCGCCATCAGCGCCACCTGTAAAGAGCTGGGCTTGCTGCTACACATGGACGGCGCGCGTTTCTCCAATGCCTGTGCGTTTTTGAACTGCTCGCCGGCCGACCTGAGCTGGAAAGCCGGGGTAGACGTGCTGTGCTTTGGCGGGACGAAAAACGGCATGGCGGTGGGCGAGGCGATTTTGTTCTTCAACCACGACCTGGCGGTGGACTTTGACTACCGCTGCAAACAGGCCGGGCAACTGGCGTCGAAAATGCGCTTTTTGTCAGCGCCGTGGGTGGGCTTGCTGGAAAACCAGGCCTGGCTCAAACACTCACGCCACGCCAACCATTGCGCGCAACTGCTCAGCCAACTGGTCAGCGACATTCCAGGCGTGGAACTGATGTTCCCGGTACAGGCCAACGGCGTGTTCTTGCAACTGTCGGAGCCCGCGGTGGCCGCCTTGACCGCCAAGGGCTGGCGCTTCTACACCTTCATTGGCAAAGGCGGCGCTCGCTTCATGTGCTCGTGGGACACCGAGGAAGCACGGGTACGGGAATTGGCAGCGGATATTCGAGAAGTGATGGCGGCTCACTAAACATCACGCGACGTCCAGTTTTAAACCACTAAGGGAGCTACTTATGCTCCCTTTTTTTTCTGTAAATTATTTCAATTAATCTAACTTGCACCCACAAAACCTACATCTTCAACGCCTGAACAATAGTAAAACAAGTCAGTATTCTTACCTCTACAAACGACTTCCACTTATGGCTAATACACTCAAATAGCGTTTGACTAAGGCCATGCAACCCCCTGCTTGAGGGTCACCACATAACTGACTGATAAAAGGTTAACACCATGAAACAAATGACACCCGGCATTGAATTTATAAACCGCGAGCGTATTAATAAAACCGCCATTAATGAACCCCCACCCTTCTTCGAAGCACTCAACAGTCCGGAGGCGCGATTATTCTTAACAGCCGAAGACATGAAGCTCATTAAAGAGTATGTTCGCACCGCTAAAAAACTGCCTAAAACCCTGCCAGACATACATGAACAACTTGGCAAACTTGAAACAGCCGAATTTAGCACTCTTGAGCTGTTAACCATTCATGAGAGCATTCACCGTCACGCGCTGCTCTGGCCCGATATAGAGACAGGGCTGTTTACCTCGGGTGAGCGCCTGAAAGTGTTCTCACATAACCTGACCACCTTCATCACCCGCCTGTCTGACACCATTTCCCAAATGCCTATTGTTGAAAAGATTGAAAAGTTTGAGAGCACCTCAATCAAACATTTGCCGCCCATTACCTTTGACCCCGTAGACGAAAAAATCCATAAGACACTCGGCAGTACATTTGATGACCTTAAAATAAGCATCGCAAAGGCATCCAGTGAGACCGACAGCCTGCACAAAGAGATCACCTCGTTTAATAATAAACTTGAGCAACACTTGATTCCTCTTGTCGCACGCAGCATCAATACATTGAGTAAAGTGTCCCACGCCGAACACGCCGATCGGTTAATGTTGCGCTTGAACGACGCACGGGAAACACACAAACAAAAAAGTAACGAAAAGACCAAACTCTTGGCGTTCGACGTTAGCAAGTTCGGACTGTCCGCTGCCAACCCACTTAGCCTCTTCATAAACTTTCTTAATGGCCCCGCTTCGTTAAGCCCTGAGCTGATAGACGTCATACACCACGTGGGGAAACTGAACCGGGAGATCACCCAACTCGAAAGCGAGATCCTCGCCACCGAAGGTATTCCAAAGCTGGTTACCAACCACAGCCTGTCTCTGCGTACGTTGCAGACCGTCATGGGTAGCGCGGCAGAAGCCACCGAAAAGCTAAAAACAGTATGGGCAACCATCATTGCCCATATCGAAACCTCAGCGACTGACTTCAAGCTGATTAAAACCGGTCAGGCATTAATTTCTTTTCAGGCCAATATCGATCGCACTATCGCGCCCTGGAAAGAAGTCAACCTGACCGTTAGCGCATTGCTGGATGTTTTATACACCGCCAATCAATCAAACACTTAAGCAAGGATGTTTACTGTGACTGACTTCCCCTTAATCAATATTGCGCTTATCAAGAACAATAAAAAAAATATCAATGCCTTGGCAGGCCGTCTGGAACTTTCATTTAACAGCGCCCTGTGCTCAAAGGTCCAGCGCCTGGATAAAGCAATTAATGCAGCCCACGAGACACTGCTCACTCACACAGTAAAAATAGCCGTACGGTTAACCGACAAAAATTACATCCGCTTACGGCCAATGATCCTGGAGATAGAAAACAGCCCGTCATTGGGCGACGAACAAAAAAAACAATCGATCGCAGCCCTGGAATACGACTACCTGACCAGCCAAAAAGAATCGCACCGTGTCATCGCCCAATTGCTCCTGGCCATGGAGAACACACAAAATGACCTCGAAGATATCAAATTGTCTGAACTGGACTTGCGCGTACCGCACTCGATGACCGAGGACATTAACACCGAGCTTGAAAATAGCAAGATACGCCAACAACAGCTGACCGTTGACTTACAAACCCTGAGCACTGCCATTCATTTAATTGACGATAAAAATATTGCCGATTACCTGATGGACTGGATCCCCAGCGAAGAAACCATTAACGCTGTCAGTTTTTCAGCGTCAAAAGTCGAAATACTCAAACAAGCACTCCTTCTGTTGAAAAAGTACGTGAGCTATATTTCCGAGCATTTGAACTATCTAAAAATGATCGAAGCCCGAAACGTATTAAGGCTTGAGATCCAGAAATGCCGAGATCGTGAATCCGTACTGGTCGGGTTACAAAATAATCACACCGCCGTCACCCAGGCGCTGAATGAGGCCGAATCCTTAAACGTTTTAAAAAACGATTACCACACGCAAGCGACAAACGTTACCCGTCGGATAGAGCACTATATGGGCAAGGTTAACTTTGACGGCCCGTTATCCTCCGACAACGTCGACGCTATTAAAGATGAAATGCAGCAACTCGAAGCGTTCTTGAAACCGCTCACGTCGATCAGGCTACCCAAATAAGCAAGGCCTGCTCAGGTTAATAGCGGACAAGGCAGCGTGTGCTGGTGCTACCTGCCTTGCCCGCCTCTGTGATGCGCGCCGACTCAGACTTGCCCGAGGGTTCGCTCAATCACATCGACCGTGGCGCTGACTTGCTCTTGATAACGGTCGAGTTCCTGTTTGTGGCTCAGTTGCAATTCAATCTGTTGCGAGCACAGATTCAACGCGGCCAAAACCAGCAATTTGTCCCCGATCAAGCTCGGGTACTTTCTTTTCGTTTCGGCCAGGGCAGCTTTCAACATGACCGTGGCGGCCAGCAGCGTTTGTTTCTCGCCTTCCGGTGCCTTGATCGTGTAGTCGTTCCCCAAAATCGAGACGACATTTACACCGTCTCTGTCCGCGCTCATGCGTTGACAGGGCTCACGCTCGCGCGCTCAACCAGGGCTTGAATGCGTGCAGCGGTAGCGCCTTGCTTCTCTTCAGCTTCCATCAGCGACAGTTGCAGGCTTTCGTTTTCATCTTTGGCCTGTGCCAGTTCAGCGTTCAGCTGAGTGTTGGCGTCCAGCAGTTCTTGTTTTTGCTGAACCAGGTCGCTGACCAGTTGTTCCAGTTTGCTAAGGGATGACTCAATCATGGTGGTGTTCTCAAGCAGTTTTCAGAGGGCGCGTACGATAAAGAAAAGTCGACCGCTAAGCTAGCGAAGACCTGCCTTTACGCGCCCTAAAGACTGCGGTTTGCAACCTTTGTTCCCGCAACCCTGCTAAACCTGTAGGAGCGAGCTTGCTCGCGAGCTTTTAAAAGATCAAAAGATCGCGAGCAAGCTCGCTCCTACAGGGTTCAGAATTCGATACGCACGTCGCCTTTGGGCACGCTGCAACACGACAAGATGTAGCCTTCTGCCACGTCATCGTCGGTGATGCCGCCGTTGTGTTCCATCTCAACTTCGCCGCCCAACTTGAGCACTTTGCAGGTGCCGCAAATGCCCATGCCGCAGGCTTTGGGGATCATCAGGCCAAGCTTGGCTGCTGCCGCGTGCACGGTTTCGGCCGGGCCCACGCGGATGCTCTTGCCTGACGCGGTGAATTCCACCTGGTTGAGGTCAGCCACGTCCAGCTCCGGCGCATCGGCCGCTTGCTCGGCTTGTTCGATGGCGTCTGCCCGCACTTCGGGTGGCGTCGCACCAAACGACTCTTCGTGGTAACGGCTCATGTCAAAACCGTTGCTTTCCAGCAGGCGTTTCACCGCATTCATATACGGCGTCGGCCCGCAGCAAAACACTTCGCGCTCCATAAAGTCGGGCGCCATCAGGTCGAGCATTTTGTGGTTCAGATAACCGCGATACCCCGCCCACGGTTCACCCAAACCATGTTTCTCGCAGATCAGGTGCAGGCTGAAGTTGTCGATGCGCGACGCCATGTGTTCCAGCTCGCGGTGGTAAATGATGTCTTTGGGCGAACGGGCGCTGTGGATAAACACCATGTCGACATTGGCATTGGTGTCGTAAAACCAGCGCGCCATCGACATCACCGGGGTGATGCCCACGCCGCCGCTCAGGTACAAAACCTTCGGGCTGGGCGCGTCGATGGCGTTAAACAGCCCGACCGGGCCATGCACCGCCAGCTCCTGGCCTTCTTGCAGGGTGTCGTGCAGCCAGTTGGACACACGCCCACCCGGCACGCGCTTGATCGTCACCGAAAAACTGTACGGCACCGACGGTGAGCTGGAGATGGTGTACGAGCGCATCACCGGATCGCCGTCGATCTCCAGTTCCAGGGTCACGAACTGCCCCGGCTTGAAAAAGAACAAAATCGGCTGGTCCGCCATAAAGCAGAACGTGCGCACATCCCAGGTTTCCTGAATCACTTTGACGCAGCGCACGATGTGCCGCCCATTGGCCCAGGTTTGAGTGGTAACCGGATTCAGAAAGCTGTTGGACATACGCTTCTCCACGGCCGACTGTCGGCCTCTTGCTGGCGATTTTGCGCATGCCGTTGGGCGGCCATTTACCTATTCGCGACATTCACATACTTATCGCGACCAGCCGCTGAAAACAGCCCCTGCAGCGTCGGGAACAGATTGGGCCATGTCGCCCGCAGATATGGCGATCAGGCGCTTCGAACGCACACTCAGCGCCACTGACAACAGTGAATGCTTTGCCTTGTGTCGCACCCCTGATCAGCCACTTTTAGGCCACGTCGAATGGCCATGAGGACTACAACGATGGACGTCACCGCAACCCTGAGCCTGGGCGATCCACTAGAACCTGCACGCAAGGCCACCGCCGAGATGTTGCAAAATCGCGAGCGGACGTTTTCGCTGCCGCAGCCGTTTTATAACGACGAGCGTCTGTTCGAAATCGACATGCAAGAAATCTTTCAAAAGGAATGGCTGATTGCGGGCATGACCTGCGAGATCCCGGCCAAGGGCAACTTCCTGACCCTGCAAGTGGGCAAGAACCCGATCATCGTGATCCGTGGCGCAGAAGGCCAGGTGCATGCCTTCCATAACGTGTGTCGCCATCGCGGCTCGCGGCTGTGTACCAGCGAGAAAGGCAAAGTCGCCAAGCTGGTGTGCCACTACCACCAATGGACCTACGAGCTGGACGGGCGCCTGCTGTTTGCCGGCACCGAGATGGGCGCCGATTTCGACATGAAGCAGTACGGCCTCAAGCCGGTCAACGTGAAAACCGCAGGCGGCTACATCTTTATCAGCATGGCCGAGAACCCACCGGCGATTGACGAGTTCCTGGCTACGCTGAACCACTACATGGAACCCTACGACATGGAAAACACCAAGGTGGCGATCCAGACCACCCTGGTCGAAAAAGCCAACTGGAAGCTGGTGATTGAAAACAACCGCGAGTGCTACCACTGCGGCGGCTCGCACCCGGAGCTGCTAAAAACCCTGCTGGAATGGGACGACGTGACCGACCCGCGCGCCGACCAGGCCTTCAAGGACCACGTGGCCGCCTCTGCCGCAGCCTGGGACGCCGAGAAAATCCCCTATGCCCACGCCAGCTTCGGTTTGCGTAACCGCATCGTGCGCATGCCGCTGCTCAAAGGCACCGTATCGATGACCCTGGACGGCAAACAAGGCTGTGCAAAACTCATGGGCCGGATCAAAAACCCGGACCTGGGCTCGATGCGCATCCTGCACCTGCCGCACTCCTGGAACCACTGCATGGGTGACCACATTCTGGTGTTCACCGTGTGGCCGATCGGCCCGCAAGAAACCATCGTCACCACCAAATGGCTGGTGCACAAAGATGCGGTAGAAGGCGTGGACTACGACGTGGAGCGCATGCGCAAAGTCTGGGACGAAACCAACAACCAGGACCGTCGACTGGCCGAAGAAAACCAGCGCGGCATCAACTCCACGGCGTACCAGCCGGGGCCGTACTCCAAGACCTACGAGTTTGGTGTGGTCAACTTTATCGACTGGTACAGCGACCGCCTGCTGAACAACCTGGGGGCAGCGCCAGCGGCCTACCTCAAAGGCGTCGTCACCCAGTAATCACACAAAACGTTGTAGGAGCGAGCTTGCTCGCGATCTTTTGATTTTTAAAAGCTCGCGAGCAAGCTCGCTCCTACAGGGACTTACGCTCCAAAAACATCAAATACGCCTCGCCCGTCACCCCGATCATCGGGTGCGGGACGACGGTGCAGGTTTTAACAATCGTAAACCCATGACGCTCATAGAACCGGCGGGCGCCGGTGTTGGCAGCGTAGTCGATCAGGCTCAAGCCCTTGAGCCCCAACTCATCACAACGCTGGTGCGCGTACTTAAGAAACTCTTGGCCCAGGCCCAGGCCGCGCCACCCTTCATGCAAGGCCAGGCTGGAGATATACAGCGTGTCGGGGACCTCCATGTCGGCGTACGGCGCCAGCACCGGGTCGGTCACCGGCTCAGGGTTCGGGTCTTCGCGCATCACGTAGCTGTGCATCATGCCAATCACGCGGCCTTCGGCCTCGGCAATCAGGCAGTTCTCATACGAGAAATTCACCCCTTCGCGGGCATAGCGACGCTCGCCCACGTCCAGCAGCGCCTCGCCCGGTTGTGCGATGAGGCTCCAGATGTAATCGGCGCCCCCCTCCGATGAAATTTGAAACAGGCGCGCGATGTCGCGCGCATCCGTTTGCAACGCTGGACGAAACAAAATTGGCATACGCGTCACTCCACAGGCTTGAGGCGCTCTTTTTAACGCAGCCCACGGCGCGTACGCCAAGGGGGTTTATGACCAAGTGTTACTGTGCACAGCTCATTTTTTGATCAACACGCCCCAGGCCACGCGTTCAAAGGCATGCAGCCCTTCACCAACATCTTATCCACAGCCACACCCACAGCAATTGTGGGGAAGTGGGTAAGTTATCCTTAAAAAGGCGATTGGCTATTTTTTGACCAAAACTGTGTAGGCTACGGTTTATATGGGCTGTAGCTAACCGCGAACACGTTATCCACATAACCGCCAACAGAGAATGTGTGCAACTTATGCACCGCCCTGCCCGACTGTGGAAAACCCCTTAAAGGCGCCATTGCTCAAGGGTTTAACGGCTGCGCGGTGGATAACAACGGTAATTGGCTGTTTTTTGATCAGATGCTTGAAAGCCTTGATCTGTATGGCGCTTAGCCAATAGCAAACAACTTATCCACATAAGCGCTAACAGACTTTGTGGGCAACTCAGCGCACCACGCCTTCTTCGATGAGTAACTTCAAAATCGCCTGCGCGCCCTCTTCGGCACTCACGCCTTTGAGCACTTGCCCCGAACCACCGGCCGCCTTGGCTGTGGCGGCCTTCATGCGGTCAGCACCGCTTTTGGCCTTGATCACCTTCAAACGCTTGGGGCGCGGCTTGGCGGTCTGGAAAAGCCCCCGTGTGGATAACTCGTCCTCCACCACCTCGACTTCCTGGGCGCCGATTTGCCCCCGTGTGGCCGGGCCGTAGGCGCTCTGCCGGGCTTTAGGCGCGGCGTTATCCACAGTGGCCATAAACGGCAGGCGCACCTTGAGCCGACGTCGCTGGCCACGGGGCAGCGCTTGCAGCACCGTCGCCACACCGTTGTGGATAGATTCGATCTGCGCCACGCCCACCAGCAGCGGCCAGCCCAGTTGTTCGGCCAGCAGGTACGGGAGCATGCCCGAGCCTTCGCCGGTTTCGGCCTGGCTGCCGGTCAGCACCAACTGAACCCCGGACTCACGCAAGTAATCGCGCAGCACCGGCACCGCGTCGGCATGCTCGGGTTGTTCAAGAACATGCAATTCGTCCAGGCCCATGCCCAGATAAGCGCGCAGCGCAGGCTCGTGGGGGTTACCGGCGTGCAGCACATGCAGGTTATCCCCAGCCAGTTGCAGGCCCAGCTCAACAGCGCGAGCATCGTGCTCGGCACGCCGGGCCCGCCCGGAAGCGGGGTGAGCGCCGATTGAAACCAGTGCGACAGTGTCGATGCTCATACATAACTCTCCAGATCAAAAGCCCCTCTCCCTAGCCCTCTCCCGGAGGGAGAGGGGACTGACCAAGGGGAATTCAAACTCAATGCAATGCCTTGTGCCCCCTCTCCCTCCGGGAGAGGGCTGGGGTGAGGGCGCCTTTAAGCCACTTCCCGCTTAGCGCCATGGCGCCACTGTTCAACCGCCGCGATCAACGCCTGCAGCACCGCGGTGCCATCGCCAATCACCGACAAGTCAGCGCGCTTGATCATGTCGCAGCCGGGGTCGAGGTTGATCGCCACCACTTTGTCGCACGCGCCAATACCTTGCAGGTGCTGGATCGCGCCGCTGATGCCGACCGCCACATACACCCGCGCCGTGACCCACGTACCGCTGGCGCCCACTTGGCGCTCGCGGCCCATAAAGCCGTCGTCTACGGCCACCCGCGATGCGCCTTCGGTGGCGCCCAGGGCCGAAGCCGTCTTGTGGAAAAGTGTCCAGTCCTTCACGCCGTTGCCACCACTGAGGATAAATTCCGCCTCGGCCATGGGAATCGCCGCCGGGTCCACCTCCACCGCGCCCACATCTTCGATGCGAGGCAAGCACGGCACCACCGCTGTGGATAACTCCACCGCCAGGGCCTCATGGCGGGTTTCACTCACCGGCTCAGCGCATTCGGCGGCCGCGAGGATCAGGCGCGGCACGGCTTGCGCCACGTCTTCAAGCCCGGCCCCGGCGCGGCCCACGCATTGGCCGTCCTTGATTTGCCACACGCGGGTCGCCGGGCGTTCGCCCAGGCTGGCCGCCAGACGCCGCCCCAGCTCACCGCCCCCCGAGCGGCTGTCGGGCAGCAACCAATGCTTGGGCGTGAATTGGTTATCCACAGCCCGCAAGCTCAATACTTGTTGCTCCGGTGCATAACCCTGGCTGTCGAGTTGTAACAAGCGGTCGACACCGGCCGTGGCAAACGCGGTTTCCTTGGACTCGCCGAACACCACTGCCAGCACCGCGCCGTCGGCACCCGCCAGTTGATGGGCAAGCCCGAGTATGTCGCGGTCATGGCTGCTCAAGCGGCCACCGACCATGTCCGGCACCACGGCGATGTAAAACGCCGGGGCGGGTACTTGGTGCAACGGCAATTGCACCTCAACCCGGGCCGTGCGCTTGCTCGCGCCGCCCTGCTGCACGCCGCTGCGGTCGATGCGCTTGATGCCGTTGGGGCCGATAAAACCCACCCCGTGGACGTTTTTGCGCAGGACGCCGTTAGGCCCCATCCAGCTTTGCTGCGACGGCTGCAGGGCTGCGTGCAACGGGTGCAAGCGGTTACGGGCGATCCACTCGGCACGCGGGTCGCGGCGAATAATGTCACTCATGCGATCACCTCTTCGGGGGCACGCTGGGTGGTTTTGGCCGACGCTGCGGGTTCAACCAGCGCATCGGCCACCAGTTCAGCAATGTCTTTGATCAACGGCCGTGGCTCAACCACGCCTTCAAGCATGGCGGTGCACTGCGGGCAGCCCACGGCCACGCGCTCGGCGCCGGTTTCGCGAATGTCGTCCATGCGCATGTCGGGGATACGCTGCTTGCCGGGGATGTCGGTAATCGGCGCGCCGCCGCCACCGCCGCAGCAACGTGAGCGAAAGCCCGAGCGCTGCATCTCTTTGACTTCAATGCCCAGCGCCCGCAGCACCGCCCGCGGCGCCTCGTATTCCCCGTTGTAGCGGCCCAAATAGCACGGGTCGTGATACGTCACGCTACCGCCGGTATCGGCGCTCACGTTCAATTGCCCGGCAGCCAGCAGCTCGGCCATGTAAGTGCTGTGATGCTGCACAAGGTACTCGCCACCAAAGGCTGGGTATTCGTTTTTCAGCACATGAAAACTGTGCGGATCGCAGGTGACGATGCGCTTGAAGCGGTACTGGGCCAGGGTCTGGATGTTGCGTTTGGCCAGCGCCTGGAACGTCGCTTCATCGCCCAAACGCCGGGCCACGTCGCCGCTGTCGCGCTCCTCCAGACCGAGCACGGCAAAGCTGACCTTGGCCGCTTTCAGCACTTTGACGAAGGCACGCAAGGTACGCTGGTTGCGCATGTCGAACGCGCCGTCACCGACCCAAAACAACACGTCGACCGAAGGCGTGTCGCGCATCACGTTGAGGTTCAAATCAGCGGCCCAGTTCATCCGCCCACCGGGTGCAAAACCGCCGGGGTTGTCGGTGGCGATCAGGTTATCGAGCACCTGCGCGCCATTGTTCGGCGTCGCGCCTTTTTCCAGGGTGAGGAAGCGGCGCATGTCGATGATGGCGTCTACGTGCTCGATCATCATCGGGCACTCTTCCACACAGGCGCGGCAGGTGGTGCACGACCACAGGGTTTCAGCATCGACCAGACCATTGACGATCGGCTGATACGGGTTGCCGCCGTGTTCGCCAATCGGCTTGCCAGGGTACGGGCTGCCCGCGAAGTGCGCATCGGTGCCACCGGCCAGGCCCACGACCATGTCTTGAATAAGTTTTTTCGGGTTCAGCGGTTGGCCTGCAGCAAACGCAGGGCACGCCGCTTCGCACTTGCCGCACTGCACGCAAGCGTCGAAACCGAGCAGTTGGTTCCAGGTGAAATCCTTGGGTTTTTCTACGCCCAACGGCGCGCTGCGATCCGTCAGGTCGAGGGCTTTGAGGCCGGTCGAACGGCCGCCCCCGAAGCGCTCGGCGCGGCGGTGCCAGGCCAGGTGCAGCGCCCCGGCGAAGGCGTGCTTCATGGGCCCGCCCCAGGTCATGCCCAAAAACAATTCACACACGCCCCATGCCACGCCCACCGCCAGCAATGCTGCGAGAAACCAGCCGCCAAACCCTTCGGGCAGCACCCCGGCGACCGGCAAGGTGAGGATAAAAAAGCTCGCAGAAAACGCCAGCAGGCTTTTCGGCAGGCGCATCCACGGGCCCTTGGACAAACGGCTCGGCGGGTTGAGACGGCGTTTAAATACAAACAGCGCGCCGATAAACATCAGCGCCGTGGCGAACAGCAAGGCGTACCCGAGGATCTGGTTATGCACGCCAAAGCCGTGCACCACAATCGCCAGCACCGCCGCCAGGACAAACCCGCCCGCGGTGGCGACGTGGGTGTTGGCCATGTATTTATCGCGTGCCACCACGTGGTGCAAATCGACCATGTAGCGACGCGGCATGGCCAGCAGCCCGCCGAGCAGATCGACCTTCGACGCACGGCCACGACGCCACATAGCCATGCGCCGCACCGCGCCTAGAATGGCGAGCGCGAGGGAGGCGAATAACAGGATGGGGAGGATGATAGTCAACATGATGAAGCTCCCGGGTCTCACACGATCCCTGTAGGAGCGAGCTTGTCTCGCGATCTTTTCTAAGATCAAAAGATCGCGAGGCAAGCTCGCTCCTACAGAGGTATGGGGCGCTGCTTAGAAATCCTTGCACAACCGCAGGGCGTCATAGATGGCGGCATGCACGTTGCGCTGCGCCACGCAGTCACCGAGGCGGAACAACAAGTAGCCATCACCCGCTTCGCTCAGGCACGGTTGCGGCTGGATCGCGTACAGCGCTTCAACGTCGATCTGGCCCTTGTTGCGCGAGTCGGGCTTGAGCGCGTAATACAGCTCTTCGTCCGGGCGCACGCCGTTTTCAATCACCACCTGGTCCACCACGCGTTCTTCCTTGGCGCCGGTGTATTCGTTCTCCAGCACGGCAATCACCTTGTCGCCTTCGCGGTACACGCGCTCCAGCATCATGTCGCCGGTCATGATCACTTCTTTGGGGTACAGGCTGCGGTAGTAGGTCGGGAACGACGTGCCGCCCACCGCCACGCCGGGCTTGGTGTCGTCGGTGACGATCTCGACCTGCGAGCCTTTGTCGGCCATAAAGTCGGCCACGGACATGCCGGTGAACTCGCAAATGGTGTCGTACACCAGCACGTTTTTACCCGGCGCCACTTTGCCGTCGAGCACGTCCCAGCTGCTCACCGACAAGCCCTCAGCGGCGCCCCAATGTTCGTTCTGCTCGACAAACGAATGCCCGCCCACCGCCAGCACCACGATGTCGGGGCGCAGGTCGCGAATGGTCGCAACATCGGCCGCCGTGCCCAGGCGCAGGTCGACGTTCAAGCGTGCCAGCTCCAGCTGGAACCAACGGGTGATACCGGCCATCTGGTCACGTTGCGGGGCTTTGGCGGCGATGCTGATTTGCCCGCCAATGGCCTCGTTTTTCTCGAACAGGGTCACGTCGTGTCCGCGCTCGGCTGCCACCCGTGCCGCTTCCATCCCGGCCGGGCCTGCGCCGACCACCACCACTTTGCGCTTGGGCCCGGTGGTTTTCTGGATGATGTGCGGCACGCCCATGTATTCACGGGAAGTGGCAGCGTTCTGAATGCACAGCACGTCCAGCCCTTGGTACTGGCGGTCGATGCAATAGTTGGCGCCCACGCATTGTTTGATCTGGTCGACCTGGCCCATTTTGATTTTGGCGATCAGGTGCGGGTCGGCAATGTGGGCGCGGGTCATGCCCACCATGTCGACGTAGCCACCCTCCAGAATCCGCGTGGCCTGGTTGGGGTCTTTGATGTTTTGCGCGTGCAGCACCGGCGCCTTGACCACTTCCTTGATGCCCGCCGCCAGGTGCAAAAACGGCTCCGGCGGGAAGCTCATGTTCGGGATCACGTTGGCCAGGGTGTTGTGGGTGTCACAGCCCGAGCCGACCACGCCGATAAAGTCGAGCATGCCGGTGTCGTCGTAGTACTTGGCGATTTGTTTCATGTCCTCGTGGCTCAAGCCATCGGGGTGAAACTCGTCGCCGCACAGGCGGATGCCCACGCAGAAATCCGGGCCCACTTCGGCACGCACGGCCTTGAGCACTTCCAGCCCGAAGCGCATGCGATTTTCAAAACTGCCGCCCCATTCATCGGTGCGCTTGTTCACCCGTGGGCTCCAGAACTGGTCGATCATGTGCTGGTGCACCGCCGACAGTTCCACGCCATCGAGCCCGCCTTTTTTGGCCCGACCCGCCGCGCTGGCGTAGTTGCCGATGATGCGCCAGATCTCTTCCGGTTCGATGGTTTTGCAGGTGGCACGGTGCACCGGCTCACGCACGCCGGACGGCGACATCAAGGTCGGCCAGTTAAAGCCGTCCCAGCGCGAGCGACGGCCCATGTGGGTAATCTGGATCATGATTTTGGCGCCGTGCTTGTGCATGGCGTCGGCCAGGTTTTGAAAATGCGGGATGATGCGGTCGGTGCTCAGGTTGACCGAACTCCACCACTCCTGCGGGCTGTCGATGGCCACCACGGATGAGCCGCCACAAATCGCCAGGCCGATGCCGCCCTTGGCTTTTTCTTCGTAGTACTGCACGTAGCGCGCTGTGGTCATGCCGCCGTCCGTGGCATACACCTCGGCGTGTGCAGTGCTCAGCACGCGGTTGCGAATGGTCAGTTTGCCGATTTGAATCGGCTCAAACATTGCTTCGAACGCCATATCCCGATCCTCGATTTACAGCGGCTTGACGATAAACAGACCGTGGTCGTGGCCTTCTTCGGATCCGCTGTAGACCTGTTCGGCCACGGTGCGAATCTGGCTGCCGCGCGCTTGCAGAATCTGGTCCATGGCCCCGGCAAACCAGCCGGTGAACATGTAGTCGACCTTGCGCCCGACCTTGCCGTACACGTACACGAAACAGGAGTGTTCGAGCTTGATGGTGGCGGTGCCTTTGTCCAGGTCAATGTCTTGAATGGTGAACAGGCCCCAGCCACGTTGCGACAGGCGCTTCATGTAATGCTCGAACACCGCCACGCCTTCCAGGCCATGGCATTCGGCTTCTTTTTCACACCAGTGCCAGGCCGATTTGTAGCCCGCCTTGTAGAGGATCTCGGCGTAGGCGTCAGCGCCCAGCACCTCTTCGATGCCCATGTGGTTGTTGACGAAAAAGTGCCGTGGCACGTAGAGCATCGGCAGCGCGTCAGAGGTCCAGACGCCGGTCTCGCTGTCGACTTCGATGGGTAATTGCGGGGCGATTTTAGCCATGGAATAAAACTCCAAAATTCGAGGTAAGGTTCGTTTCGCCCCCTCACCCTGCCCTCTCCCGGAGGAGAGGGATGGGTGAGGGCGAGTGGCGGCTTATTCGCCCCAGACGTCTTTGAGGACGTTGACCCAGTTTTCACCCATGATCTTGCGCACCACGCGTTCGCTGTGGCCGCGCTTGATCAGGGTTTCGGTGAGGTTCGGGAACTCGCCCACGGTGCGGATGCCCAGCGGGTTGATGATCTTGCCGAAGCTGGTCAGACGCCGCGCGTAGCCTTTGTCGTGGGTCAGCATTTCGAAGAAATCCTGGCCGTGGCCCTGGGTGAAGTCGGTGCCGATGCCGATGGCGTCTTCGCCCACGATGTTCATGGTGTATTCGATGGCTTCGGCGTAATCGTCGACGGTCGACTCAATGCCCTTGGCCAGAAACGGCGCGAACATGGTCACGCCGACAAAGCCACCGTGATCGGCAATGAACTTGAGTTCAGCGTCGGATTTATTGCGCGGATGTTCTTTGAGCCCGGACGGCAAACAGTGCGAGTAGCAGACCGGTTTTTTCGATTCGAGGATGACCTCTTCAGAGGTTTTGGAGCCCACGTGCGACAGGTCACACATGATGCCCACGCGGTTCATTTCAGCGACCACTTCGCGGCCGAAACCCGAAAGCCCGCCATCGCGTTCATAGCAGCCGGTGCCCACCAGGTTTTGCGTGTTGTAGCACATCTGCACCACGCCCACGCCGAGCTGTTTGAAGATCTCGATGTAGCCCAATTGGTCTTCAAACGCATGGGCATTCTGGAAGCCGAAAATGATCCCGGTTTTGCCCAAGGACTTGGCGCGGCGAATGTCAGCGGTGGTTTTGACCGGGATCACCAGGTCGCTGTTTTCGCGAATAAGGGTTTGGCTGGCGACAATGTTATTGATCGTGGCCTGAAAGCCCTCCCACACCGACACCGTGCAGTTGGCGGCCGTGAGCCCGCCTTTGCGCATGTCTTCAAACAACTCGCGGTTCCATTTGGCAATGATCAGCCCGTCGATAACGATGCTGTCTGCGTGCAACTCGGCTGGGCTCATCAGGCGTCCCCTTATAGGCGTTTGCTGCGCCGAATCGTCTGCCGGCGCTTTGGGGCCAGCATAGGCTTGGGGGTAAAAACAGCCGGGTGCAAAAGCGACAGCGCAATTGCCGAAAGCGTCAATGCGCGACAAAGCGCTGGCGACCACAACACCCGCCGATGCGCCGGTGACTGTCTTTTGCGCGGCGCTTAAGCCAGAATCCGCCTCAACTATGGATTAGGAAGCCGCAATGAAATCGATTCTCCTGGCCTTGGCGTTGATCACCAGTGGCGCAGCTGTAGCCGATGATGCCGACCACAACCCGTGTGATGCCGTCGAAAACGACCAGCAAACGCTGGCGTGCTCGGTATTTAGCCGCAATACCGCCGAACAGTTGTTGGCTGAAAACTTCGAGGCCCTGCAAGCGCGCATCAACGCGCTGTACGGCGCCAATGCGACGCAGCTCAACAACATCACCAGCAAAATCAAAACCGCGCAGACCCTGTGGGTGCACCAGCGTGACGCCGATTGCGCGATTGTGGTGTTCCCGGCCAAAGCCGGCACCGAGGCGTTCAACATTGCTCAAAACGACTGCATTGCGGCAGTCAGCGATGACCGCTCGGAGTTTCTGGAATCGATTGGTCAGGAATGACCCATGAGGCACGTATGACTATTTGCGGGATTGAAATCAAAGGCAGCGAAGCCATTTTTGCCCTGGCCACCCAGGGCGCTGGCGGCCTTGAGCACGTGGCCATCAGCACCAAAAAAATTGCCCTGGACGACGATGAAAACGCCGCCAGCGTCAAAGCCTTCGCCGCCCAACTGGCCGACTGTGTGAAGGCCAACGCCATCACCCGCATCGCGATCAAAAAGCGCAGCAAAAAAGGCGAGTTTGCTGGTGGCCCCACCACCTTCAAAATCGAAGGCATCCTGCAATTGCTGGAGGGCTGCGAGGTGCAGTTACTGTCGCCGCAAACCCTTAACGCGCAATTTAAAAAGCACGCGTATGAGCTGCCAGCCTCGCTCAACAAATACCAGCACGACGCCTACAAAACCGCCTGCGCAGCGCTGCTCAAGGGCTGAACACCAGGCACAAAAAAGCCCCGAAACTGCCGTTACAGCGTCGGGGCCAACAGTGTGAGTGCCGTGCGGTGACCAAACCTAGGGCAATGTTACTGAGCCCAGTGTGCCCTGCCCCGCGCCTTGGCACTTAGCCAAAAACGACCTGTTCTTAGGCATACCAGACATCGCGCCAAACCTCGCTTGCCCGTTCGTGGAAGCCCTACCAGAATCAAGCTTCGATCGCCTCTCTGTGAAAGGATAAAAAGCATGATGCACGCAGACTTGATTGATGAGCAGGACCTGCTGAGCCAACTGCGCTCGCTGGGCTTTGACGTGTCGGGTAACGCCGAGCAAGCCTGCTCTGCGGTGGTGTGCGGCCTGAACGAGACCAACGCTCGCGCACTCAAGGGCCTGGTAGAAAAGCTCTACACCGGCAGCGCAACCATCTTGCCCGCCGTGCGCCAGGCCATCGACCAGCAGTTGCTGCCGGGGCTGGTGCAATACAAGCAAAGCCGGGGGTGAGCGTAACCCCCTGTAGGAGCGAGCTTGCCTCGCGATCTTTTGAACCTTTAAAAGATCGCGAGACAAGCTCGCTCCTACAGAGGCTTTGACTACACCCTCACACTGGCAAACGTCGACTCGTGCCGCGCCTGATGCAGCGACGCCATCGGCCCGGCCAGCGGGGTCAGCAGCAGGGACTGCGGGATCGGCACCAAGGTGGTTTGCTGCGCAGTATTGGACCCCACACGCTCATCACGCGGCGGGATGCCAAAGTACTCGCGGTAACACTTGGAGAAATGCGGCGTCGAGACAAACCCGCACACCGCCGCCACTTCGATAATCGACATCGGCGTTTGTTTGAGCAATTGGCGCGCACGCACCAGGCGCAGCTTGAGGTAGTACCGCGACGGCGAGCAGTGCAAGTATTTTTGGAACAGCCGCTCCAACTGGCGACACGACACGGTCACGTACACCGCCAGCTCATCGAGGTCGATGGGCTCCTCAAGGTTGGCTTCCATCAACGCAACGATTTCCTGCAACTTCGGCTGGTTGGTGCCCAGCATGTGCTTGAGCGGCACGCGCTGATGGTCCTGTTCGTTACGAATGCGCTCATACACAAACATTTCCGAAATGGCGGCCGACAATTCGCGGCCATGATCGCGGCTGATCAGGTGCAGCATCATGTCCATCGGCGCCGTGCCACCCGAGCTGGTAGAGCGGCTGCGGTCGAGGGTAAACAGACGGGTACTCATGGACACCCGCGGGAAGGCTTCCTGCATCGAGGCCAGACATTCCCAATGCACGCTGCAATCAAAACCGTCCAGCAGCCCGGCATACGCCAGCGCCCAACTGCCGGTGCACACCGCACCCAAACGGCGCGACTGGCGCGCCTGGCTTTGCAGCCAAGACACGTGCTCACGCGTTACCGCGCGTTGAATGCCGATACCGCCGCACACAATCACCATGTCTAGCGCCGGCGCCTTGTGCATGCTGGCGTCGGGGGTAATTTGCAAACCATCACTGGCCCACACCTGGCTACCGTCAGCGCTTAAGGTGCTCCAGCGATACAACTCGCGGCCCGACAACTGATTGGCCATGCGCAGGGGCTCAATCGCAGACGCCAAAGAAATAAGTGTGAAATTGTCCAGCAGCAGAAAGCCGATGGATTGAGGCGTACGGTTCTGGGGTTGGGCCTCGGAGTTGAACGACGTCATGCGGTATCTCCTCACACAAAGCGGGTGATGGCCCCAGGCGCAGGCTCTTGTTATGACCCACCGTTTACGGGGGCTTTGCCATGACGATGCAAATGCCGCGCCTAAACTTGAATAGGTATTCAACAAAATCTGAAAACGACGTCGTAATGCGTCTAGGTGGGAGGTGCCGAACACGGCTCTAAACACCGTCTAAACAGACGTAGCGCAGGGCGCAGAGCCGTGTTGAGCAAATCGGTAGCACTTGTGGGAAACACGTAGGAACGCACCGTGTCACCAAAGGTGCAGGTCGGGATGTGCGCTGAAAGGGGGCGCGGTGCGCTTAAAAAGCGCGCCAAACAGAAAGCGCTAGACGTCGCCCACCCGACACTAAAATCAATTCTTCATCTTACCGAGGGAGTAAACACTCGGCTCCGATACCCTGGAAATACTCTCTCGTTACTTTCAAACAGTTCTGCATTTTTCATAACGGTATGTTTTTTTCCTACTCTGACGCTGTCACGAATATCCAAAATTATCTCTTTACTATTGAGTGTTTCCATTATTTGCCTAAGTCCAAATTTTGACACCAAAGACATTTCCATGCCTTTAACACTCTGTTGAGTAATATCAGCATAAGCCTGAGCTAAAGACCCGGCATGCCCCGCGCCCGAATAACATGACCAAATTCTGGATGTCGTATGTTCGGTATATCCCTTTTTCTTAACAAGCCGAGCCAAATAAGAAGCGGTTAGCCCTTGCCCTGCATCATTGACCATATATCCAACATTACCGTGGCCATGCAACGTCAATCTCAGCTCACCCGTGGCCCTGCGGTCATAAGCAGCAAAAATACCAGGCTCCAACTCTGAAATTCGAAAGAACTCTACAGTCTCCTTATTGACTGTTGCCCCTGAACGAGCTGCATATTTAGCCGCAGTCTTTGAGTTGCGCTTAGATAACAACTTTGAAAAAAATCCTAAACTTTCTACTGCTCCCTTACCGCTCAAGAAAAAAACAGCATGCCCACTGTCATCGCGTCTATTTACCGAGTCCCCCCCACAATACCCATATGCATTAATCCCGCCTTTCCCAAACGGGCTCCAACTGTCCGGGCTGTTAAAACGCATCAACACCGGGTTAAACGCCCGATAGCCATTGCCCAACAAGTAATGCCCCGTCACCGGGTCAGCCCGTTCGCCATTAAAGCCCAGCACACTGGCCACGCCGCTTTTAGCCGGGCGATGGCCATACACGTTGTAAGCCATGGGTTGGGTTTTATCGGGGTTAACCGTGTGCAACACCGAGCGTTGCAAGTCGGTGGCCAGCAGCTTGCTGCCACCCGCACCGCCCTCGGCCAACACGTGATCGCCCACCTGAAGCACACTGCGCTGCACTGCGCCCTCAATTTCGGTGACCATGCGCGACTTGTTGTAAAAGCGCCGAATACCCGCCGTCTGGATCAAGCGGTCCAGTGGGTCGTAGGTATAGAGGACTGTGGGCATGTGTGTACGCTCGTCGTGTACAGGGACTTGCGCTCAGCTTGCACCGGCGCTACACGGCTGCCTACTGGCAGATCTGCTAGGTATAAACCTCTGTAGGAGCGAGCTTGCTCGCGATCTTTTAAAAGATCAAAAGATCGCGAGCAAGCTCGCTCCTACAAAAAACGTGAGCCCCCTTGGAACCGTGAAAATCAGCCATTTCGTACGACGTTTCGCTTTCAATCCAAGGACACTTCCGAGAAAATCCCGTTCGCTTGCGCCCACTCCATTCGGGGCATAGTCTCGGCCATCGCTGCCAAAAACAGCGGTCGGGTTTAGTAGCCCGGTTTAGTTCGGCGCAAGGCGCCACCTCCGCGAGGCGCTTTTTTACGGCCTGCGTTTTATGGTGGTCGTGCGCAGGGCGCCTTCGGGCGCGCCGGGTCCCGAACTTACCGGTCTACTAACCTGCGTGCGGCTGCCACCTTCGTTTAGTAGCGACAGGTACAGCTCCTTTAATTAAGTTCGGAGTTGTAACCATGAAAAAACTGACACCCGATCCACCTGTCACCTCCCCCGATGCCGTTGAGCGCACGTCACAGTTACTGGACCGTGCGGCGGCCGATCGCGCCCTTGATTACTACCTGCACAACCATAAGCCTCCACGGCACATGGATCAGGCCATGTATGCCATACCCGGCAGCGTCAATTTAGAAGCGGCTTTGGCCCAGGCGTCAGACTTGTTGCGCTGCATGGTTGCTTCGGCGAGTGAGGCGGGGAATGGTTTGAGCGGCAATCAGCGCGATGTGGTGCTGTCCATAGGGCACTTGGCGGAGCTGGCCAAGACCTTTGTCGATACATCGCTGGACCGTCTGGTCACGCACTAAACGGTACGCGCCTGAGTGCAAGCAGGCGCGTTAAATCAAAATGTCTGAAGGTCAGCCGTTGAAAACAACGGGGAAAAAATCCTTATCAGAAACATCGACGCCATTGGATCTTAAAAAGGTAGCGCTTCTGACTTCTGTCATTCCGCGCTCTAACCATGATATTGCTCTGGTTTCTTGCCTCCAGATATCCTTTGGCCCTAAACCAACCGCGACGACTTTCATATAGGCTGTAGTGGGCACTTTGTACTTCAAAGAAATTTTCGCACTCAATGAGTGTTTACCCCTCACCGCCGAAAAACAACTAATCATGTGAACACTATTATAATTCGCCACATCCACTTTATTCTTGCGAAGTAAATCTAACATCTTTTTATTGCTCAACACTCTGCGCCCGCTCAATGGATACCCTTGTTTAATCCCATGAGCATCAATAACTAACCGCCTTGCTGGCAGACCATCTATTTTGTGTATTTCGTCTGCCACATAAACACCAGATTGAATTTTCTTTATATTCTCATAAACAACATTATCTTGAGCATAGGCCGAAGACCAATATTCACCCGCTGAATCAACGACCGTCGTTTTTCTTTTCATCACCGCATTGATCGCATTACGCGCCCATACAAATAAATGCCCAGATGGATCACTATAATTTCCAGGGTTCCCTCCACAGTAACCATATGCATTAACTCCACCCCGCCCAAACGGGCTCCAACTGTCCGGGCTGTTAAAACGCATCAACACCGGGTTAAACGCCCGATATCCATTGCCCAATAAATAATGCCCCGTCACCGGGTCAGCCCGTTCGCCATTAAAGCCCAGCACACTGGCCACGCCGCTTTCAGCCGGGCGATGGCCATACACGTTGTAAGCAATGGGTTGGGTTTTATCGGGGTTAACCGTGTGCAACACCGAGCGTTGCAAGTCGGTGGCCAGCAGGTTGCTGCCACCCGCCCCGCCCTCGGCCAACACGTGATCGCCCACCTGAAACACACTGCGCTGCACTGTGCCCTCAATTTCAGTGGTCATGCGCGAGCTGTTGTAAAAGCGCCGAATACCCGCCGTCTGGATCAAGCGGTCCAGTGGGTCGTAGGCATAAAGGACTGTGGGCATGTGTATACGCTCGTCGTGTACAGGGACTTGCGCTCAGCTTGCACCTGCACGGAGCAACTGCCTACTGGCAGATCTGCTAGGTATAAACCTCTGTAGGAGCGAGCTTGCTCGCGATCTTTTAAAAGATCAAAAGATCGCGAGCAAGCTCGCTCCTACAGGCTCCACGCACACATGTTGCACTGTCAGTTACGCCTGATAGCACTCTGTTTTTCGGGGACAAATGTGACTGGGTCGTAATTTCTCTGTGAGAGCGGAAAATGCTTAAAAACTCCCGTATTGCGCAGAGTCCGCATACTAATCATTGGCTGATAAATCTTACCCACTTCCATATTAGGAACTAAGAAGTCAATAGGCACTGCCGCCGCAGTCCCTTTAAAAGCCTTTGTTTTAAGCCCTGTCAAGTTAGAGACTTGCTGGGCAAAATTTGCCTCTGCACTGTGGCAAATCATTAGTTTGACTGCATCGTATTTATCGAACTCAATGCCCCCTTCCCTTGCTAAATTTATTAATTTATCAGGGCTAACGGGACTGTCTTTTGACCCAACCTTCAGCGCCCCATCTTCAAAACTACCATGTGTATCTAAAACAATTTTACGCTGACCTTTTTTTGATAATTGTTCATACGCATAAATGTCTGAATTCAGCTTTATATAATTAGACGTCGCTTTTTTATGCATACCGATCGGCGTACGGTAAAACGCCCAAAAACTGTCTGCTGCTTTTCGCAACGCAGCCAGAAAAAAATGCCCACTTGAGTCAACTCGATTAACTGAATCACCTCCACAATACCCATAACTATTTAACCCGCCTTTCCCAAACGGGCTCCAACTGTCCGGGCTATTAAAACGCATCAACACCGGGTTAAACGCCCGGTAGCCATTGCCCAATAAATAATGCCCCGTCACCGGGTCAGCGCGCTCGCCATTAAAGCCCAGCACACTGGCCACGCCGCTTTCAGCCGGGCGATGGCCATACACGTTGTAAGCAATGGGTTGGGTTTTATCGGGGTTAACCGTGTGCAACACCGAGCGTTGCAAGTCGGTGGCCAGCAGGTTGCTGCCACCCGCCCCGCCCTCGGCCAACACGTGATCGCCCACCTGAAACACACTGCGCTGCACTGTTCCCTCAATTTCAGTGGTCATGCGCGAGCTGTTGTAAAAGCGCCGAATACCCGCCGTCTGGATCAAGCGGTCCAGTGGGTCGTAGGCATAAAGGACTGTGGGCATGTGTATACGCTCGTCGTGTACAGGGACTTGCGCTCAGCTTGCACCTGCACGGAGCAACTGCCTACTGGCAGATCTGCTAGGTATAAACCTCTGTAGGAGCGAGCTTGCTCGCGATCTTTTAAGAGATCAAAAGATCGCGAGCAAGCTCGCTCCTACAAAAAACGTGAGCCCCCTTGGCACCGCGAAAATCAGCCATTTCGTACGACGTTTCGCTTTCAATCCAAGGACACTTCCGAGAAAATCCCGTTCGCTTGCGCCCACTCCATTCGGAGCATAGTCTCGGCCATCGCTGCAAAAAACAGCGGTCGGGTTTAGTCGCCCAGCATGTGAGCAAGGCGCAAAGCGCCACCTGAGTGAGGCGCTTTTTTTCGGCCGCAACTTTATGGTGGCCGTGCGCAGGGCACCTTAGGGTGCGCCGGTT
Organism: Pseudomonas sp. FSL R10-2189; assembly: GCF_009600325.1. NCBI lineage: Bacteria > Pseudomonadati > Pseudomonadota > Gammaproteobacteria > Pseudomonadales > Pseudomonadaceae > Pseudomonas > Pseudomonas sp. FSL R10-2189. The sequence goes on from NZ_WIVZ01000033.1 coordinate 26,025, forward strand.
TCCAAGCTCACCGGTCGACTAACCTGCGTACGGCTGCCACCCATTCGTTTAGTCGCGACAGGTGTCAGTTCCCTTAACGAGGTTGGAGCTGTAACCATGAAAAAACTGACACCCGATCCACCTGTCACATCCCCCGATGCCGTTGAGCGCACGTCACAGTTACTGGACCGTGCAGCGGCCGGTCGCGCCCTTGATTACTACCTGCACAACCATAAGCCTCCACGGCACATGGATCAGGCCATGTATGCCATACCCGGCAGCGTCAATTTAGAAGCGGCTTTGGCCCAGGCGTCAGACTTGTTGCGCTGCATGGTTGCTTCGGCGAGTGAGGCGGGGAATGGTTTGAGCGGCAATCAGCGCGATGTGGTGCTGTCCATAGGGCACTTGGCGGAGCTGGCCAAGACCTTTGTCGATACATCGCTGGACCGTCTGGTCACGCACTAAACGGCACGCGCCTGAGTGCAAGCAGGCGCGTTATAAGCACTGCGTATTGCATTGAAATCGGGCTTATCCAGGTGTAAAAGTTACTGGCCTAAAGTAATCACTGGATAACCCTTGCCTGATAAGAGCTGTTTTATCTAAAACCATTGAACTCACGCGTACATAGCGAACCATTGGATCGGCTGCAGTACTATCAACCACATCCAGCAGGTAACTTGAAGGCCTGCGCACGACCTCCCCCCTGTAACCCGTTACGGGTACATTCAAATGATCAGAGAGTTCTTGAGCAAAAGATTTCCCCGTATAGCTGGCCACATCTGCAGAATGACACATTATTAAATGGACCTCTTTGGCCTTCTTCATATGCCCATTTGACACTAGCGCTTTACCCAGCTCTTCTGCTGTAAACGCTTGGCCACTAGAAGCAATAACGCCTACCTGTTTACCACCGTGTTCATAAAAACCACCATGCCCCACTACCTCAAGCCTCGAGAATTTATGATCACTGGCTACTGTTCGGCCCGCATAAATATTCGGCATTAACACTTTAAAATCCTTCATTAACTGACTCTCCAGGTCGATTGAGTTACGTCTGGCAATGATGGGAGCCGCCTGTACTGCGAGAGATCTTTTACTACCTGACTTAAACAACCAATTTTTCAACGCGCGCCAAAAATGCCCGCTGGGATCAACCCGATTAACCGGATCGCCCCCCACATACCCATAACTATTAATCCCGCCCCGCCCAAACGGGCTCCAACTGTCCGGGCTGTTAAAGCGCATCAACACCGGGTTAAACGCCCGATAGCCATTGCCCAATAAATAATGCCCCGTCACCGGATCAGCCCGTTCGCCATTAAAGCCCAGCACACTGGCCACACCGCTTTCAGGCGGGCGATGGCCATACGCGTTGTAAACAATCGGTTGGGTTTTATCGGGGTTTACTGCGTGCAACACCGAGCGTTGCAGGTCGGTGGCCAGCAGGTTGCTGCCATCCACTCCGCCCTCGGCCAACAAGTGATCGCCCACCTGAAACACACTGCGCGGCACTGTGCCCTGGATTTCGGTGGCTAAACGGGCCTGGTTGTAGAAGCGCTGGTGACCGGCAACGTCTGTCAGTCGATCAAGTGGGTCGTAACGGTAGAGGCGGAGCATAGACACATCCATAGGTCAGCAAATGCCATTACCTTGTGCCCTGCACGACTCATTGCCTACTGGCAGAACTGCTAGGTTCAGCCCCTGTAGGAGCGAGCTTGTCTCGCGATCTTTTGATCGTTAAAAGATCGCGAGGCAAGCTCGCTCCTACAGTTATCAACATTCCACGGCACTCACGGCTAACCCGCCGCGTGAGGTTTCTTTGTATTTGTCGTGCATGTCGGCGCCGGTGTCGCGCATGGTGCGGATCACCCGGTCCAGTGAAATAAAGTGCTGACCGTCCCCGCGCAGGGCCATTTGCGCGGCGTTGATGGCTTTGACCGCCGCAATGGCGTTGCGCTCGATGCACGGCACTTGTACCAGCCCGCCCACCGGGTCGCAGGTGAGGCCCAGGTTGTGTTCCAGGCCAATTTCAGCGGCGTTGCACAGTTGCTCGGGGCTGGCCCCGAGGATTTGCGCCAGCCCGGCCGCGGCCATGGCGCAGGCCGAACCGACTTCGCCCTGGCAACCCACTTCGGCACCCGAAATCGAGGCGTTCTTTTTGCACAAAATGCCAATCGCCGCCGCGCTTAATAAGTAGTCGACGACGTTGGCTTCGCTGACCTCGTCGCTGAACTTCATAAAGTAGTGCAGCACCGCCGGGATGATGCCCGCCGCGCCGTTGGTGGGCGCCGTGACCATGCGCCCGCCCGCGGCGTTTTCTTCGTTGACCGCCAGGGCGAACAGGTTGACCCATTCCATGGCGCTCAAGGTTGAGCCGATCACGTTGGGCTTGCCCAGTTCCTGCAAGCTGCGGTGCAAACGGGCGGCGCGGCGGCGCACGTTGAGGCCGCCGGGCAGGATGCCTTCGTGTTTCAAGCCGTGCTCGACGCAGTCCTGCATGGCGCGCCAGAGTTTGATCAGGCCACAACGGATTTCATCTTCGCTGCGCCAGGTGCGTTCGTTGGCCATCATCAAGGCGGCCACGCTCAGGTGATGTTCGCGGCACAAATCAAGCAGCTCCACAGCGCTGCCAAAGTCATAGGGCAACTCGGTGCGGTCCATGTCCATGACACCGCTGGCCGCTTGCGCCGCATCCACCACAAAACCGCCGCCCACCGAATAGTAGGTGTCGCGGTGCAGTTCGCCGTTTGTGGTTTCGGCGATCAGGGTCATGGCGTTGGGGTGAAACGGCAGGTTTTCGTCGAGCAGGCGCATGTCACTGGCCCACACAAACGGGATGGGCAGATAGCCATCGAGCAGCAAGGTCTGGCTGTCGTGCAGCTCTGCGATGCGCGGGCCAATGTGCGCCGGGTCGATGGCGTCTGGCCACTCGCCCATCAGGCCCATGATCACGGCGTTGTCGCTGCCATGCCCGATGCCGGTGGCCGACAGGGAACCGTAAAGCTGCACCTCAATGCGTCGCACCTGTTGCAGTTGGTCGCGTTCGCGCAACCCCTGCACAAACAGCGCAGCAGCCCGCATGGGCCCCACGGTGTGGGAGCTGGAGGGGCCAATGCCGATCTTGAACAGGTCAAACACGCTGATAGCCATGGGGACGAGCCTCGTAATGAGTGCTCGCATCATGGTCGGTTTCCAGCCCCTGAAAACGTCCAGCAACGACTCGCTATTGTCTGCCAGCGCCGTCGCCGTTTTATGCGGATTAGACGCGGGAAAAGTGCGGTTTTTGGGGAGGAAACGTCCAAATGCGACCTCGCAGGTATCAGATACGACCCTGCCTGTACTGGATGCGACGCGGGCGGTAGGCGTTTGATTTTGGCTGTTACATGATCAGTCTCGACTCGATTGCCAGATGCCAACCGGCATCACCCGAGGGGGCGGCTTTTCGATCGAAAACTGCCACCCAGACACACAGGAGTCGTTGCATGAAACATTCCTACCCTTTGCTGTTGGCTGCCGTACTGAGTCTGCCCGCCATCGCCCAGGCTGCCGAGCCTGCGCAGTGCAGCACGGTTAATTTTTCGGACGTGGGCTGGACCGACATCACGGTCACCACGGCGGTCACCAGCGCAGTACTGGATGCACTGGGCTACAAAACCAAAACCACCATGATTTCGGTGCCGGTGACGTACAAGTCCCTGGCCGATGGCAAAAACATGGACGTCTTCTTGGGCAACTGGATGCCCACCATGGAAAACGACATCAAGGCTTACCGCGATGCGGGCACCGTTGAAACGGTGCGCGCCAACCTGGAAAACGCCAAGTACACCCTCGCCGTACCGCAGGCGCTGTATGACAAGGGCCTTAAGGACTTCGCTGACCTGCCTAAATTCAAGAAGGAACTGGACGGCAAGATCTACGGGATCGAACCGGGCAACGACGGCAATCGCACGATTCAAAGCATGATCGACAAGAACGCATTTGGCCTCAAGGACGCAGGCTTCAAGGTGGTTGAGTCGAGCGAAGCCGGGATGTTGTCGCAAGTCGAACGCGCTCAGCGACGCGGCACCGACGTGGTGTTTTTGGGCTGGGAACCGCACCCCATGAATACCCGTTTCAAGATGAAGTACCTCACCGGTGGCGATGAATTTTTTGGCCCCAACTTCGGCCAGGCCACCATCTATACCAACACCCGCAAAGGCTACTCACAGGAATGCAGCAACGTTGGCCAACTGCTGAAAAACCTGGTGTTCACCCTCGACATGGAAAGCACGCTGATGGGCAAGGTGCTGGACGAAAAGATCAAGCCGGATGTGGCTGCCAAAGCCTGGCTTAAACAGAACCCGCAGGTGCTCGACACCTGGCTCGCGGGCGTGACCACGGTTGATGGCAAGCCGGGGCTTGAGGCGGTCAAGGCCAGCCTCGCGAAGTAATCGCGGACGCCAGCCGGCTTGCCGCGCTGGCTCCGTTTTCACTCCACTTGCATGCGGACGTTCATACCATGCTGATAGATCACAAAATCCCGTTGGGCGAGTACATCGCCGACTTCGTCGACTGGCTGACCAAACATGGCGCCAATATCTTCGATGCCATTGCGACCACACTCGAAGCCATGATCCATGGCGTGACGTTTGCGCTGACCTGGTTCAACCCGCTGGCGTTTATCGGGTTAATCGCGTTGTTTGCCCACCTGATTCAACGCAAGTGGGGGCTTACGGTCTTTGTTGCGTTGTCGTTTTTGCTGATCCTCAACCTGGGGTATTGGCAAGAGACCATGGAAACCCTCGCGCAGGTGGTGTTTGCCACCTTTGTGTGCGTGATCATCGGCGTGCCGCTGGGCATTGTCGCCGCGCATAAACCGGCGGTGTATACGTGCATGCGTCCGGTGCTGGACTTGATGCAAACCGTGCCGACGTTTGTGTACCTCATCCCTACCCTGACCCTGTTTGGCTTGGGCGTGGTACCGGGGCTGATTTCGACCGTGGTGTTTGCGATTGCCGCGCCGATCCGCCTCACCTACCTGGGCATTCGTGACGTGCCCCATGAACTGCTGGATGCCGGTAAGGCGTTTGGCTGCTCGCGCCGCCAGTTGCTCACCCGTATCGAACTGCCCCACGCCATGCCGAGCATCGCGGCCGGGGTGACCCAGTGCATCATGCTGTCGCTGTCGATGGTGGTGATCGCCGCGCTGGTGGGCGCTGATGGCTTGGGCAAACCGGTGGTCAACGCCCTGAACACGGCTGACATCGCGCTGGGCTTTGAAGCCGGGCTGGCGATTGTGTTGCTGGCGATCATGCTCGACCGGATCTGCAAACAGCCGGACGCCAAAAAAGGAGCTGACGCATGAGTATTATTCGCTTCGACAAGGTTGACGTGATCTTCGCCAAAAAACCGCGTGAGGCGCTGAAGCTGCTGGACGAGGGCCTTTCGCGGGATCAGATCCTGAAAAAAACCGGGCAGATTGTCGGCGTTGAAAAGGCCAGCCTGGACATCGACAAAGGCGAAATCTGCGTGCTCATGGGCTTGTCCGGTTCGGGCAAATCCAGCTTGCTGCGCTGTATCAACGGCCTCAACACGGTGAGCCGTGGCCAGTTGTTTGTGGAGCACGAAGGCAAGCAAATCGACATCGCCTCGTGTACCCCCGCCGAGCTGAAAATGATGCGCACCAAGCGCATCGCCATGGTCTTTCAAAAGTTCGCCCTGATGCCCTGGCTGACGGTGCGCGAGAACATCAGCTTTGGCCTGGAAATGCAGGGCCGCCCTGAAAAAGAACGCAAGGCGCTGGTGGATGAAAAGCTGGAACTGGTGGGCCTGAGCCAATGGCGCAATAAAAAGCCCGACGAATTGAGCGGCGGCATGCAGCAGCGTGTTGGCCTGGCGCGGGCGCTGGCGATGGACGCCGATATTCTGCTGATGGACGAACCGTTCTCGGCACTTGACCCGCTGATTCGTCAGGGCCTGCAAGACGAGTTGCTGGAGCTGCAACGCAAGCTCAGCAAGACCATCGTGTTTGTTAGCCACGACCTGGATGAGGCGCTGAAACTGGGCAGCCGCATCGCGATCATGAAAGACGGCAAGATCATCCAGTACAGCAAGCCGGAAGAAATCGTGCTCAACCCGGCCGATGACTACGTGCGCACGTTTGTCGCGCACACCAACCCGCTGAACGTGTTGTGCGGGCGCAGCCTGATGCGCACGCTGGACAACTGCAAACGCATCAACGGCTCGGTGTGCATTGATCCGGGGGATGATTCGTGGATCGACCTGCACGAAGGCAACACCATCAAAGGCGTGCGCAATGGCGCGGGCGTGGTGGATTTACAGCAATGGAAAAGCGGGCAATCGGTCGACAGCCTGGGCCGCAGGCCGACGCTGGTGGACTCTAATATCGGCATGCGCGATGCGCTGCAAATTCGCTACCAGACCGGTAACAAACTGGTGCTGCACGACAATCAGAAAGTGGTGGGGATACTGGGTGATACCGAGTTGTACCACGCCCTGTTGGGTAAGAATCTGGGTTAATGATTAACCCCTTGTAGGAGCGAGCTCGCGATCTTTTGATCTTTTAAAAGATCGCGAGACAAGCTCGCTCCTACAGGAGTGCTGGGCTCTTAGCTGTAAACGCGGCCAAGGAGCTGGCGATGGCTTTCAAACTGGTCAAGCACGTCTCGGCAGATTTGCTCGTCAGTGAAGCCCATCAAGTCGTACTCCTGGTTGCCGTTGTGCAGGTACACCTCGGCCCGGTAGTAACGGCTGCGCACTTCGTCTTGCCCGGAGTCGCTTGGCGCGGCCAGGTAACCGTCCAGGCTCACTTCGTAGACAAACGGGTTGCCTTCTTCCATGTCTACCCGCACGCCCATGCAGCGCTTAGCAGCGCCCAACAGGGTTTGCACGTGCAGACCTTGAGCACGCAATTGCGCCGCCGCTTCTTCCAGTGCCGGGGTCACGTGCCTGTCCATAAAGCGCTGCACCACGGCTTGGGTCGGTTGCAGGTCCTGGGTGGTCAAACGCTCGCTGAAACCACGACGACCACGGGCCGCCAGTTCCGCTTGCTCTTGTTCCACCAGGGTGTCCTGGCGCATGGCTTTGTGCAGGCCAAACATAAACAGCACCAGCACCACCGAGAACGGCAGGCCCGCCAGCACCACCATGGTTTGCATGGCCGCAAAGTTACCGGCAAACAGCAAACCAATGGTCACCAGGGTGATCACTACCGACCAGAAAATGCGCAGCCAGTGCGGCGCGTCTTCGTCTACGTCGCCACCTTTACACGACAGGTTGGCCATCATCACCGCGCCCGAATCCGCCGGAGTCAGGAACAGCACGAAGCCAACAAAAATCGACACACCAATCACGATTTTCGACGCGGGGTAATGCTCAAGCAGTTGGTAAATCGCCATCGACGGTTGTTCAAGGGCAGTTTTGCCCAGTTCTACCGCGCCCTGGTTCACCACCAGGTCCAGTGCCGAGTTACCGAAAATCGACAGCCACGCCAGGGTGAAGCCCAGCGGAATCAACAGCACGCCGGCTACCAGTTCACGCACGGTACGACCACGGGAAATACGCGCAATGAACATGCCCACAAATGGTGCCCAGGAAATCCACCAGGCCCAGTAGAACAGGGTCCACAGACCCAGCCAGCCTTCGGTTTTCTTGCTGTCGCCTTCGTACACGTACAGGTCGAAGGTTTTCATGATGATGCCATTGAGGTAATCACCCACGTTCTGCACGAAGCCGTTGAGCAGGTGCAAGGTAGGGCCGAACAGCAGCACGAAAATCAGCAGGCCGCTGAACAGGATGATGTTCAGGTTGGACAGCCGACGAATGCCGTTTTCAACACCCGAGACCGCCGCGATGGTGGCCACGGTGCTCATCACGATGATGACGATCAGCAGGTTGGTGTTGCTGTGCGCCATGCCGAACAGGTTTTCCAGCCCCGACGACACTTGCATCGAGCCAATGCCCAGGTTGGTCACCAGGCCGAGCAGAGTCACGAACATGCCGAAGCCGTCGACCGCGTGGCCCGCCGCACCTTTGACCCAACGCTCACCCATCAGCGGGTACAGCGCCGAACGCAGCGCCAGCGGCTGGTTGTGGCGATAAGCAAAGTACGCCACGGCCAACCCCACCAGTGCGTAGATCGCCCAGCCGTGCAGGCCCCAGTGCAGGAAGGTCAGTTGCAACGCCTGACGCGCCGCTTCATGGCTGGCCGACACGCCTTCTGGCGGGTTGAAGAAGTGGTCCAGCGGCTCGGACGCGCCAAAGTACAGCAAGGAAATGCCGATACCCGACGAGAACAGCATCCCGGCCCACGCGCCGTAACTGAAGTCGGGCTTGTCTTGCTTGGTACCCAGTTTCAGTTTGCCGTAGGACGAGAACGCCAGGCCCACGACAAAAATCAGATAGGCGGCGATGACCACCATGTAGTACCAGCCGAAGCTGCGCGACAGCCACTCTTGGGCAACGCCCAGAATGTGGCCGGCTTCTTCGGGGAAGGCGATCAGGATGGCAGTCAACAGCAGTATCAGGGCGGTAGAGGTGTAAAACACCCAACCATTGACCGTCACCTTTTGTGGCGGGGTCTTTATAAGAGAGGCAGAACTCATTGCACGGGTGCTCCAGGCAAGTGCGACACAAGGACTAAAGGCAACGCACCACTCGACCAATCGGTTACATAGCGACCAACGGTCGAGTGATATAAAGACACCGCTAAAAAAACCGGACCCTGCCTGTCCCTGAGCAGGGCCTGCTTCTGCAGGAGCAAGCTCGCTCCTACAAACGCAGGGGATCCGGCGGTATTTACCGTGTCGTTTTCGGCACTTGTTGTAGGAAAAGCACCACAGCACGCGACGAATTGTCGCAGATCTTATTCTTTGTTGATTGAACGTTCAATCAAAACAAAATAGACTGGCCGTCGTTCAGTGATTGTCATGCGCTGCGCGCCGGCCCCAAGGAGATGCACACAATGCCCAAGGTCGGTATGCAACCCATACGCCGCCAGCAGTTGATCGAAGCCACTTTGACGGCGGTCGATCAGGTCGGGATGGCAGATGCCAGCATTGCGCTAATCGCCCGTTTGGCGGGCGTTTCAAACGGCATCATCAGTCACTATTTCAAGGACAAGAACGGTCTGATCGCCGCCACCATGCGGTATCTGATGAACGTTCTGATCGATAACGTCGCCGAGCGCCGCCAAGCACTCGACGATGACAGCCCAAGGGCGCACTTGAAGGTGATCGTTGAAGGCAACTTTGACGCGAGCCAGGTCAGTGGCCCGGCGATGAAAACCTGGTTGGCCTTTTGGGCAGCCAGCATGCACCAACCGTCGTTGCACAGATTGCAGCGGATCAACGATCACCGCTTGTACTCCAATCTGTGCTGCCAATTTCGTCGCGTGTTGCCGCAGGCTCAAGCCCGCAACGCCGCACGGGGCCTGGCAGCGCTCATCGATGGTCTATGGTTGCGGGGTGCTCTGTCGGGTGACGCTTTCGACACCGAACAGGCACAACGCATCTGCTACGAATACATGGATCTACAACTGGCGAAACAGGTGAGTTAGGCCTCAATTAACGCTTAACCCCTGAACTGTCGTGAATCTGCGCTGCCACAGTTAGATGGCACCCGATTGACGATTAACGCCCACCACTTGTCTGCACTTGCGAGGATTTTATGGCCCGTTTCGAATTGCAAAAACTCTACATCGACGGCGGCTACACCGACGCCGGTAGCGACGCTACTTTCGATGCCATCAACCCGGCTAACGGCGAAGTCCTCGCACAAGTGCAACGTGCGACCAAGGAAGACGTCGAGCGCGCTGTTGTCAGCGCTGAAAAAGGCCAGAAAATCTGGGCCGCCATGACCTCCATGGAGCGTTCGCGCATTCTGCGTCGCGCCGTTGAGATCCTGCGCGAGCGCAACGATGAACTGGCGGCTCTGGAAACCCTGGACACCGGCAAGTCGTACTCCGAAACCCGTTACGTCGACATCGTCACCGGCGCCGACGTGCTGGAATACTACGCAGGCCTGGCGCCCGCCATCGAAGGCGAGCAAATCCCGCTGCGCACCACCTCTTTCGTTTACACCCGCCGCGAGCCGCTGGGCGTTGTGGCCGGTATTGGCGCCTGGAACTACCCGATCCAGATCGCCCTGTGGAAATCCGCACCCGCCCTGGCGGCCGGTAACGCGATGATCTTCAAGCCAAGCGAAGTCACCTCGCTGACCACCTTGAAGCTGGCTGAGATCTTCACCGAAGCGGGCCTGCCAGACGGCGTGTTCAACGTTCTGACCGGCAGCGGCCGTGAAGTCGGCACCTGGCTGACCGAGCACCCGCGCATCGAGAAAATCTCGTTCACCGGCGGCACCGACACCGGCAAAAAAGTCACCTCCAGCGCCACCAGCTCTTCCTTGAAGGAAGTGACCATGGAACTGGGCGGCAAGTCGCCACTGATCATTTTTGACGACGCTGACCTGGACCGCGCGGCTGACACCGCGATGATGGCCAACTTCTACAGCTCGGGCCAGGTGTGCACCAACGGCACCCGCGTGTTCGTGCCAACCGCACTCAAAGCCGCTTTCGAAGCCAAGATTTTGGAGCGCGTTGCGCGCATCCGCATCGGCAACCCGGAAGACGAAAACACCAACTTCGGCCCGCTGGTCAGCTTTGCTCACATGGAAAGCGTGCTGGGCTACATTGCCAAGGGTAAAGAAGAAGGCGCCCGCGTGCTGTGCGGCGGCGAACGTCTGACCGAAGGCGCACTGGGCAAAGGCGCCTTCGTGGCCCCGACCGTGTTCACTGACTGCACCGACGAGATGACCATCGTCAAAGAAGAAATCTTTGGCCCGGTGATGAGCATCCTGACGTACGACACCGAAGAAGAAGTGATCCGCCGCGCCAACGACACCGAGTTCGGCCTGGCCGCCGGTATCGTCACCAAAGACCTGAACCGCGCGCACCGCGTGATTCATCAGCTGGAAGCGGGCATTTGCTGGATCAACGCGTGGGGCGAGTCCGACGCAAAAATGCCGGTGGGCGGTTACAAGCAATCGGGTATTGGCCGTGAAAACGGCATCAGCTCGCTGGCTCAGTACACCCAGATCAAATCGGTACAGGTAGAGCTGGGCGACTACGTTTCGGTGTTCTAAGCCCTGTGGGAGCGGGCTTGCCCGCGATGGAATCGCTGCGGTCTGCCTGACAGACCGCGTCGCATGAATCGCGAGCAAGCCCGCTCCCACGGTTTGTGCCACAACTTCAAAGAGGGTGCATTTTATGTCCCAAGAATTCGACTACATCATCATTGGTGCCGGCTCTGCCGGTAACACCTTGGCGACCCGTCTGACTGAAGACCAAGGCGTCACCGTGCTGCTGCTTGAAGCAGGCGGCCCGGACTACCGTTTCGACTTCCGTACCCAAATGCCTGCCGCGCTGGCGTTCCCGCTGCAAGGCCGTCGCTACAACTGGGCGTTCGAAACCGACCCGGAACCACACATGGACGGTCGCCGCATGGAATGTGGCCGTGGCAAGGGCCTGGGCGGCTCGTCGCTGATCAACGGCATGTGCTACATCCGTGGTAACGCGATGGACTACGACGGCTGGGCAAAAAACCCTGGCCTGGAAGACTGGTCGTACCTGGACTGCCTGCCGTATTTCCGCAAGGCAGAAACCCGCGACATCGGCCCCAACGATTACCACGGCGGCGATGGCCCGGTCAGCGTGACCACGCCTAAAGCCGGTAACAACGTGCTGTTCCACGCCATGGTTGAAGCAGGCGTGCAAGCCGGTTACCCGCGCACCGAAGACTTGAACGGCTACCAGCAAGAAGGCTTCGGCCCGATGGACCGTACCGTGACGCCAAACGGCCGTCGCGCCAGCACCGCTCGCGGTTACCTGGACATCGCCAAACAGCGCCCGACGCTGACCATCGTCACCCATGCCCTGACCGACAAGATTATCTTTGAAGGCAAGCGTGCGGTCGGCGTGCATTACATGACCGGCGACAACCACGTGCGCATTGAAGCCCGTGCACGCAAAGAAGTCCTGCTGTGCAGCGGCGCCATCGGTTCGCCGACTGTACTGCAACGTTCGGGTGTAGGCCCGGCCGAACTGCTCAACAGCCTCGACATCCCGGTGGTGCATGACCTGCCGGGCGTTGGCCAGAACCTGCAAGACCACCTTGAGCTGTACCTGCAATACGCGTGCACTCAGCCGGTGTCGCTGTACCCGTCGCTGCTGTGGTGGAACCAGCCGGCCATTGGCGCCGAGTGGCTGTTCGCCGGCAAAGGCATTGGTGCCAGCAACCAGTTCGAAGCCGGTGGCTTTATCCGCACCCGCGAGCATTTCGACTGGCCGAACATTCAGTACCACTTCTTGCCGGTGGCGATTAACTACAACGGCAGCAACGGTGTGAAAGAGCACGGCTTCCAGGCGCACATGGGTTCCATGCGTTCGCCGAGCCGTGGCCGGGTCAACGTGAAGTCCCGCGACCCGCGTGAATACCCGAGCATCCTGTTCAACTACATGTCCACCGAGCAAGACTGGCAAGAGTTCCGCGACGGCATCCGCCTGACCCGTGAAATCATGCAGCAGCCTGCACTGGACGCGTACCGTGGCCGCGAAATCAGCCCGGGCATCGACAAGCAGACCGACGAAGAGCTGGACACGTTTATCCGTGAACACGCCGAAACGGCCTTCCACCCGTCCTGCTCGTGCAAAATGGGCACCGACGAGATGGCCGTGGTTGACGGCGAAGGTCGCGTACATGGCCTGCAAGGTCTGCGTGTGGTCGATGCCTCGATCATGCCGCTGATCACCACCGGTAACCTGAACGCGCCGACGATCATGATCGCCGAGAAAATCGCCGACAAGATTCGTGGCCGCCAGCCATTGCCGCGCAGCACCGCCGACTACTACGTCGCAGGCGATGCCCCTGTGCGTGGCAAGCCCCTGCGCGAAGTGAGCCGCACCGCGCAGTAACACCGCAATAACTGTAGGAGCGAGCTTGCCTCGCGATCTTTTGATCGTTTAAAAGATCGCGAGACAAGCTCGCTCCTACAGATCCATGACGTTTCATTCTCCCCCGCTTGCCCCCACCTCTACGCAGGCCTACTCTAGGTCCTCGTTTCGCGTCTCACTCCCCGCTGTACACCCGATTTCCCGCTTTCGGAGGTCCGTGCATGTTCGATTTTCACCCTCAGCTCAAGCAGCGCTTTGCCGCCCTGCGTACCCGAGCCGAGTTCTTTTCGCTGCGTTATGTACGTGAATCCGGGCAATACCTGTCGGTACGCAAAAACGTCGCAGAACCGCCTTATTTCAACCACGATCAAGGGGCGATGCTGACCGTCCGGCTCAAGGGCGTAGAAGCCTACGCGGCCACCAACGATTTATCCCAGGCGGGGCTGCAAGCTGCGCTGGAACGTGCCGAAGCCCAGGCCCAGTTAATCGCCGACCACGCGCTGCTCGACCTGGGCCACGAGCCGGTGTCCAACGCCAAGTCTGATTACTGCTCGCCCGATCTCGACCAGGCGTTCCCGTCCCTGAGCGACTGCTATGCGCTGCTGGGCGCCGAGTCGGCCGCCGTGCCCAAGGACGAGCGGCTGGTGAGTTGGGTTGCCTCGCTAGGGCTGACCCACGTCGAACAGATCTACCTCAACAGCGCAGGCGCCGAGCTGCGGCAGGCGCAACGGTTTGTCTTCCCCGGCATGAGCGTGACCGCCTACGACGGCCAAGACAGCCAAAGCCGCACCTTGGGCCGCGATAACTTTGGCCAGCAAGGCGGCGCCGATGTGATCCGCCGCTGCGGTCTGATCGGCGCAGGCCCCACGGTGGCCGACCAAGCGCTGCAATTGCTGCTCGCCCCCAACACCCCGCAAGGCACCCGCGACTTGCTGCTGATGCCCGACCAGATGATCCTGCAGATCCACGAGTCCATCGGCCACCCGCTGGAGTTGGACCGGATCTTGGGCGACGAGCGCAATTACGCCGGCACCAGCTTCGTCAAAATCAGCGACTTCGGCAGCCTGCAATACGGCTCTAACTTGCTCAACGTGACATTCGACCCGACGATTCCCGAGCAACTCGCCAGTTACAGCTTTGACGATGACGGAACCCCCGCGAGCAAAGAATTCTTGATCCGCGAAGGTCTGCTCCTGCGCCCGCTGGGCGGCGCGCTGTCGCAGTTCCGTGCAGGCCTCGAAGGCGTGGCCAACAGCCGCGCCTGCAGCTGGAACCGCGCCCCGATTGACCGCATGGCCAACCTCAATATCGAGCCGGGCGATCAGTCCATGGCGCAGTTGATTGGCGGCATCGAGCACGGCATTTTGATGGCCAACAACCGCTCATGGTCGATTGACGATGCCCGCAACAAGTTCCAGTTCGGCTGTGAATGGGGCCAGTTGATCGAAAATGGCGAACTCAAAGGCGTGGTGAAAAACCCCAACTATCGGGGTATTTCCGAGCAGTTCTGGCGCGACCTTAGCGCCGTGGGCGACGCCAGCACCTTTAAGGTATTGGGCACGCCCAACTGCGGCAAAGGAGAACCCAACCAGGTGATCCGCGTGGGGCACGCGTCCCCGGCCTGTGTGTTCAGTCAAATTGATGTGTTTGGAGGGGATGCCTGATGGGTACGCCAATGAGTCAGGCCGAGCAGTTCGAAGGGTTGGTGGCGTGGCTGCGCAAGGCGCTGGTCAGCCCCGAGCAATTCACCGTGGGCTACAACGCCGAAACCTCGGAGTTTATTCGCTTCAACAAGGGTAAAGTGCGCCAGGCCGGTGTGGTTCAGCAGGCCAGCCTTAGCCTCAAGCTGATCAACGAAGGCCGCCATGCCAGCGTCAACATAACCCTGGCCGGTGAGCCTGCGGTTGACCAACAACGGGTGTCCGATGCGCTGAAACAACTGCGCGACACCGTGCCGCTGCTGCCGGTCGACCCGTATTTGCTGCTCAACTCGGAGCCGTGGCACAGCCACACCGAGCAAACCGAACCGTTGCCGGACACGGCGCAGGTGCTGGATGAAATCCGCCGCGCCGCCCACGGGGTTGATCTGGTCGGCTTCTACGCCAGCGGCCCGATCAGCTACGGCTACGCCAGTTCGCAAGGCGCGCTGGGCTGGCACGAGGCCAACAGTTTCAACTTTGACTGGAGCCTGTTCCACAGCAACGGCCAAGCGGTTAAAGCCAGCTACGCCGGTGCCCAGTGGGACAGCGAGCGCTTCGCCCAGCGCATGCAACTGGCCCGCGAGCAGTTGGCGTTTCTCGACCGCCCGGCCCACGTACTGGCCCCCGGCGAGTACCGCGCTTACCTGGCCCCTGCGGCACTGGAAGAAGTCATGAGCATGCTCTGCTGGGGCGGCTTCTCGGCCCAAGCGCTGGCCAGCAAATACAGCCCGCTGCAAAAGCTCTATGGCGGTGATGCCGAGCTGAGCCCGCTGGTGTCGCTGGACGAACACGTAAGCCAGTCGTTAAGCCCGGCGTTTTCCGGCGAGGGCTACCCGCGTCAGGACTTGTCGCTGGTCAAACACGGCAAGGCCGCCGAGCAACTGGTGAGTTCGCGCAGCGCCGCTGAATATGGCCTCAAGGTCAACGGCGCGCCGGGCAGCGAAGCACCCAGCGCACTGGCAATGGCGGCCGGGCAACTGGCGCAGGCCGATATCCTCAAGCAGTTGGGCACCGGGCTGTACATCAGCAACCTGTGGTACTTGAACTATTCTGATCAACCAGCAGCACGCCTGACCGGCATGACCCGGTTCGCCACGTTCTGGGTCGAAGACGGCGAGATCAAGGCCCCGGTGAATACCATGCGGTTTGATGACAGCGTGTACAGCCTGCTGGGTTCGCAGCTAGAAGCACTGACGGCAGAGCGGGAGCTGCTGGTCTCGGCCAGCACCTACGACCAACGCCAGACTGCATCGAATCTATTGCCGGGTGCGGTGGTCAAAAAACTCACGCTCACGTTGTAAGAGGCAGCATCACTCCAAATTGTGGGAGCGGGCTTGCTCGCGATGGCAGCGGCACGATGATGCAGGCATACCGAGTCGCCTGCATCGCGAGCAAGCCCGCTCCCACAGGTTTTTGAATGATCACAACAAGAGGTCCTATGCCCGAACGTCCGGTTCTCACGCCCGAAATTTTACGGTGGTTGCCTTGGGTGGTGGCCATCGCGTTTTTCATGCAGTCGCTCGACGGCACGATCCTCAACACCGCACTGCCGGCCATGGCCAGCGACCTCAAGGAAAACCCGCTGCGCATGCAAGGGGTGATCGTTGCCTACATGCTCACGGTGGCCTTGCTGATCCCGGCCTCGGGCTGGATCGCTGACCGCTTCGGCACCAAAAAAATCTTCTTCAGCGCCATTTTGCTGTTCAGCCTCGGCTCGCTGCTGTGCGCCTTGTCCGGCACGCTCAATGAATTGATCGCCGCCCGTGTGCTTCAAGGGCTGGGCGGTGCCTTGATGGTGCCGGTCGGGCGGCTGGTGGTGCTCAAGGCCTACCCGCGTTCGGAGCTGGTGCGGATCATGGGCTTTATTACCATCCCCGGCCTGCTCGGCCCGCTGATCGGTCCCACCCTGGGCGGCTGGATGGTGCAGTACCTGAGCTGGCACTGGATCTTTTTGATCAACCTGCCGGTGGGCATGCTGGGCTGCTGGGCGGTCTGGAAAATGATCCCCGACTTGCGCGGCGACGGGCGCTCACGCTTCGATGCCTGGGGCTTCTTGCTGTTTGGCGCGGCCATGGTGTTTATCACCATCGCCATGGAAGGCCTGGGCGAACTGCACATGCCGCACCTGCGGGTCATGTTGCTGCTGTTTGCCGGGCTGGCGTGCCTGGCGGCGTACTGGCTGCGGGCCGCCAACATCAGCAACCCGCTTTTTTCCCCGACGCTGTTTAAAACCAAAACCTTTGCCGTGGGCATTTTGGGCAACCTGTTTGCCCGCCTGGGCAGCGGCGCCTTGCCGTTTCTGGTGCCGTTGCTGCTGCAAGTGGCGCTGGGCTATTCACCGTCAGACGCCGGCATGAGCATGTTGCCATTGGCAGCCGCCGCCATGCTGGCCAAGTGGGGCGCACGGCCGTTGATCGAGCGTCTGGGCTATCGCACGATCCTGACCGGCAACACGCTGGCACTCGGCATCATGCTGGCCAGCATGGGCCTGGTCACGGCTCAAACCCCGTACCCGCTGCTGCTGACGATGCTGGCGATTTTGGGGGCCATCAACTCGCTGCAGTTCACTGCCATGAACACCGTGACCTTGATCGACCTGGACGATGCCAGCGCCAGCAGCGGCAACAGCTTGCTTTCGGTGGTGGCGCAGTTGTCGCTGAGCCTTGGGGTTGCCTGTGCCGGTGCCTTGCTGGGCGGGTTCTCGGGCGACGGCGCCGGTGACGACGTGCACACCGTGCTGGGGGCGTTCCAGTTGACCTTCCTGACCGTCGGCATCATGGCCATGCTGGCAGCGGCGATCTTCTTGCAACTGTCACCGCAGGACGGTCGTAAGCCCAAAGCCAACTCGGAGCATGAGCTGGATCATTAATAGGGCCTTTGTCTCGCGATCTTTTGATCGTCTAAAAGATCGCGAGGCAAGCTCGCTCCTACAGAGAAGGTGATGACTTCTCGTCCAGAATGTTCGGGCATTGGGCAACGGGCTGTTACACTGCGCGACATTTTGTTTTGCAGGCCAGTCCCGTGACCACCATTGCCACCGCTTTCAACACGCTCCCCCTGTCCGCCGCCATGCTGGCTAACCTCGACTCCCTCGGTTATGCCCAGATGACGCCGATTCAGGCGCAGAGCTTGCCGGTGATCCTCAAAGGCATGGACCTGATCGCTCAGGCCAAGACCGGCAGCGGCAAAACCGCCGCCTTCGGCATCGGCCTGCTGAACCCGATCAACCCGCGCTACTTCGGCTGCCAGGCGCTGGTGATTTGCCCTACCCGCGAACTGGCTGACCAGGTGGCCAAGGAAATTCGCCGTCTGGCCCGCGCCGAAGACAACATCAAAGTGCTGACCCTGTGTGGCGGCGTGTC
This sequence comes from Pseudomonas sp. FSL R10-2189, assembly GCF_009600325.1. Classification (NCBI taxonomy): domain Bacteria; kingdom Pseudomonadati; phylum Pseudomonadota; class Gammaproteobacteria; order Pseudomonadales; family Pseudomonadaceae; genus Pseudomonas; species Pseudomonas sp. FSL R10-2189. The sequence goes on from NZ_WIVZ01000033.1 coordinate 44,012, forward strand.
GTTCGGCCCGCAAATCGGCTCGCTGGAGCACGGCGCGCACATCATTGTCGGCACGCCGGGGCGTATCCAGCAGCACTTGCGCAAAGGTTCGCTGGTGCTCGACGGCCTGAACACGCTGGTGCTCGACGAAGCCGACCGCATGCTCGACATGGGTTTCTACGACGCCATCGAAGACATCATTGTGCAGACCCCGGCACGTCGCCAGACCCTGCTGTTTTCGGCCACTTACCCGGTGGGCATCAAGCAGTTGGCCTCCAAGTTCATGCGCGACCCGCAGCAAGTCAAGGCTGAGGCGCTGCACACCGACAGCCAGATTGAGCAGCGCTTCTTCGAAATCGCCCCCGATGAACGCATGAGCGCCGTGACCAAAGTGCTGGCGCACTTCCGTCCGCAGTCGTGCGTGGCGTTCTGCTTCACCAAGCAGCAGGTACAAGAAACCGTTGACCACCTGACTTCCAAGGGCATTTCGGCTGTTGGCCTGCACGGCGACCTGGAACAACGCGACCGCGATCAAGTGCTGGCGATGTTCGCCAACCGCTCGACCTCGGTGCTGGTTGCTACCGACGTGGCCGCCCGTGGTCTGGACATCGACGCGCTGGACATGGTGATCAACGTTGAGTTGGCCCGTGATTCGGAGATCCACATTCACCGCGTGGGCCGTACCGGCCGTGCAGGCGAAAAAGGCATCGCGATCAGCCTGGTGGCACCGTCTGAAGCGCACCGCGCCCAGGCCATCGAGCAACTGCAAAAGGCCCCGCTGAACTGGGAATCGCTGGACACTCTGACCTCCAAGGGCGGCGCCCCGTTGCTGCCAGCCATGAGCACCCTGGTGATTGGCGCAGGCCGCAAAGACAAAGTCCGCCCTGGCGACATTCTGGGTGCCTTGACCGGCGACGCAGGCATCCCCGGTGCCCAAGTCGGCAAAATCGCGATCTTTGATTTCCAGGCCTACGTGGCCGTGGATCGCACCATCGCCAAGCAGGCTTGCCAGCGCTTGAGCGAAGGCAAAATCAAAGGCCGCTCGCTGCGCGTTCGAGTGTTGTAACCCCCCCCCACCCCGCCCCTGTAGGAGCGAGCTTGCTCGCGATCTTTGCTTTTAAAGATCAATAGATCGCGAGCAAGCTCGCTCCTACAGAGTTCCCCGCCGTATTTGAGGACACCGCTTTGCGTACCACCGACGTTGTGATTATTGGCGCTGGCGCCGCAGGTTTGATGTGCGCGCTGACCGCTGCCGGGCGTGGGCGCAAGGTGTTGCTGATTGACCACGCCAACAAGGCCGGCAAAAAGATCCTGATGTCGGGCGGTGGTCGCTGCAACTTCACCAATATGTACACCGAGCCGGGCAACTTTCTGTCGCAGAACCCGCACTTCTGTAAATCGGCGCTGGCCCGATACACCCAATGGGACTTCATCGAACTGGTGAGCAAACACGGCGTGCCTTACCACGAGAAAAAACTCGGCCAGTTGTTTTGCGATAACAAGTCCAGCGACATCCTTGAGATGCTCCTCAGCGAGTGCCAGCAAGCCGGTGTCAGCCTGCACCTGGACACCTCGGTGGAGCAGATCGAAAAAACCGACAGCGGTTACAGCCTCAAGACCACGCTGGATCAGTTGAACTGCCAGTCGCTGGTGATCGCTACCGGCGGCTTGTCGATCCCGACGCTGGGCGCCACCGGGTTTGGTTACCAAGTGGCCAGGCAGTTCGGCCACACCTTGCTGCCGACCCGCGCAGGATTGGTGCCGTTCACCATCACCGATCAGCTCAAAGAGATTTGCAGTGAACTGTCGGGCACCTCGGTGGACTGCCTGGTGAACTGCAACGATCAGAGTTTTCGCGAGAACATTCTGTTCACCCACCGCGGCCTGAGCGGCCCGGCGATTTTGCAGATCTCGTCGTTCTGGAACAGCGGTGACACGGTTGAGATCAACCTGTTGCCGGATCTGGACGCGCTGAGCTGGCTGCAAGCCCAACAGGCCGAACGCCCGAACAGCGAACTGAAAACCCTGCTCGGGGAAATCTTCACCAAGAAGATGGCCAACTTGCTGGCCGAGCATTGGTTCGTGTCCAAACCCATGAAGCAATACACACCAAGTGAACTGGCCGACGTGGCCAACAAGCTGGCGTGCTGGACTGTCGTGCCCGCCGGGACCGAAGGCTATCGCACCGCCGAAGTCACGCTGGGTGGCGTGGACACTCGCGAAGTGTCGTCCAAGACCATGGAATCGCTGAAAAGCCCGGGGCTGTATTTTGTCGGCGAAGTGCTGGATGTAAGCGGCCACCTGGGCGGCTTCAACTTCCAGTGGGCGTGGGCATCCGGGTATGCCGCCGCGCAGTACGCCTGACACAGGCGTACCTTCAACGCGGGTTTGTATTCAGGCAAAAAATATTTTCTGTTCGATGTGAACAGTGCCATTGCACTAACGTCTTATCTGGCTCAATTTAGCGAATCTCGAGCCAGGCACCGCCACTCCATGTCATCGACCTCTTTCAGCCAATCACTGCGCCGCTTGTGGGCGCGGGACAAGTTCAGTTACAGCGTCCGGGTGTTCATCGCCCTGACCGGCAGCATGGCTTTTTGCTGGTATCAGGACGAGATGTCGCTGCTGATTCCTTTGTTCCTGGGGATTATTGCCAGCGCCCTGGCCGAAACCGATGACAGCTGGCAAGGCCGCTTGAATGCGTTGCTGGTCACGCTGGTGTGCTTCAGCGCCTCGGCGCTCAGTGTCGAATTACTCTTCCCCTACCCTTGGTTGCTGGTCATCGCGCTGGCCCTGGCCAGTTTTGCCCTGACCATGCTCGGAGCGCTGGGTGAACGCTACGGGGCGATTGCCTCGGCCACCTTGATTCTGGCCGTGTACACCATGATCGGCGTGGACCAGCGCGGTGGCGAAGTCACCGATTTCTGGCACGAACCGCTGTTGCTGGTGGCCGGTGCGGCCTGGTACGGGCTGCTCTCGGTGCTGTGGCAGGCGCTGTTTTCCAACCAGCCGGTACAGCAGAGCCTGGCGCGGCTGTTTTGGGAACTGGGCTTGTACCTCAAGCTCAAGTCGGCGCTGTTTGAACCGGTGCGCAAGCTGGATGTAGAGGCGGGCCGCCTGGAGCTGGCCCGGCAAAACGGCCGCGTGGTGGCCGCACTCAACACCGCCAAAGAGATCATTTTGCACCGGGTCGGCAATTCGCGGCCGGGCTCGAAAATCAGCCGTTACCTCAAGCTGTACTTCCTCGCGCAAGACATTCACGAACGCGCCAGCTCGTCGCACTACCCATACAACGCACTCGCCGACGCGTTCTTCCACAGTGACGTGATGTTCCGTTGCCAACGCCTGCTGCGCCAGCAAGGCGTAGCCTGCCAGCGCCTCTCGGAGTCGATCAAGCTGCGCCAGCCGTTTGTCTATGACGACAGCTTTGCCGAGGCCTTGGGCGACTTGCACGCCTCCCTCGAACACTTGCGCATTCAGAGCAATCCCGCCTGGCGCGGGCTGCTGCGCTCACTGCGCGCACTGGCGGCCAACCTCGGCACGCTGGACCGTTTGCTCAGCGATGCGAGCAACCCCGACGCCCTGGCCGATGCCACCGACAGCAGCCTGCTGGACCGCTCACCGCGCAACCTCAAGGACGTGTGGTCGCGCCTGCGCCAGCACCTCACACCGACGTCGCTGATCTTTCGCCACGCCCTGCGCCTGCCTTTGGCGTTGAGCATCGGCTTTGGCATGGTGCACTGGATTCACCCAAGCCAGGGTTACTGGATCATCCTCACCACGCTGTTCGTCTGCCAGCCGAGCTACGGCGCGACGCGGCGCAAGTTCAGCCAGCGGATTATCGGCACGGCCATTGGCCTGGCGGTGGGCTGGGCGCTGTTCGACCTGTTCCCCAACCCCATCATTCAGTCGCTGTTTGCGGTGGTGGCCGGGGTGGTGTTCTTTACCAACCGCACCACGCGTTACACCTTGAGCACGGCCGCCATTACCTTGATGGTTCTGTTCTGCTTCAACCAGGTGGGCGACGGTTACGGGCTGTTCTTGCCACGGCTGTTTGATACCTTGGTAGGCAGCGTGATTGCGGCAGCGGCGGTGTTCCTGTTCTTGCCGGACTGGCAGGGCCGTCGGCTCAATCAGGCGCTGGCCAATACCTTGATCTGCAACAGCCAGTACCTGCGCCAGATCCTCCAGCAATACGCCCAGGGCAAAAGCGATGACCTGGCCTATCGTCTGGCCCGGCGTAATGCCCACAACGCCGATGCGGCGCTGTCGACCACGCTGGCCAACATGCTGATGGAGCCGGGGCATTTCCGTAAGGACGCCGACATGGGCTTCCGCTTTCTGGTGCTCTCGCACACTTTGCTCAGTTATTTGTCGGGGCTGGGCGCGCATCGCGGCACTGAACTGCCGGCAGAGCTGCGCGAGCAGTTGATCGAAGGCGCCGGGCGGCGCATTGCTGACAGCATCGACCAGATTGCCCATGGTTTGAGCGCCAAGCTGCCGGTGCCGGTGCAAAGCGACGAGGAAGAAAAACTGGCCAATGAGCTGGAGCAGATGCCAGATGACATTGATGAAAACCTGCGGCTGGTGCAAACCCAGTTGGCGCTGATTTGCCGCCAACTCGGCCCGTTGCGCACCCTGGCTGCACATTTGGTCAAAGCTCCGTAGGATTTATCGCAGCTTGGCGCCAGTCAGTATCACGCCTACTATCGGGCCATCGTTTCGATAACAAGGACAACACCGTGACCACTGACTGGCTCTGCAAACACCACGACGATCTGGGCAAAGAACAGCTCTACGCCATTCTGGAGCTGCGCTCGGAAGTCTTCGTCGTTGAACAGAAATGCGCGTATCAAGATGTCGACGGCCAAGACCTGTCGGGCGATACGCTGCACGTGATGGGCTGGCAAGACGACAAGCTGGTGGCCTACGCCCGCTTGCTCGACCCCGAATCCCAAGGCGGCGACGTGGTCATTGGCCGGGTGATCATTGCCCCCCGGGGGCGCGGGCAAAAGCTTGGGCACCGCTTACTGGAAGTGGCGCTGGAAAACATTGAAGAGTATTGGTCCGGGCAACCGATTTTCATGTCCGCGCAAGCGCACTTGCAGTCATTTTATGAGCAGCACGGGTTTCGGGCCGAAGGCGAGACGTACCTTGAAGATGACATCCCGCACATCGGCATGCGCCGGGGTTAAGGGTAACCGAGCACCTGCTTGATCTGCTCCAGGTGCTGGCCAACCCAGGCCTTGTCGATCGCTCCCCAGCTGTGAATCAGGTAGCGCCCGGCATGATTGCGGGCGCCGTCCTGTTGTTCGAACTCACACACGATGTCCAGATCGGCCAGGGCAGCAATGGTGTCCTGGGCGGTGCGGCGCGGCATGCCGGTGACGTCGGTCAGCGCTGGCACACTGCTGGCGGTTTGGCTGTCGATCAACCAGGCCACGTACAAACGCCGGTAAAAACTGCTTTTGGTTTTACTGACTTCCATTCAGAACTCCCGTTATGTAGTACGCCACCTGTAGGTGCGAGCTTAAGTGCGGGCATCGCGCCAGGTCAGGTACACCCGCAGGTCAAACTCCAGCTGGTGATAACCCGGCAGCATGTGTTCGCACAGTTTGTAGAACGCCTTGTTGTGGTCGGACTCTTTGAGGTGCGCCAGTTCGTGCACCACGATCATCTTCAAGAACTCTGGCGCAGCGTCCTTGAACAACGAGGCCACGCGCAGTTCTTTCTTGGCCTTGAGCTTGCCACCCTGCACCCGCGAAATAGTCGTGTGCAAGCCCAGCGCACGGTGGGTGAGGTCGAGGCGGTTGTCAAACAGCACCTTGTCAAAGGACGGCGCGTTGCGCAGGTATTGCTGTTTGATCTCGTGCGCGTAGGCATACAAGGCCTTGTCGCTTTGCACCGCATGGCGCTGTGGATAACGCTCGTTCAGGTAGCTGCCCAATTGGTCGCGCTCGATCAATTGGCGCACTTGATCCTGCAACGATTGGGGGTAAGCCTGGAGGTATTTGAGCACGGTCATGGGGCGCCAACGCACAGCGTAAAAGTTCGCCAGTGTAGCGAATCCAGCTTTTATGGCTACCTTGTCAGACGTTTACGTTGCCAAGAGGCGGACACTTCCGAGAAAGCGCGGGGACCGCAAGCGCTGCTTGCGGCGTGGAAAGGCCGGGGGCTATCTTCTTGAGTCGCCGATGATCCCCGTGGAAGAGACATGAAAAAGACGACGCCCGACGGTCCTAAAGCAAAACGCATCCAGCGTGATGATCATCTGCACGATGATGCAACCCAAGACCTGCTCAAACGCCTGCGCGAAGACCCTCCCGTAGACCTGGAGACCTTGCAGCCGACGCAAGCGCAAGGCATCAGCCCTGAGTCACCGTTTGCCGTGCTGGCAGATGTTCGCGCCCTGCAAGCCTTGCAGCACGTGTCGATCATGCTCAAGGGGGCAGAAGAGGTGTCGGATGAAATCACCGAAATGGCCAGCGGCATCGAGCGCGGGCTGGTGTGGTCGCTGGTGCACTCGGTCGAGATGGCCCGTTCACTGGTGGACGCCCTGCTCAAGGGCAACGGCATAGATCCCGAAAAAATACACCACACCTTGTAGGAGCACAAAAAAGCCCGCATCGCTGCGGGCTTTTTCATGACGCTTAAGGCTTAGTTGACCTTGGCGTTCAGCTCACCTTTGAGGTAACGCTGGTACATGGCTTCCAGGGAGATCGGCTTGATCTTCGAGGCATTGCCAGCGGTGCCGAAGGCTTCGTAACGGGCGATGCACACGTCGCGCATGGCCGTCACGGTAGCGCCGAAGAATTTGCGCGGGTCAAACTCGCTTGGGTTGGTGGCCATCAGGCGACGCATGGCGCCAGTCGAGGCCAGACGCAGGTCGGTGTCGATGTTGACCTTGCGCACGCCGTACTTGATGCCTTCAACGATTTCTTCAACCGGCACACCGTAGGTTTCTTTAATGTCGCCGCCGTACTGGTTGATGATCGCCAGCCACTCTTGTGGCACCGAAGACGAACCGTGCATTACCAAGTGAGTGTTCGGGATGCGCTTGTGGATTTCTTTGATGCGGTCAATCGCCAACACGTCGCCGGTAGGTGGCTTGGTGAACTTGTAAGCGCCGTGGGAAGTACCGATGGCGATAGCCAGGGCGTCCACTTGGGTGCGCTTTACGAAGTCTGCGGCTTCTTCCGGGTCGGTCAGCATTTGGCTGTGATCCAGAACGCCTTCAGCGCCGATACCGTCTTCTTCGCCCGCCATGCCGGTTTCCAAAGAACCCAGGCAGCCCAGCTCGCCTTCAACCGACACGCCGCAAGCGTGCGCCATGGCAACGGTTTGCTGAGTGACGCGAACGTTGTAGTCGTAGTCGGTCGGGGTTTTACCGTCTTCGCCCAGCGAGCCGTCCATCATGACCGAGCTGAAGCCCAGCTGGATGGAGCGCTGGCAGACGTCAGGGCTGGTGCCGTGGTCTTGGTGCATGCACACCGGGATGTGCGGGAATTCTTCGATGGCCGCCAGAATCAGGTGACGCAGGAACGGCGCACCTGCGTACTTGCGCGCACCGGCCGAAGCCTGAACGATCACCGGGGAGTCAGTCTTGTCAGCGGCTTCCATGATCGCGCGCATCTGCTCAAGGTTGTTGACGTTGAAGGCTGGAACGCCGTAGCCGAATTCGGCGGCGTGGTCCAACATCTGGCGCATGCTGATAAGTGCCATTGTGTGTGTCTCTCCCGGACAAGGGTCGTTAATCGTGCAAGCCTGCCGTAGAGGCGGCTGCGATTCAAGTTATTGCAGATCGGGGGTTGGCCCCGGTGCTGCGAATTCGATGCGGCTGAAACGTTACAGCTCCAGCGTTTCCAATGTGGGAGCGGGCTTGCTCGCGATGCAGGCAATGCGATTTATTTACCTAACCGCATCGATACAATCGCGAGCAAGCCCGCTCCCACAGAAAATCGCATTTCAAATCAAGGGCACCCGCGCCCTTTTGAGGCTTGCGGGGTCTCGTATTTTTCCAGCGCTTCAGGCCCTGAGCGTTTATTGACCAGCGGCACGCTCTGCGCCTGCCAGTCGGCCTGGTAGCAACCACTCTCTTCGGGAGTGGCGGCCTCTGCCGGCGGCGGGGCCGAACCGGCGCAACCGGCCAAAAAGCCCGCAACTATCAACAGCGGTAACAACTTGACCATGTCCATGCTTCCTTTCAGGGCCTGAGTCATAGTCAGGCTTTGGCGCGGCTTTCCAGAATTTCAACAGCAGGCAGTACCTTGCCTTCAACGAACTCCAGGAAGGCACCGCCGCCTGTCGAGATGTACGAAATTTGATCAGCAATGCCGTATTTGTCGATGGCCGCCAGGGTGTCGCCACCGCCAGCAATCGAGAAGGCTTCGCTGTCAGCAATGGCCTGGGCCAGCACTTTGGTGCCGTTGCCGAACTGGTCAAACTCGAACACGCCTACCGGACCGTTCCACAGAATGGTCTTGGACGATTTCAGCAGGTCAGCGAAGTGCGCTGCAGTTTGCGGACCAATGTCCAGGATCATGTCGTCAGCGGCCACGTCGCCGATCAGTTTGACGGTCGCTTCAGCGGTTTCTGCGAATTGCTTGGCAACCACGACGTCGGTTGGCAGCGGCACGTTGACCTTGGCCGCGATGGCGCGGGCTGTGTCCAGCAGGTCGGGTTCGTACAGCGATTTGCCCACCGGGTGACCGGCAGCCGCCAGGAAGGTGTTGGCAATGCCGCCGCCAACGATCAGCAGGTCGCAGATCTGGCTCAGGCTGTTGAGCACTTCAAGTTTGGTCGACACTTTGGAGCCGGCAACAATGGCCGCCATTGGCTTGGCCGGGGCGCCCAGGGCTTTGCCCAGCGCTTCCAGTTCAGCAGCCAGCAACGGGCCCGCAGCGGCAACCTTGGCGAACTTGGCAACGCCGTGGGTCGAGCCTTCAGCGCGGTGCGCAGTACCGAAAGCGTCCATCACGAACACGTCGCACAGGGCGGCGTATTGCTTGGCCAATTCGTCAGCGTTTTTCTTTTCGCCCTTGTTGAAGCGCACGTTTTCGAACAACACGATGTCGCCCGCTTTAACGTCGACGCCGTTCAGGTAGTCGCTGACCAGCGGCACTTCGCGGCCCAGGGCTTTGCTCAGGTAGTCAGCGACTGGCTTGAGGCTGTTCTCGGCCGAGAACTCGCCTTCAGTCGGACGCCCCAGGTGCGAGCAGACCATAACCGCTGCGCCTTTTTCCAGGGCCAGCTTGATGGTCGGCAGCGAAGCAAGGATGCGCGCATCGCTGGCGACAACACCGTCCTTTACCGGGACGTTGAGGTCTTCGCGGATCAGTACGCGCTTACCTTGGAGATCGAGGTCGGTCATCTTCAACACGGTCATGGGTCGCAGTTCCTGAGTTTCTAATGTTAGAGAGCGGGTTTAGGGTGAGTGATGTGCAAATAGTGCTCGGCCACATCGATCATTCGATTGGCAAACCCCCATTCGTTGTCGAACCAGGCCAGCAGGTTCACCAGCCGAGGGCCGGAAACGCGGGTCTGGCTGGCATCGACGATGGCCGAATGCGGGTCGTGGTTAAAATCGCAACTGGCGTGCGGCAACTCGGTGTACGCCAACAGGCCTTTGAGCGGGCCGCTGGTCGCCGCCTCGCGCAGTACACGGTTCACTTCGGTGGCGTCGGTGTCACGCGCCGTGACCAAGGTAATGTCCAGACATGACACATTCAGGGTCGGCACGCGTACGGCTTTGGCTTGAATCCGCCCGGCAAGTTCCGGCAATAAACGCTCAATGCCTTTGGCAAGGCCGGTGGACACCGGAATCACCGACTGAAACGCCGAGCGCGTACGACGCAGGTCTTCATGGTGGTAGGCATCAATCACCGGCTGGTCGTTCATGGCCGAGTGAATCGTAGTAATCGACACGTACTCAAGGCCGAACGCTTCGTCGAGCAGGCGCAACAGCGGCACGCCGCAGTTGGTGGTGCACGAGGCGTTGGACACCAGGCGCTCGTCGCCTGTCAGGGTGTGCTGATTGACGCCATACACGATGGTTGCGTCGACATCGGCTTCGCTGGCCATTGGCTGCGAGAACAGCACACGGGGTGCCCCGGCATCGAGAAAACGCTGGCCGTCGGCACGGGAGTGATAGACGCCGGAGCATTCCAGCACCAGATCAACGCCCAGCGCGGCCCAGTCGATACCTTCGGGGGTGGCACTGCGGAACACTTTCACGCAGTCGCCGTTGATATGCAGGCAGTCGCCTTCGATCCGTATGTCGCCGGGGAAGCGGCCATGGGTGGAGTCGAAGCGCGTCAAATATTCGAGGCTGGCCATATCGGCCAAATCATTCAGTGCAACAATTTCAAACCCGGCAGCCGCCCCTCGCTCAAACAACGCACGCAAGACACAACGACCAATCCGGCCGTAGCCGTTGAGTGCAACTTTGTAAGGACGCAGTTGAGGCATGGGGTTCTCTTATCAGGGTGTAAACACAACGATCCCCCGCAGGAGCTGCCGCAGGCTGCGATCTTTTGATTTTTAAAAGATCGCAGCCTTCGTACCTCGGCAGCTCCTACGGGGGGATTGCTTAGTCTTCCAGCAGCTCTTCAGCCTGACCCAGGATGTTTTCCACGGTGAAGCCGAACTCTTCGAACAAGGCAGGCGCAGGCGCCGACTCGCCATAGGTGGTCATGCCGATCACGCGGCCTTCCAGGCCCACGTACTTGTACCAGTAGTCTGCGTGGGACGCTTCGATCGCAATACGCGCGCTCACTTGCAGCGGCAGAACCGACTGTTTGTAGCCTGCATCTTGAGCTTCGTACACGCTGGTGCACGGGATCGACACCACACGGACCTTACGACCTTGTTCGGTCAATTTCTCGTACGCCTGAACCGCCAGGCCTACTTCGGAACCGGCAGAGATCAGGATCAGCTCAGGCTCGCCTGCGCAGTCCTTGAGCACGTAACCACCGCGGTTGATGTTGGCGATCTGGCCAGCATCACGGGTTTGGTGGTTAAGGTTCTGACGCGAGAAGATCAACGCGGACGGGCCGTCGTTGCGCTCCAGGGCGTACTTCCAGGCCGCTGCAGATTCCACTGCGTCGGCTGGGCGCCAGGTGTCCAGGTTCGGCGTGGTACGCAGGCTGGTCAGTTGCTCAACCGGCTGGTGCGTCGGGCCGTCTTCGCCCAGACCGATGGAGTCGTGGGTGAACACATAGATCACACGCTGCTTCATCAGGGCCGACATGCGGATGGCGTTGCGGGCGTATTCCATGAACATCAAGAAGGTCGCGCCGTAAGGCACCAGGCCGCCATGCAGGGCAACGCCGTTCATGATGGCGCTCATGCCGAACTCACGTACGCCGTAGTACACGTAGTTGCCGCTGGCGTCTTCGGCGCTCACACCTTTGCAGCCTTTCCACAGGGTCAGGTTGGAACCGGCCAGGTCAGCCGAGCCGCCCAGCAGTTCAGGCAGCAGCGGGCCAAAGGCGTTCAGGGTGTTTTGGCTGGCTTTACGGCTGGCGATGGTTTCGCCTTTGGCCGCGACTTCTGCGATGTAGGCGCTGGCCTTGGCATCGAAGTCAGCAGGCAGTTGGCCGCTCAGGCGACGGGTCAGCTCTGCAGCCAGCTCCGGGAACTCGGCAGCGTAGGCAGCGAAGCGCTTGTCCCACTCGGACTCAACGGCAGCACCGGCTTGCTTGGCATCCCATTCGGCGTAGATATCGGCCGGGATTTCAAACGGGCCATGGTTCCAGTTCAGCGCAGTGCGGGTCAGGGCGATTTCGTCGTTGCCCAGTGGAGCACCGTGGCAATCTTCTTTGCCTTGCTTGTTCGGCGAGCCAAAACCGATGGTGGTTTTGCAGCAGATCAGCGTTGGCTTGTCGCTTTTACGCGCGGTGTCGATGGCAGTTTTGATTTCTTCGGGGTCGTGACCGTCAACGTTGCGGATCACTTGCCAGTTGTAGGCCTCGAAACGCTTTGGCGTGTCGTCGGTGAACCAGCCTTCAACTTCACCATCAATCGAGATGCCGTTGTCGTCGTAGAACGCGATCAGCTTGTTCAGGCCCAAGGTGCCGGCCAACGAGCCAACTTCGTGGGAAATGCCTTCCATCATGCAGCCATCACCCAGGAACACGTAGGTGTGGTGATCGACAACGTTGTGGCCAGGACGGTTGAACTGCGCGCCCATGACTTTTTCAGCCAGGGCAAAGCCCACGGCATTGGCCAGGCCCTGACCCAGCGGGCCAGTGGTGGTTTCTACGCCCGGCGTGTAACCGAACTCCGGGTGGCCCGGGGTACGGCTGTGCAGTTGGCGGAAGTTTTTCAGGTCGTCGATCGACAGGTCATAGCCGGTCAGGTGCAACAACGAGTAGATCAGCATCGAGCCGTGGCCGTTGGACAGCACGAAGCGGTCACGGTCAGCGAACGAAGGATTGCTCGGGTTGTGCTTCAGATAATCGCGCCACAGTACTTCGGCGATATCCGCCATACCCATAGGGGCACCTGGATGGCCGCTGTTGGCTTTTTGCACGGCATCCATGCTGAGTGCACGAATGGCGTTGGCACGCTCACGACGGCTGGGCATCGCTGTTCTCCTGGGTATTGAAAGTTAAATCGAAACGGAAAAAAGGCGAGCATTTTCCCTCACCCACCGCCTTCGGGGCAATGACAGATAGTCGCTTGAAGCGTTTTTCATGCGCTTAACCGTTCAACCTGTTGAAGATCGGACATTTCATTTCGTTATTGAGTGCAAGACATCCGACCAACGAACCGGTTATCGATCAATATCAAAAAGTTTTGATATTGAACTTGCGAGGTGTGAGACGGGTAACTAGACTGCGCCCCCATGAACTTACGCGTGCCTTCTATTCGCCATGACGATTGCGACGAGCTCTCCGCCCTGTGCAAGGCCGGAGGTGACCCGCTGCGACTCAATGTGCTGCGCGCGTTGGCCAACGATTCATTTGGAGTGCTGGAACTGACGCACATATTTGCCACCGGCCAGTCAGGCATGAGCCACCACCTCAAGGTGTTGTCCCAGGCACAACTGGTGGCCACGCGTCGCGAAGGCAATGCCATTTTTTATCGTCGTGCCCTGCCCCACACCGAACTGCTGGGCGGCAAGTTGCATGCTGCATTGCTGGAAGAGGTCGACAACCTGACCCTGCCCGCCGACGTGCAAGCACGCATCAGTGCCGTACATGGACAACGAGCAGCGGCCAGCCAGGACTTTTTCTCGCGTATTGCCGAGAAATTTCGAGCTCAACAGGACTTGATCGCTGGCGTGCCACAGTATCGGGACAGCGTGTTGACGCTGCTCGACAAACAGAGCTTCAGCCCAGCCGCCACGGCCCTTGAAGTCGGCCCCGGAGACGGCAGTTTCTTGCCCGACCTGGCCCAACGCTTCCAGCACGTCACGGCACTGGACAACAGCTCGGTAATGCTTGAGCTGGCCCGCCAGCTATGTGAACGCGAGTCACTGAACAACGTCAGCCTGCTCCTGGCCGACGCGCTGCACGATGCGCACCTGCAGGCCGATTGCGTGGTGGTGAACATGGTCTTGCACCATTTCGCGGCACCGGCCGATGCACTCAGGCAACTGGCCACCTTGTTGAAACCTGGCGGTAGCCTGCTGGTAACAGAGTTGTGTAGCCATAATCAGGCGTGGGCCCGCGAGGCCTGCGGCGATCTGTGGCTAGGTTTTGAACAAGATGATCTGGCCCATTGGGCCACCGCTGCGGGACTCGTTCCCGGGGAAAGCCTCTATGTAGGCTTACGTAATGGTTTCCAGATTCAGGTCCGCCACTTTCAGCGGCCGGCTGGCGACACTCACCATCGGTAAATATTAGGAAACCGTCGAGATGAGCGAATACTCCCTTTTCACCTCCGAGTCCGTGTCTGAAGGGCATCCGGACAAAATCGCCGACCAGATTTCTGATGCGGTGCTGGACGCCATCATTGCTGAAGACAAGCACGCCCGTGTGGCCTGCGAAACTCTGGTGAAAACCGGCGTGGCAATCATTGCAGGCGAAGTCACCACTTCGGCCTGGGTTGACCTGGAACAGATCGTTCGTGACGTGATCACCGACATTGGCTACACCAGCTCCGACGTCGGTTTCGACGGCGCGACCTGCGGTGTCATGAACATCATCGGCAAGCAGTCCCCTGACATCAACCAGGGTGTTGACCGCGCCAAGCCTGAAGACCAGGGCGCCGGTGACCAGGGCCTGATGTTCGGCTACGCCAGCAACGAAACCGACGTGCTGATGCCAGCGCCGATCACCTTCTCGCACCAGTTGGTTCAGCGTCAGGCTGAAGCCCGTAAATCCGGCCTGCTGCCGTGGTTGCGCCCGGACGCCAAGTCCCAGGTCACCTGCCGTTACGAAAACGGTAAAGTGGTTGCCGTTGACGCCATCGTGCTGTCGACCCAGCACAACCCGGAAGTGTCGTACAGCGACCTGCGCGAAGGCGTGATGGAGCTGATCGTTAAGCACGTGCTGCCGGCTGAACTGCTGCACAAAGACACCCAGTTCCACATCAACCCGACTGGCCAGTTCATCATCGGGGGCCCGGTGGGCGACTGCGGCTTGACCGGCCGCAAGATCATCGTTGACACCTACGGCGGCATGGCCCGTCACGGCGGCGGCGCGTTCTCGGGTAAAGACCCGTCCAAGGTTGACCGTTCGGCGGCTTACGCCGGTCGTTACGTGGCCAAGAACATCGTGGCTGCCGGCCTGGCTGAGCGTTGCGAGATCCAGGTTTCCTACGCAATCGGCGTCGCTCAACCGACTTCGATTTCGTTGAACACCTTCGGCACTGGCAAGATTTCTGACGACAAGATCATCAAGCTGGTACGTGAAGTGTTCGACCTGCGTCCATACGCCATCACCACCATGCTCGACCTGCTGCACCCGATGTACCAGGAAACAGCCGCTTACGGTCACTTCGGCCGCACGCCGCAGACCAAAACCGTTGGCAACGATACCTTCACCACGTTCACGTGGGAGCGTACCGACCGCGCTGAAGAACTGCGCAGCGCTGCGGGTTTGTAAGTAAGCCAGAAGCCCCGGACAGGTCGCTGTCCGGGGCTTTTTTGTGCCTTTTTTGTGGCATTCGAAACACTCGGCAATCCTCTGCCCAAGCGCCACGGCCACCCTCCGCTAGCCTTAAGCGTTCACTCCGGGCAAGGACGCTCATGATGCTGGCCATACTCCGCGTTTTCAGTGGGCTTTTGCTCGCGTTTCTCAGTTTCAACACCCTCGCCAACCCCTGCGCCGACGAGCAAGCCCTGCGCCAGCAACTCACGGTGTGGGACGACAGTTACCACCGCTTGGGGGTTTCTCTGGTCAGCGACGCGGTGTACGACCAACTGCGCAGCCGCCTGGAACTCTGCCGAGCTGTGGATAACCCGTTGCAAACGGCAAGCGGCCCGGTACCTCATCCCGTGGCGCAAACCGGGCTGGCCAAACTGACAGATGAACGCGCCGTTGAACGCTGGATCAAGGGGCGTCAGGACCTGTGGGTACAACCCAAAGTGGATGGCGTGGCCGTCACCCTGGTCTACCACCAAGGCCAACTACAGCACGTCATCAGCCGCGGCGACGGGCTTACCGGGCAGAACTGGACAGCGACTGCACAGGTGATCAGCGCCATCCCACAACGCTTGCCACAGCCTGTGGACATGCTATTGCAAGGTGAACTCTATTGGCGGGTGCCCGGGCATGTTCAGGCCAAGGCGGGCAGCGTCAACGCGCGCAGCACCGTGGCCGGGTTGATGGCCCGCCATGCGCTAAGCCCTGAACAAGGCCAGGGCATTGGCCTGTTCGTGTGGGATTGGCCCCAAGGCCCGCACGCGCAAAGCGAGCGGCTGGCCCGTTTGGCTGAACTGGGCTTTACCGACAGCCAAACCTACAGCCAGCCCATCGAGCATCTGGACCACGCCCGGCACTGGCGCGAGCATTGGTTTAACACGCCGCTGCCGTTCGCCAGCGATGGTGTGGTGTTGCGCCAAAGCCAGCGCCCGGCTGCCGAGCGTTGGCAAGCCAAACCGCCGAACTGGGCCGCCGCGTGGAAATACCCGCACGCCCAGGTGCTGAGCGAAGTGCGTAAAGTCACGTTCAACATTGGCCGCACCGGGCGTATCACGCCCATGCTGGAGCTGACCCCGGTGCGCCTTGATGACCGCACGATCAAACGCATCAGTGTGGGCTCGCTGCAACATTGGCAAGATCTGGATATTCGCCCCGGCGACCACGTGGCCATCAGCCTGGCGGGCATGACCATTCCCCGGCTCGACAGCGTGGCCTTGCGCGCCAGCGAACGGATTGAAGTCTTGGCGCCCCAGCCCAATAACTTCCATGCCCTGAGCTGCTGGTCGGCAACACCGGGGTGTGAACGTCAGTTTTTGGCGCGGCTCAATTGGCTCAGCAGCAAGAAGGGATTGGCCATGCCGTTTGTCGGGCCCGGCACCTGGAATACGCTGATTCAAGCCGGTGAGGTCAATAACCTGCTTGATTGGTTGACCCTGGACACCGCCCGACTTGCTAACATTGGCGGCTTCGGCGAGCGCAGCAGCGAACGTTTGCTCGCCAGTGTGCACGCGGCACGGCAACAACCGTTTGCTCGATGGGTCAAAGCCCTGGGCTTGCCGCCCACGGGGGATGCGCCGTTGGGGCAGTCATGGCAAGCGCTGGTCGCGCGCGATGAACAGGCCTGGCAGGCGTATACCGGGATTGGTGCCCAGCGTGCTGCGCAATTGACTGAATTTTTGCGTGAGCCGAACGTACAGGCTTTAAGTGAACAGCTACGGGCTGCCGGGATTGCCGGTTTCGACTAGAAACTGCCCACAGCGTTACGCGAGGCGTATGCTGCGTCCGGGTTTTGAATTGTGTGTATTGTCATTATTTTTGTCACGGAGCTTTTTATGAAACGTTTTTCACCGCTAATTCTCTTGACTGTCTGCGGCCTGCTGGCCGCCCCTGTGATGGCTGCCGACCCTGCTCCAGAGCTGACCGGTTGCGCCGCTAAAAAACAAGCCATCACCCTGCAACTTGAACAGGCACGCGCCCACGGCAACAGCAACCAAGCAGCCGGTCTGGAAAAAGCCCTGAGCGAAGTGACGGCGAATTGCACCGACGCGGGCCTGCGCAAAGAGCGTGAAAACAAGGTGCTCGATGCCAAGCATGAAGTCAGCAAGCGCCAGGCCGACTTGGACAAAGCCATGAAAAAAGGCGATCCGGAAAAAATCGACAAGCGCAAAACCAAGCTCGCCGAGTCCCGTAAAGAGCTGCAAGAAGCGCTGGATCAGCTGGACAAGTAAGTCGCTGAACCACCCTGCAGGAGCGAGCTTGCCTCGCGATCTTTTAAACAATCCAAAGATCGCGAGGCGAGGGCTTGTGCCCACTCAGTGATTCCTGAATGCCTTGTGGCACGCACTGCACGTGTCCTGAACCTTCTGCACCACAGGCGTCAGGTGGCTGGCGGAGTACGGCTGCTGCTGGCTGGCGACCACCAGCGCTCCCGTCGCCGCTTCCAGCTCGCGGGCCAATGCCTCAAACCGTGCCTGTTGCTGCCAGACCGCGTCAGTGGCGCTGGTTTTATCGGAGTCCTTCACCTGCGGGAAATGCGCCCACGGCTGATACGCCAGCGCATCGAGCTGCATGGCCGCTTCAGCAAAGCGCGGACCGTTAAACGGTACCCGGCCCTTCAACATGCCACTCAGCTCTTCACTGGTACTGAGCATTTGTTTGAAAATCGCTTTACGCTGACCCAGCGGTGAGTCCGGATCAATGCCGCCACACGCCGACAGCGTCAGGCAGGCCAGCAACACAATGCAACATTGTTTAAAAGTCATGGTGGCTTCACGTCACGAAAATCGGTGGCCAGTATCCTCGTGTCACTCGCAAAGACCAATACCCCTATTAAATATACGGGTTGCCTCGACGGTTATCTGACCTCGGCAACTCTTGAAGGAACCTCGCTGATGAGATCACTTTTCAAGCCGCTGGCGTGGGCGCTGCCGATTGTCATGCTGCTGGCCGGGTGCAATGGCACCGACAAAGACACCGCCAAACCGGCCCCGCATACCACCTACAGCAAAGCGGACTGGAGCGCGCTGCCGGAAGTGACCGGCGTCGACCTGCAAAATGGTTTCGCCTCATGGCGCAGCGCGTGCACACGGCTCAAAGCCGACCCTAACTGGGGCAGCCTGTGCAGCGCTGCCGCCAGCTTGCCGGCCAACCCGAGCGTGGCTGACGTCAGCAGTTTTCTGCAGACCCACTTGGACGTGTACAGCTTGCGTTCGGCCGAAGGCAGCAGCGACGGCTTGATCACCGGCTACTACGAACCGGTCTACCCCGGCAGCCTGAAACAGACCACCACGGCCCATGTGCCTATTTACGGCGTGCCGTCTGATTTGATCGTGGTGAACCTGGACAGCATCTACCCGGAACTGAAGGGCAAACGCCTGCGCGGTCGCCTTGAAGGGCGCGTGCTCAAGCCATACGACACCGCAGAAACCATCAACAACCAAGGCCTCAATGCGCCGGTACTGGCCTGGCTGACCGACCCGATGGACCTGCAATTTCTGCAAATTCAGGGGTCGGGCCGTGTGCAACTCGATAATGGCCGCCAACTGCGCATCGGCTACGCCGACCAAAACGGCCACCCGTACAAACCAATTGGCCGCTGGTTGGTGGAACAGGGCGAGCTGAAAAAAGAAGACGTCACCATGGGCAGCATTCACGCGTGGGCAGTGGCTCACCCTGAACGCGTGCACGAACTGCTGGCCAGCAACCCCAGCTACGTGTTTTTCACGCAAAACCCTGACAGCAACGAAGGCCCGCGCGGCTCGCTGAACGTGCCATTGACCGCAGGTTACAGCGTGGCAGTGGATCGCAGCGTCATCCCGCTGGGTAGCTTGCTGTGGTTGTCGACCACCCAGGCAGACGGCCAGCCCATCGTACGCCCGGTTGCCGCTCAAGACACTGGCGGCGCCATTGCCGGTGAAGTGCGGGCAGACTTCTTCGTCGGCACCGGCCCGGAAGCCGGGAAAATCGCAGGCGACATGAAGCAGAAAGGCAACATCTGGCTGTTGTGGCCCAAAGGCGCAGCGTTGCCGCAATAACACCTGATGCCTCTGTAGGAGCGAGCTTGCCTCGCGAGCTTTTGATCTTTAAAAGATCGCGAGACAAGCTCGCTCCTACACGGCGGGGAGTCAGATTAGTCTTCTTCTCGGCCCGGAAAACTCCTGCAAATCCTCCCCCGCTTGTTCCTGCCCACCTCGCAGAATAGTCTCGACGTTCGCCCTATTTATCGAGACCTCACATGACTAACAAAGCGGTTATCGTCTTCAGTGGCGGGCAAGACTCGACGACGTGTCTGTTACAGGCGCTGCCCCTGTATGACGAAGTGCACTGCATTACCTTTGATTACGGCCAGCGTCACCACGCGGAAATTGACGTTGCACGGGCGCTTTCCAAGCAACTGGGCGCCACCAAACACACCGTTCTGGATGCCTCTGTGCTTAATCAATTAACGGTCAGCAGCCTGACCCGCGATGATATGGCCGTGCCCGACGCCTCAGCAGCTGAAAACGGCTTGCCGAGTACCTTCGTGCCGGGGCGCAATATTGTGTTTCTCACCCTGGCGTCTATTTATGCCTACCAGGTGCAGGCCAAAACCGTGATTACCGGCGTGTGCGAAACAGACTTTTCAGGCTACCCGGACTGCCGCGACGCGTTCGTCAAATCACTGAACCAGGCCATCACCTTGGGCATGGCCTACGACGTACGCATCGAAACGCCGCTGATGTGGCTAAACAAAGCCGAAGTGTGGGCGCTGGCCGATGAATACCAGCAATTGGCCGTGATTCGTGACCAAACCCTGACCTGCTACAACGGCATCCAGGGCGCAGGCTGCACTTACTGCGCCGCCTGCAGCTTGCGGGCAAAAGGGTTGGCCGAGTACTTGAGCGACACGGCAGGTGTTCGCCAACGCTTGCAGGCAAAGCTGCAAAAAGCCGCATAGCGCCTTGCACGTCAGCCACTATCAACACGCTGGGCGTGTTGATAGTCAGCGAATCATTGCCGGGCGATTACCTGCTCTCCACCGTCATGTATTTGTTTAACAGCGCCCTCATGCCATACGCCGGGAACACGTTAAAGAATGCAAAGCTCACTTTGATAAGAATCTGGATAACGATCATGTCAAGGATGACGCTGGTTTCCATAACGCCATAAAACGCCAGAAAGCAAAAAAGAAAGCTGTCAATAATGACCGCGATAAAGGTGGGCGGTCTCAAGGAGCAAGTGCAACACCTCATGTAAGGTGTTGCCATGTCTACCCAATACAACCACCTGAGTACC
>NZ_WIVZ01000034.1:0-62709 GCF_009600325.1 Pseudomonas sp. FSL R10-2189
ATGCACCACACTAGGCTTTCAAGTGGAAGACGGCGCTTGCGAATGGTCGAGACACCCGCGCTTTCGAAGGCTTGCTTAACGATGTCTGGATCAAGCAAGGCTCCTAGCCCCTCAAGGGCATGTGGCCGCGATGCCATTTCATGGGTAAGGGACAGTGCTTTTGACAGGCGCATAAAAAATCCGATGCTCGTTTCCAAGCATCGGATTTTGCGGCCTGTGGGCTAAAGGTCAATGCGTCAGTCTTAACTGACTGGCATTAGCCCTTCGCCCCGTTTCTTTTATGCGGCTTCAGCCTGTCCGTTTTGTGTCTAACCTAATCAAAACGAAGGATTTATTACATGTACAGCGTAGGAAACTACGTCTATGTTTCCTGAACCCCTCGCCATTCACGCGAGTGGTACAGGACGTCTTAAATTGGCTTGCCAGGCATGGAGTAGCGCGTGAACAAGCTCACCTCAAAAATAAAAGTGTTAGTGGTCGACGATCAGCCACTGATTGTCGAAGAACTCAGTGAGTTCCTGGAAAGCAGCGGTTACCGTTGCGTGCCTTGCGAATCAAGCCGTGAGGCCGTGGAGGCGTTTGTCGCGGATCCCGAGATAAGTCTGGTGCTGTGTGACCTGCACATGCCCGACATGAACGGCATCGAATTAACCCAGCATCTGCAGAAAATTGCCGGTAAACACCGCCTGTTTGAAAGCATCCTGTTGACCGGCCACTCCGATAAACAGGACGTGATCAAGGCCTTGCGTATCGGCATTGCCGATTACTACCCCAAGCCGGTTGACCTTGCGGAATTGCTTGAGGGCATTCAGCGTCAGGAAGCCGTCTTGCGCGAACGGCAAAAGAACGAGCATCTGGGGCATTTGAACCAGAAGCTGCAGTATTTGGCTGAGTCTATCGACGACCTTTATCACGACATGGAAACGGTCCGCCATCCACCGCCGTTCAAGAGCACTGTGGCTGCGGACGACGAAGCCTTGAGTGACCTGCCACCGATTTTCAAGCAGTTGTCACCGCGCCAGCTGGACGTGGCCAAACTGGTGGGCAAGGGGCAGACCAACTACCAGATTGCCTGCGATTTGGGCATCACCGAAAACACGGTCAAGCTCTACGTGTCCCAGGTGCTGCGACTGACCCACATGAACAACCGCACCCAGTTGGCGCTCGCCCTCTCCCCCAGTGCATCCGCCCAACAGCATCGGCAAACGGCGCACTGACCACAACCTGTAGTCGCTGACGAGGATCGAGGCCGCGATGGGTTGCGCAGCGACCCCAGACGACAGTCCTGAGGCCCGCATCGCAGCCTTCGTTCCTCGTCAGCGACTACAAGCATGAGGCCGCGGCGACAGTGCCTTATTGCTGCTTGGCCTTACCGCCTTCGTCTTGTTTGTAGTACTCAGGGATGGGGTGGGTGTAGCTGTCCAGCCAGCGTTGCAGGCTGCGTTCGCGCTCGGCCGGGGTTGCCACCTGGCGTTCCTTGGACTGGGCCTGACCGCTGACTTGCAGCTGCAACCAGCGCTCGGTTTCCTGCTGGTACTGGGACGCCGGCCCCGGCTCAATCGCCAGCACACTCAGCGGCATCATGCCCAACAACACGGCCAAACGAACCGAACATTTCATGGCAAACCTCCAACGCTTTATTTGATTGCAGCCACCTGATGACTCGCCGGTTTGGCAGCCTGGGTTTTCAAGGCCTGGGCCCTGGCTTGTGCGTCACTCACTTGTTCGGGGGTCAATTCAGCGCGGCTGGCCAGCTCCGCCGCCTGGCTCCATTGGTCCTGATAGATGAGCAAGGTCACCAGGTTCAACGCCGCCAATTGATCCGATTGTTTAAGCTCCAGCGCCGTCAAAAACTCAAAACGCGCTTCGTCGGTGCGCAGTTGGTTGAGGTACACCACGCCCAGGTCATTGCGGATTTTTTCGTCCGTGGGCGCCGCTTGCGCTGCGCGCTCAAGGTAGGACGCCGCCAGCGTGTTATCGCCTCGCGCTGCCGCCAACTGGCCCAGGCCATGATCACCTTCGGCGCTCAAGCAGGTGCCGAGCAGCCCGCGGTACAACGGCCCGGCTTCAGGGCGGCCCAACTGGCGATAGATCCGCGCCTTGCGCAATTGCACCTGGGCGTAGCCTTGCGGCAGGTTTTGCAGGTTGGCCAGGCTGGCGTGCAGCTTGCCCTCCTTGGCCATGTCATCGGCCAGGTTCATCGACAGTTCCTGATCGTCGCTCAACTTGCCGCAACTGCCACCGCTAAAGGCGGCCCACGGCGGGTTGCTTTGCCCTCCGGTGGCGCATCCTCCCAGCATCAACAATGCACACACGGCCATGACTACTTTCATGCTCATACTCCTGTTCAAGAGCCAAAGGCCCGTGCGATAGCAATAAAACTCGGCCCGCCCAACACAATCAGCAACGCCGGAAACAGAAACATCATCATCACTACCGACATCTTGGCGGACATTTTTGAGATGTATTCCTCCATGCGGGTGAGACGTCGGTCATCCAGCAGGCTTTTCAGTGACTGCAACGATTTCATCGCGCCACCGCCCTGCTGCAGCAATTGCTTGAGAATCACGCAGGTGTCGTCAAACTCATCCACCGCCAACAAACTGGCCGCCTTGTCCAATTCCTGGCTCAACTCCAGACCCGAGTCCACGCGAGCCAGCACCAGCCGCAACTCGCCTGTGAGCACCGGCAACAGTTGCCGCGCCTCGATGCTCAACACGCGCAGCGCTTGCTCAACGGCCATGCCCGACTCGAACAAAATGCGCAGCAGCGGGATAAACGTCGACACCTCAACTGCCGCCGCTTCCTGACGCTTTTTAGCGACATGGGCAAGCATGCGCTTGGGGATCAGGTACCCCAGCGCCAGGGCAAACAGCAGCACGATCATCAAATAGCCGGAACCCGGGTAAAACAGTTCATGCCCCAGAAACGCCAGCCCGGCCACGGCCACCGGCGTACCGACCTGGAACGCCGCAAACAGCGAACGCTGGCTTGCCGTGCGCCAGCCCACGCGGTTCAGCAACACTTGGGTTTCGTTGTCCATGGACACCGAACGCTGGCCAAACTTGCTGCTGCCCAGTGCACGCATCCACACACTGATCTTCCCCGGCCCGGTCTTTTCGCCTTCCAGGCGTTGCACCACCCGTTGTTGACGCAAGCGCTGTTGAACCGCGCTATGGATCAAGACCCCGAGGCCTGCCAACAGCAACACTGCGCAAATCAGCAAGGCCATGTCATACGCTCCGTACCATGCGCCACAGGGCAAAACAGCCAATGGCTTGCAAGCCAAACGCGGCAATCAGCAAATGTTGACCACTCGCGTCGTGCCACATGTTCACAAGGAAGGTCGGGTTGGTGACCATGAAATAGCCGCCCACCAACAGCGGCAACAGCGCCAGCACCAACGCCGTGACGCGGGTTTCGCCGGTCATGGCCTTGAGCTTGCGCGCCCCTGATTCACGCTCACGGATCAACACGATGAGGTTTTCCAGCAGCTCGCTGGCGTTGCCGCCGTAGCGGTGGTTGACCTTCAAGCCCAGGGCAAACATGCGAAATTCATCGCGCTCATACAGCTCGGCAAAATCCTGCACCGCCTCGGGCAAACTCACGCCTAACTGCACGTTGCGCGCCACCCGGCTGATGCTGCTTTTGAGCGGATCATGGGACGCTTCGATGGCATTGAGCACCGCATCGGCCAAGGTGCGCCCAGCCTTCAGGCTGCGCACGCAGTGATCAAGCAATTGCGGCAATTGCTCGACCATGCGCTTGACTCGACGCTGGTAACGCCAGCTGACAAAAAGCTTTACGCAGACCGGCGGCGCGACCAGGAACACCAGAAAAAAAAACCAGCCGCCCAGCAAAGCTGCCAACGCCACGGCCCCGGCCCAGATCAGCAGCCACAGCCCCAAGCGCTCCGAAGGGCGCCCCAACCCCGCCTGCAAAAACGCCCGGTCCAGCCACTCGACACCCAGCGCCTTGTCCGCCATTTGCGGATGGCCCTCGGTCAAGCGGCCCAGCACCCGGCTGGTGGTGGGATCGCGCAGGGCGCGGTATACCAGATTCATCGACATCATGAACATCATCAGGCTGAAAGCGAACAGTAACAGGGCCGGAATCATGATCTGTGCCTCAGCCGTTGGCATTTAGAATCGGGTCGCGACGCAACTTGTCGCTCGCCGGGTTCAGTGCCTCGCGCACAAAGCCAAAGCCGGTGCGTTTGTCCAGCCGAAACAAGGTGTTGGTGACATACACATCGTCACGCACGCCCACCACTTCCAGCACTTCACTGACACAGCGGCGCCCGTCAGACATACGGGTCAGCTGGATAATCACGTCGAGGGCGGCGCAGATCATCTGGCGCAGGGTTTTTTCCGCCACCGTACGGCCCGTCAAACCCACCAACGTTTCAAGGCGCAACAGGGCGTCTTGCGCGGTGTTGGCGTGCACCGTGCTCATCGAGCCATCGTGGCCGGTGTTCATCGCCGTCAGCACATCGAGCACTTCCACGCCTCGAATCTCACCGAGGATGATGCGGTCCGGACGCATCCGCAGGGCGTTGCGAATCAGGTCGCTGGATTTGACTTCACCGTGCCCTTCGGAATTCGGCGGGCGGGTTTCAAGGCGCACCACGTGGGGGTGGCCCAGCTGTAATTCGGCCACGTCTTCGATGGTGACCAAGCGCTCGTGCGGGTTGATCAATTGGCTGAGGATATTCAGCAACGTGGTTTTGCCGGTGCCGGTACCACCGCTGATCAAAATGTTGCAGCGCTTGCCCACCGACTCCTGAAAAAACTCATAGATCGATTGATCGATGGTTTGCATCGCCACCAGGTCGCTGCTTTTGAGCATGTCCTTGCGAAACTTCCGGATCGACAGGCAGGGACCGTCCAGCGCAATGGGCGGGATGATTGCGTTTACCCGGCTGCCGTCTGGCAGCCGCGCATCGACCATGGGTGACGACTCATCCAGGCGCCGACCGAGCGGCGCCAAAATGCGCTGCATCACACGCTCGACGTGATGATCGTCGATAAAGCGCAAATCGCTGTGGCTCAACAGACCGTCGCGTTCAACAAACACATGATGCGGGCCGTTGACCAGAATCTCGGTGACGGCGCTGTCGCGCAGCAGCACTTCCAGCGGCCCGAACCCTGTCAGCTCGTCAACAATTTCCTCGGCCAGACGTTCCATCTCGTAGCGCGAAATGGCCAGGTGCAAGCGCGATACGTATTCGGCCACGCGGTCGGTGACAAACTGCGACAAGGCATGGCGCGAGTCTTCCAGCAGGTTTTTGCCGCTCTCCTCGATGGCGTCGATGATGTAACGGTGCAGCACCATTTTCAGGCCGTCGTGGTCGGCGCGCCCGTCTTTGTGAAGCCCGGAACCGAACAGCTGCTCTTTGGTCATTTGGACCCCCAAAGACGGTTAAGCCATTTGTCCGCGACGGAGGACGGTTTGCCCGACGCCACAGAGCGCTTGGCCAACTGTTCACCGATCTTTTTCAAGCCTTGGCTCAAGGCCTCGCGCGGCCCCAACTCAAACAACGTGACAGCCTGATTTTTCGCATTGAGGCGTAACTCGGCGCTCAGCGGCAACGACACCAGCACCGGTAAATCAAAACTCTTGGCCAACGCATCGACATCCGGAGCAATCCCCCGCAGGCAGCGATCGACCACCAGCCCCGTGTGTTCGAGCTTCATGCCTTTGTTGCGCCAGAGGTTGAGTACGTCCAGGTTGCGGCGGCAATCGAGCACGTTCTGATCGACGTACCAGAGCAACTTGTCGCAGTGGGTCACGAACGTGCGCAGCGCCTCGCCATCCGGCTGACCGGTGAGGTTCACCACAATGTGCTGAAAGTGCTGACGCAAGGCACTGAGCAACATGTACAACTCGGCGGCGCTGGTGTGCTCCAGAGGCTCGTCGGCGTTGCTGTGGGCCAACACCCGCAAGCCGTCCGGGGTTTTGGTGAACGCACTGTCGATCAAGGTGCTGTCCAGGCGCCGAAGATGGCGCAGCGCGTCGCCAAAAAAGAACGAGCTTTCAAGGCCCAATAGCGCCAGGCCGTCGCCACGGGGAATGCCCAAATCCAGAAACAGGGTTTTCTGCCCGCTCTTTTGCACCACCAGCGCCAGGTGGCTGGCCAGCAGCGCGCCATCGGCGTTGCATTGCGCGCTGAACAACACGCTGAGGCCGCCCAACTCGGTATTCGGCGTCACCGGCGGCAGGCGCTTGCTCAGCCGCCGTACCAGCCCCGCCACTTCACTGGAGCGCGAGCCATAAGCGACAAAATCCCGGGCCCCGGCACGCATGGCATTGAGCACCAACTGGTTGTCCATGCCATCGCCCAAGGCCACGATCGCGAGCATTGGCTTGGCCTCCAGCGCGCCTTCGATCAACGCGCACTGGGCCACTACCTTCTCCCGGTCCAGCCCCACAAACACCAGCCCGGCAAAGGTCACGTCAATCAACGCGAGCAGTTCATCGAGGCTGCTGGTACCGGCCCCCACCACTTGGCCGAGCGGCGCCAACGCGCCCTGCAGCCACTCAAGGTCGGTGTTGTTGCGCGTCAGCGCGAGAAACGTCTGGCTCAGGCTCTGGCTCATTGGGATAACCCGCTACGGCGATTGAAATTGCCGTTTTCAAGGAAATACAAGCGATACCAGTTGGGGTCGTAATTGCGCAGTTTTTCGCCCGGCATGCTCGGCAGGGGCGCATTGGCAGCCAAGGGTTGAACCAGATGCGGGGTCACGATCATCAGCAGTTCTTTTTCTTCGCGGCTGATGTTCGAATCGCGGAAAAACGCCCCCAGAATCGGCACGTCACCCAGCCCCGGAAATTTGTTCACCTGCGAGGTGTTGCGCGTACTGATCAAGCCGCTGATGACAAAGCTTTCGCCATCGGCCAGCGAAATGCTGGTGTCGGTACGACGCACGTTAAGCCCCGGCACCAAGGTCCCGGCGATGTTCACCGCGTTGGTGTAATCCAGCTCGCTGACTTCCGGTGCGACCTTGAGCAGGATGCGGTTGTTGCCGACCACGGTCGGGGTCAGCGTGAGGCGAATACCAAACTCCTTGTACTCGATCGACACGTTATCGCTGCCGCTGCTCGGCACCGGGATCGGTACTTCGCCGCCCGCCAGAAAGGTCGCACTTTGCCCGCTCAATGACACCAGACTCGGCCGCGCCAGGGTGTAGGCAAAACCGCTGCCCTCCAGCGCATTGATCAAGGCGCGAACCCGACCACCGCCAAAGCCGATGTTGAAGTTTTTGCTGTTGGCGACCGGGCCGCCGGTGATGATGTTTTCAGCGTTGGTGATGAATGAGTTCGGAGAACCAAACAGAAAGTTGCTGCCCTGACCAAAGATCGACGTGCTGGCTTCCTGCAGCTTGGTCCGGCTGACCTCGACAAAGCGAATGTCGGTTTGCACCTGGCTGAGCAACGCCGGGTCTTCTGAGGGCGACACGGAGGCGCTGGTAAAGCTCTGGGTGGCCTTGCCCTTGACGAACACCATGCTCTGGCGCGGGGTTTTCGAACAGGCGGTCCAGACCATCAAGCTGGTGGTGCCCGGCGCGACACCGGTGAGCAAAAAGGCGTTGCTGCCGTTGGCATGCACATCGGCAATGCCCGGATCACCGACGGCAATGCGCGTAATGGCAACCGGCGAATCCAGTGCTTGCTGGATGCCCTGCCCCACTTCCAGCACCGCTGGCAATTGCCCAAGTGCTGAGCAATTGGAAGGCGCGGCCAGGGCCATTTCAAAAGGCAAGCTGCTTAGAACCAGAGTCCAGACAGCTCGTTTGTACAGCGCTACGCAACGATGGCTCATAGGGTCTTCCTTGCAGATCAGGCTTTTTTTATTGAGCAGGCTGTTGGGCCGTTTGGTTGCCGCGAATAATTTCGATGCCCCGCGCACGCGGAACGACGCCGCCGCCAGGGTTCGCCACCGGGGCGACTTTTGCCGGGCCGGTAAAGGCCAATTGATTGAACTGATAAAGGTCGCGTCGGGCGTTCTCCAGCTTGCTTGGGGCGTCTTGCTCACCCGCCCAGTACTTGCTCAAGCGATCTTCCTTGGCGCTACGCACGGCCAGACGCAAGGTGCCCGCCTGGGCGGCGAGCATCAGCTGGCTGAGCAGCGGCGCGGGAACGGCCAGCACGGCCGAGCGTGCCGTAGCCCGACGCTGTACTTGTTTGAGGGCCTCGTCGGCACTCAGCGCCGCCTTGGTTGACTGACCGTCGCTGCTCTGACCCACCTCATCCCCCACGCTCAACACCCGCACGGCCGGCACCACCACTTGCGCCGACTGCTGCGGGTTGGACTGGTCCTCGCGCAGGGACAACAACACGTCTACATAATCGTCGGGGGACAACTGACCGCTGGCGCCGATCACTTCATCAATGGCCACCGCCAATGCGCGCTCATCCGGGCGAATCATCCGCGCCAGCGGCCCGCCGACTTCAAAGCTTTGTTCATTCAGCCAGGTACCCGCGCTCAAGCTGCGCCACGGGGCACGCCCTACCACCTGATCAACCGAGGCAAAACTGCCTGGGGGCGCCGTGTGCAATTTTTCTAGGGTCACATCGTCGGCCGTCAAGGCCACATGCGGGGCGACATCGCGTACCAGCACCACCACAGGTTTGCGCGTCTGGTCTTCAACCGTGGCGACACTCTGCTCAACGACCTGAGTTACCGGTACCTGCGCAACCGGCTGCTGGCGGGTGATCACCAAACCCCAAAAACCCGCGGCAATGGCACCGATAAACAAGAGCGCGGCCAGGATCAAACTGCGTCGGTTATTCATTAACACACTCCCTTTGCCACTCTGTACTGCACATCAGGAAATCCATTCGCTTATCGGTCGCTATGACAGGCATTATTATTGCGACCATTTCGCTATTTGAAAGTAGCGCACACAAAGCAAAATGCCATTAGGCAACTCAAAAAAAATAGAGTGCCGCCGAAGACCTTGATTTACCGTAACTTTCATCTGGACACTTTTGGATTAATACTTTTGCATTAGCGCTTTTTAACAGTTGATGGATTCCCTTTTCTTGCCAATGCTGTGATGGCAAATAGTAATTACGTCGCCCCCTTGCTGCGAAGTGCCCTCTTTGGTGCACCCAGGAGAAATCAGATGTTTACCAATACTGTCCTGAAAGTCTATGTTCCGACCCAACTCTTCGTGGCGCACCATGTCAAGCAATTTACAAAGCGCACTGAAGGGGCGTCGGGTATTGAATACGCCATTATTGCCGCCATGGTTGCGATTGCTCTTGCTGCCTTTGTGACGCCTATTTCTACTCAAATCAAGGCCATGTTTACCACTATTCAAACGGCGGTGACTAAACCAGCCGGTTAATTCAAAGGCTGTTTCAAGGTATGGACAAACTGCTGTCATTGCGGCGCTCTCAGGAGAGATCAGATGTTTTCAACAACTGTTCTGAAACTCTATGTTCCGGCCACTGTGTTTCTGACACGACAAGCCAAGTTTTTTTCCCAACGTACAGAGGGTGCTTCGGGTATTGAGTACGCCATTATTGCGGCGATGGTCGCTATCGTTTTAGCGGCCTTCGTCACGCCAATATCAGGCGCAATCAGTGCCATGTTTACGACGATTAAAGACGCTGTTACCAAACCTGCTTAATCCCATGAACAGCCGATCTAAACGCCAACAGCTTCTCTTGGTAGACGACGAAGAGGACGCTCTGCTGGAGCTGGCCGAACTGCTGGAGGGCGAGGGATTTTGTTGCTTTACGGCAACCTCAGTCTCACTCGCCCTTCGGCAGTTGACCGTTCACCCGGACATTGCCCTGGTCATCACCGACCTGCGCATGCCCGAAGAAAGTGGCATTGCATTAATCCAGCGCCTGCGAAATCACACCGCTCGACAACACTTGCCCGTGATTGTTATTTCCGGCCACGCCGACATGGACAATGTCAGCGACTTATTGCGTTTGCAAGTCCTGGACTTGTTCCGTAAACCGATCTATCACGACCGTTTGATCCACACCCTCAATTACTTATTCCCTGTCTCCAAACTCTACTCCGTCCGCCCATAACCCCACCTACTACTGTAGGAGCGAGCTTGCCTCGCGATCTTTTGATTGTTCAAAATATCGCGAGACAAGCACGACCTTACAACTGATAACTAAAGCTCAAGGTATAACGCGGCCGGCGGTTAAAACTGTCCAACGCCATATCCGACATGGGCTTGGCCACTTCCAGCGATATATTGTAATAACGCTTATCGCCAAAACGCAGCCCGACAGCAGCAGATGACATATCAGAGCTTTTAAGCGGAAGTTCGTTAAACCAGGTTTTCGCCTTATCCAATACAGCATAAGGCTGTAACAGTTTCACCCACTCACCGTCGCGATTGAAACTGTAGTTGAGTTCATACGCCACACCCCACCCCTTATCACCCGACGCTTGATCATCGGGATAACCACGGCCAAAATTTTGACCGCCGAATACAGCACGCTCACTGTCCGCCAATGTATCGTCACTCCAATACAGTGCACCCGATACTACGCCCTGCCAATTATCGAAAAACGTATCACTTTGAACACCTGACACACGCAAGCGAAAGAAATCCAGATCATAGTGATTGCCGGTCAAGTTACTTTCCGTCTTGGCCCCCAGCCCATTAATCCCTTGATATAACCCTGCGCTGAGAATACGCAATTGTTGGCCCGTGGACTTGCGCCAATCCCCTTCAAGCGCCAAAGCCCGTACATTGGTTTTTTCGCTGATGGTTTGCGAATAACCGACAATGTCGTAATCGGTTTTATCGTTCACCCCGTATAAACGGCCCGCAACGCTTAACCATTGGTCAGGCGCAACGATCAGCGGGTGGCTGACGCCGATCGAAAAGCGGTCATTTTCGCGGTGGGGCTTGAGCTCAAAACCGTCACTGGTCGCAATGCTGGTGGCCGGGTCACTGCGATATCGCGTGCCATACAGGCTCAACTGAGTGCCTTCAGCGTTCAGGTACTGGCTGTAATCAATGCGGTAATAGTGTTCTTTGTCGTGCCCCGGCGGGAACAGCCCGCTCACGGTCAACTGCTCGGCCATGGCGGTTTGCGAGTTGCTGTTGACGCTGAACAGGGCCTGGGTACTGTCGCGGCTGCCTTCGACGAGGTTCATGCCGGTGGTGAAGGGTTTGCGGCTGGCCGTAACGTGCAGCGTCGCCGCCCCATCGGTGGTGCCCGGCGGCGGCACTTGCGCCTGCAATGTCACCCCCGGAATACGGCTCATCAGCGTGGCATAGCGGTCAAAGGTTTTACGGGTCAGCGGGCGCTCACCCTTGAGTTTGTCGACCAGCTCATCAATAAAGCCTTTGACCCGCCCGACATCTCCCTCCACCTGATAATCGCGGATATACCCTTCGACCAGCACCACCCGCACCAGGCCCTGATCAAAGTTCTGCTGCGGCAAAAACGCGTACGACAACAAGTACCCATCGGTTTGGTAGCGCTGGGTGATGGTGCGCGTCGCTTCAATCAGCTCACTGAGGGTAATTTCATGCCCCAGCAGCGATTTATAGGCGGCGCCCAGCTCTTGCAGCGGGTACACCGTGCCGCCCTCGATCTGCAATTTGCGGATGGTCAGGCGGGTGCTCATCATCAAGGGCTGGGCGTCGGTCGCGGCCGGTTTGGGCAGCTTCAACGCGGGTGTTTGCGGGCGATAGGCATCCACCGGCAAGTTGGGCGCGGGCAGCGACTGCAGGGTTTCGTTGCTGTTTAGGTAGCGTGGAAGAGGTTCGGCACCCACGCACGGGGCCAAGGCCAATAACAAGAACGGGACATAAGTTCGCATATGACACTCCATGGTCAACAACAGCGGCTTAATGGCCTGGACGCGCCATTACGCAATGACGCTGTCCAAACAGCAGTCCTACAACCTGGATACAAAAAAAAGACGAGGGATTCATGACAATCCCTCGTCTCAACCAAGCGTAGGCGTTGTAGGTATGGCCGTCGAACCGGCCAGGTGCAATTTCGTCAGTTTTTCTTGCCCAAATTACCCAGCCCGCCCACCACGCCTCCAACCAAACCTGTGACCAGGCCAGTTCCCGAACTTGCACCCGCTCCCGCCCCAGCACCTGCAGCGGCACCCGCTCCGGCACCGACACCCGCCCCTGAGGAAGAAGTCCCTGCTCCCACCCCGACACCGGCGCCTACGCCCACCACCGCACCCACTCCACCGCCCAGCAAGCCGCCTACACCGCCTGTACCAGTGCCCGCTCCAGTGACGGTATTGACCACCCCGCCGACCGTGCCGGCAACACCGCCCACCAAGCCGCCCACCGCACCGCCTGCGCCCGTACCGGTGCCTGAACCTGCACCGCCAACGGCACCTGTCACGCCACCCAGCAATCCACCA
The DNA here is from genome assembly GCF_009600325.1 of Pseudomonas sp. FSL R10-2189. Taxonomy (NCBI): domain Bacteria; kingdom Pseudomonadati; phylum Pseudomonadota; class Gammaproteobacteria; order Pseudomonadales; family Pseudomonadaceae; genus Pseudomonas; species Pseudomonas sp. FSL R10-2189. Next base: position 12,380 of record NZ_WIVZ01000034.1, read on the forward strand.
ATGCCTGTGCTGGTGCCTGTACCGGTCCCGGTGCCTGTTCCAGCCGCAGGGTTCACATAACCGCCCGCCTTGTCAGCCACACCGCCGACACCGACCAACGCGCCACCGACCAGATTGGTGACCGGGTTTTGATCGCCCACGCCGGTCACTTTGTTGCCGACGCCGGCCGCCACTCCACCGACTTTGTTCAGCAGGCCGTCAACCGGTGCGCCCAACCCTGTGGTTGTGCCGATTTGCCCGGTGGTTTTTTCTACCAGCGAAATCACCGGCACCAGCACCTTGTCATTGACTCCGCCCGTCACTTGGCCCAATTGCCCGCTGGTGACATTGGTGGTCAACGTATTGCCGAGCATGGTGACCGTGGTCCCGACTTTATTCACCAGGCCGCCGGTAACATCTGTGACGTTACCCGCAACGCCGCCCACGATCGGGATCTGGCTGATCGGTGTGTTATTGATCACCCCGCTCACGCCCTGGCCCAGTGAGGACACCCCTTTGCCGATATCAGACACAGCATTGGTTGCGCCAGCGACAGTGATGCCCAGTGAGTTTTTATCCGTACCAATCGTGCCCAGGCCTTTGTCCAGGCCGTCGGTGATGGACGTCACCGCATTACCGGTGTTGGTCACCAACCCACCTGCCGCGCCCACCACAGGCACCGTTGTCAGGGTGGTGCCCAAGTCGCTGACAGTCGAACCGACACCGCCGACAGCGCCGCTCACCTGGCTGATAACTTGCCCGGTGACCAGGGGCGTGTTGCCGGCGCCGTTATTGCCACCGCCGTTATTGCCGCCTCCATTGTTGCCACCGCCATTGTTGCCACCGCCATTGTTGCCGCCGCCGTTGTTGCCGCCACCGTTATTACCACCACCATTGTTGCCGCCACCGTTATTGCCGCTGCCGTCACCACCGCCGTTATTGCCGCCACCGCTACCATCACCACCGCCGCCCGTACCGGCATCGGGCGTACTGGCTTCAACATGACTTTTAGAACCGCCACCGCCGCTATGGCAACCAGCCAGGCTGACGGTCATCACTAACAAAAGGGCTGTACTTGTTTTTAACCACAGTTGAGTGTTCATGATTATTCCCTTGCACCTGCTTAGCCAGAGTTCGAAGGCTCCCTGCTCTAACGTCAGAGATACGTTCATCCGTGGCTTCCATCACAACGCCGGAGCGGGTATTGAACAACTCACTACTTGGTATTAAGCCCTTATATAACCAGCGCCCTCGCGCAGACTAAAAATCATAAAAATCAACACGTTCACCAAAACAAATCACCCCACTCACTAAAGTGATAACCCCAATTCACTGTAGGAGCGAGCTTGCCTCGCGATCTTTTGATCTTTCAGAAAATCGCAAGCCGGAGGTCTACTCCACGACGCTGAATTCAACCCGCGCGGTTTGCCCGCTTTCGTCGAGAACACTCAGCTCATAGCGCCCTGGCTGTTCAAGGGTGGTGTTGAGGGCTTCTTGATGCACGCTGTCGCCCAGCGGGGTGCCATTGAGGAACCACCAACGGCGACCGTCACCGCCCAGCGCAGTCAGCGTGAGGCGCAATGACGCCTGGCTCGCCGCCGGGCGCCGCAACCGGTCCCCCTCACGCACACCGACAATCGACAACGCTGTCACCGAGTTCAATGCCGGTGGCGGGCATTGCGTCGAGGCGTGCGGCAAGCGCGCTTCACGCCGTTCCACCCGGGGCAGCCACGGCTCCAGCGGCGCAGGCCACAACGCCACGTCACGTTGCTGCGCACCAGGGCACTGCGGGCTAACGCGTTGCCCTTGCCCATCGACCCACAGGGTTTCGCGCAAGCCCACGCCCAACGGCTGATCCGCCGCCAGCAAGGTCGGCGGCGTGGTGTTGTCCAACGTCCAGGCAAAGCGCTGGCGGCGGCAATTGGGGTCGTTCTTGCTCAACGGCTGGCCCAGCGGCCAGCAAATCGCTGCCACGCCCACGCTGCCCGGCACGGGCTGCACCGGCGCGACAATGCCGCGCTGGCTGTCGCGGTTGCTCAGCACATCGTGCACTTGCAGCATCAGCGGCGCCGCCGAGGCCAGACCAAACTGCCCCGGCACCGGCGTACCGTCCGGGCGACCGATCCACACTCCAATCAAATAGCGCGGCCCCACACCAATGGCCAGCGCATCGCGAAAGCCATAACTGGTGCCGGTCTTCCACGCCAGGCTGGGGCGTTGCACCAACTCGGCGGTCGGGTCGCGGTCGGGCCGTGCCTGGCCGCTCAAGATGCGTCGGATAATCCATGCCGAACCCGGCGACAGCATGCGCCGCTCGACCAGTTCATCCTGCGGTTGCAGGCGCAGGTTGGCGCTTTTGCCACCCCGCGCCAGCGCGCTGTAACCGCTGACCAAATCTTCCAGACGACTGCCGGCGCCGCCCAGAATCAACGCCAGATTAGGCTCTGCCAGCGCGGGCAAACTCAACGGCACGCCGCCATTGCGCAGGTCGGCCGCAAAACGTTTTGGCCCGTAGGCTTCAAGCAGTTGCACCGCTGGCAAATTAAGCGACAACGCCAACGCCGAACTGGCCGACACCGGCCCGCTAAAGCCCATCGAGAAATTGCCCGGACGGTAATCGCCGTAACGCCGCGGCACGTCTTGCAGCAGCGACTCGGAATGAATCAGCCCGGCATCCATCGCCATGCCGTACAAAAAAGGCTTGAGGGTCGAACCCGGCGAACGCAAGGCGCTGATCATGTCGACATGGCCAAAGCGCCGCGCATCGTTAATGTCCACCGAGCCGAGGTAGGCACGCACGGCCATGGTGTCGGTTTCAACCACCAGAATCGCCGCCGAGGTGTGCTCGGGCAGTCGTGCCCGCCAGCCCAGCAGCAAGTCTTCGAGGCGGCGTTGCAGGTTGGCGTCCAGAGTGGTGCGGATCAGCGGCGGGCTGTGCGGGCGATTCAAGCGCCGCGCCAGCAACGGCGCCAGGCTCGGTTCCAGTCGCGGGGCGAGCAACAGCGGCTCCTCCAGCGCTTCATCCACAGCCCCTTGCGGCCAAACTTGATACTCGGCCAGACGCCGCAACACCTTGTCCCGCGCCACTTGCGCCCGCTCGGGATGACGGTCAGGCCGCAGGCGGCTCGGCGCTTGCGGCAACACGGCCAGTAGCGCAGCTTCGGAGCGCGTGAGTTGCTGCGGCGACTTGCCCAAATACGCCCAACTGGCCGCCGCCACCCCCTGTAACGTCCCGCCAAAGGGTGCGCGATTGAGGTACAGGTTCAAGATCTCGGCCTTGGACAGATGCCACTCCAGCTGCGCCGTACGCCACAACTGGCGCAACTTGCCGGGCAACGTGCGTTCATGAGGATCGAGCAAACGGGCGACTTGCATCGACAAGGTACTGCCCCCCGACAGCACTCGCCCGCCACTAAGGTTCTGCCAGGCCGCACGGCCCAAAGCCAGCGGGTTAACCCCCGGATGCTGATAAAACCAGCGGTCTTCGTAGGTCAGCAACGCCTCAAGGTAATACGGCGACACCTCGTCCGTTTGCACGGGGTAACGCCATACGCCATTGGCATCGGCAAAGCGCCACAGCGGCGTGCCGTCTTCGGCCAAGACCACGCGGGCCAAGTCATCCTTAGGCAACGGCAAGGGCCACAGCCGGTCGGCCAGCCACAGCACTGCAACCGCCAGCAACAGCCCGCAGGTGCTCCACAGCACGATCTTTTTAAGCATTACTCATTACGCAACTTTGCACCTGGTCTGGTTGCCTAAGGGGTATCTCTGGCACAGTGGCCATCTTATTGATCGGGACATCCCCATGCACGTCGAAAGCTTTATTGGAAATCTGGGCCTGTGGTTGGGCACTGTCGTTCGCTGGATCGTCGAAAGCTTGAGCGGCCTGTTCACCATGATCACTCAAGCGGGCAGCAACTTTATCGACGGCATGGCCCGCGCCTTGGGCATGGACACCTCCATCGTCAGCATCGCCGTGCTGGTGCTCGGGCTGCTGTTTTTGTACAACGCCGTGCGCGCCTTTATGCGCGCCTCAATTATCGGCGGCGTAATCTGGCTGCTGCTGGGGCTGTGGGTGTTGAGCTGGATTATTAACTGACGCCGTGGCCTCGCGATCTTTTAAACATCAAAAGATCGCGAGGCAAGCTCGCTCCTACAAGGGGTGGGGTTAGCGGGCCTTGATCACCATGTCGCCGGGGGTGTCGCCCACGGCCTGCCAGTTGGGCCGGTACATCGACTCCACTTGCGGCGGCGGTACGCGATAAGTGCCCGGCGTCACGGCACGCGCCAGATACAGCAGGTGCGTGGTGCCATAGCCGTCCAGTTTGACCGCCGCAACGTAACGGTCATCGCGGTATTCCTGATGCTGCACGCTGGCGTATTGCATCGCTTCGCGCCATTGCTTGACCTCGGTGCTGGCATTTTCAAGGCTGGCCGCACTTTGCCCCAGGTTCTGGTTTTCCAGCTCCAGGCCCGCTGGCAACAAATCGACAACCAACGCATCCGGCACCGCCTGCTTGGCCGTGACCGCTACGTGCACCAACACCAGATCGCCGCTCTTAAGGGCCTTAATGTTCAGCGGCTCGCCATTCATGCCCAGGTAATCGCGGCGAATGCTCAGGTTCTCGCCACCCGCTGCCGGGGCGTGCTGTGGATAACCCGAAATCGTCAGCTGTTGGTACACCGCGTCGCTGCCTTCGTTGCGCAACGTCAGCGGCTGCGCCAGCAATGGCCCATCAAGTTTGAGGCCCGACTGCTGGTTATTCAGCTCGCGGGTTTGCTCGCCACTGGTGAGCAGCGCCGACCACTTGGCTTCTGGCTTACTCAACAGATCACGCCCGGCCAGGAACAGCGAGTTACGCTCCTGAGTCGACAACCAACGGCTGGCTGCTAACGAATCTGACAGTTCAAACAGACGCTGCTCACGCTGGCCGCTCATCAGGTTGTTTTCTTCCAGCAGTGCCACGATCAGCGCTTGATCGCGCAGCGGGCTGCCGTAATCGCCCAGCCATTGATTGTCTTTGCGCTTGGCCGCCAACCCGGCCAACAACGCCTGATCGGCACGCGGCTGATCACCCATCTTCTGCAAGGCAATCGACAGTTGCACCAGCGGCAAGCCTGAACGCGCATCGCTGCGGCGCTCGAAAATACTGCGCAATGCGCCCTGCGGCGCCTGCTGGCTGCGGGCCAGAACCAGCGCCGCATAGGCCTGCACGGCAAAGCGGGTGTGGTCGAGGTTGTCGCTGTAGTCGGCTTCGATCAGGTTGCGCTCCTGCACATAACGCAGCAGCCGCTCGTTGGCTTTTTTCAACGCATCGGCCGGTACGGCGTAGCCCTGATCACGGGCGCGCAACAGGAAGTCGGTGATGTAAGCGGTCAGCCAATACTCTTCCTGCCCGTCTGCGCCCCACAGGCCAAAGCTGCCGTTGTAGCGTTGCATGCCCAGCAGGCGCTCGATACCCAGTTCGATTTTGCGGGTGCGCTCGGCGTCCGGCTCACCTTCAAGGCCCAGACGTTTGAGCAACGCCGCGTCAGCGTACAGCGCCGGGTACAGGCCGCTGGTGGTTTGCTCGGAGCAGCCATACGGGTACGCCTTTAGCGCACGAATCTGTTCGCCCAGGTTCAACGGCGGGCGGCTCGACAGGCTCAGCAAGGCTTCGCGCCCGGCCGGTTCAAAAGCCAGCAACTCACCTTCTGGCAGGCTCCACGGCTGATCCTTGAGCACCGCCCGGTAATGCTTGAGCAACGCCGGATACGCCGGGCGCACGCCCAGCGTCCATTCGCGGCTGAACGGCGCCAGGGTTTCACCCGGCAGGTCCAGACCACTCACCGTGACCTTGACCACGCCCGTGCCAAAACCGCCCAGCGCCTTGACCGGGATCTGCAACGTACTGCGCTGGCCAGGGCTCAGCGTGACGTTTTGCGTGGCTTCGCCAAGCAGATTGAGTTGACCATCAGCGTTGAGGGTGACGGTCAGTTTTTGCGGTTTGTCGGTCAGGTTGGACAGGTCCAGCGCCAAGCGGGTCTCGTCACCCCCGGCCAAAAAGCGCGGTGCGGCCAACTCGGCCACCAAGGGTGCAGCGACCACGGTTTTGGCCTGCGCCATGCCGTAGCGATCATCGGTCCAGGCTTGCGCCATCAAGCGCAGTTCGCCGTTGAAGTCCGGAATATTAACGCTGACTTCGCCTTCGCCCTGGGCGTTCAACGTCACCGGTGCACTTTGCAGCGCGACGATGTTCACGCTGGTGGCCGGGCGTTTACCGCCTTTGGCCAGGGCCGCGTCACCGCCGAATGCGAGGCTGGCCAGGCGGCCCTGCCCGGCTTCGATCAATTGCCCGTAAATATCCAGTTGGTCGGCGCCATAGGCCTTACGCCCAAACAGGCTGGCGTACGGATCCGGGGTCGGGTAATCGGTGATATTCAGCACCCCGACATCCACCGCGGCCAGCAATACATGGGCTTGTTGCGGAATGCTGCCGTCGGCGTTTTTAGCCTGAATTTTCACCGTCAGCGGTTGTTTGGGGCGCATTTTTTCAGGCGCATCGAGGGTCAGCGCCAACTTGCGCTGGGTCCGGTCAAGCGGCAGGTGCAACACGCCCACGGCACGTTTTGGGGTGATATTGGTTTTGCGCTCACCGGGGCGAATCACCAGCGCGCTGACATACAAATCGTGGCGCGCCCACGTCGGGTCGAGTTTGATATCGAAGGTTTTGCCTTCGGCCGGCACTTCGATTTCTTCCCACCACAACGGCCCGTCACTGCCTTCGACCAGCAGATAACCTTTGCCCGCAGCAGGCGGCGTGACCGTGACTTTGGCGGTATCGCCATCGCGGTACGCGGCTTTGTCCAGCGCCAGCTTGACCTGGTCCGGGCGCACGGCGCCGCCTTCGGCGTTGTCCTGGGCACGATAACCGGCCCAGAAACGCACGCTGCTGACCAACCCGGTTTGCGGGTCTTCGACCTCGACACGGTATGGGCCCCACTCCACCGGGAAGCTGACCTTGGCGGTTTCTCCGGCCTTAACGCTGACCGTTTCTTCATTGAGGTTCAGAAACTTCTCGTTGTAGTGATAGCTCCAGCCGTCGCTGTCCGAGTAGTTCCAGTAGTAGTCACGCCGCTCGCGCACCAAGCGGACCTTGAGGTTTTCAGCGGCCAGCTTGTTGCCCTGAGTGTCCGCTACCAACAGCTCGAATTCGGCCGGGCCATCGCCATCGGTTTCTGTCCCGTCAAACAACCCGCGAAGCCCCGGCAAGCGCTCCGCTGGCCAGACCGGCTGCACCAGACGCCGGGTGATCGGGCGACCACCGGACTCTTGCAGGCTGGCCTGCACAATCACCTGCAGCGGCGACTTGGCCTCGCTCCACTGGCTATCGATGGAGAGGGTTTCTTTGCCATCTGCGTTGAGCACGCTTTCGTCCAGCTCCAGGTCCTGGGTCAACTCGTTCTCGGTAACAGAGCCAAATTGATAACCCGGCAATGCGCTGACTGCCTCGCGCAGGGGCCGTACGTACACTTGGCCGCTCAAGCGATTGCCCGCTGCCGGGGCGCCATACAGGTAACGACCCGTAACCTGAATCTCAGCGTTTTGCTCAGGACGCAGCGGTGTGTCGCTGCCTTTAAGCTCCAGCGCCATGCGCTCCGGCAGGAAGTCTTCGACCGAGAATTCATACAACTGCGGCTTGCCGTCGCCCAGGTCGAACACCAACTGCCAACGCCCGGTCGGCGCCTCGCCTGCCAGTGCCAGGGAATATTGATAAAAGCCCAAGGGGTCTGGCTCCCAGACAAACTTGCGGCTGACTTGCTCGTCCGGGCGACGCACTTCTACGCTGACCGGCTGCGGCTTGACCGGCTTGCCGTCGCGATCACGCAGCAAAGCATTGAGCAACACGGTTTCGCCGGGGCGGTACAGGTCACGCGGGCCAAACACAAAAAATTGCAGCGGGTGCGCCTGCGGGCCGGCAATGTCGAACTCGGCCAAATCCAGCGCCGCCGTGTTCAAGCGTAGCAAACTGGTCTGGTCGCCCTGACGCGCCAGCAGCACTTCGGCCTTGGGCGGCAAGGCCAGTTCGGCGTGGCCTTGTTTATCGGTTTTGCCTTGGGCGAGCATTTTGCCTTTGCCGTCGAGCAACTCCAGATCCACATTGGCCAAGGCACTGCCGCCTTCCAGCGCCTGGGTGAACACATCCAGACGCTTCTGATAACGGTGTACGGAAAGGCCGATGTCACTGAGGGTGAACAAAGTGGCCGGGGTCGAATAGTTGTAGCTGCCGGACGCGGTCATCACCGCCAGGTACACGCCCGGCTGCTGCAACGGTTTGATCCCCGAAGTGGGCAGAATCAAGGTTTCGCGGGTGTTACGGGCCGGGTTCAGGTCAAAGCGCCCGCCGTAGACCAGATCGGCCATGCTCAACAGGTCTTTGGCTTCATAGCTTTGCAGGCTGCTGTTGCGGCCCCATTGGCTGAGAAAGGCAGGCAGGGATTCGGGTTTGACGCGGAAGAACTCAACGTCGACCTTGTCGACATTCAGCGCGATCACCGGCAACCCTTCGGCCAGACGGGTCGGCAGCAAGTTACCGCGGCTGGCAAAGCCGACGGTGGGTTGCAGGTCACGGGTTTCCAGACGGCTGATGTACACGGCGGCCAGCGTCGCCTCGTTGACGGCACGCAGGCCGGGGTCGACGGTGAGGATCAATTTGCGCTGCGGCTCAAGATGGCGCAGGTGCACTTCCATCAGGTTATCCGACAGCTCCCAGGCACCATCGACCTTGCCGGTCCTGGCATCGACCAGGTGCAGTTTTTCAGCGAAGTTTTGCTTGGGATCCAGCGGCACCGAGAAACTCACCGACAGCGTGCTGGCACCGTCCAGCTGCACTTCAGAGACATCCACCACGTTCAACTCACGCCCGGCAAAGCGCTCGGCCAGCACCTTGGGGTCTTGCACCGGCTTGGCGGCCTGCGTGACGGCGGCAGGTTTGGGCGTCTCGGGCTTGCCGGATGAAGAAGAATCGCAAGCACTGAGCAGCGCCAGCGCGCAAGCCAGAAACAGTCCTTTGTTAAGCATGGTGTACTCATTGTCGTGGCAGTGAAGGGGCGACTATATAACAGCGTGACGCGAACGGCAGACGCGCTGGTCAGATTGACCGGGGAATACGAAATTGGTTCGCGACGCCCACTCTGTGGGAGCGGGCTTGCTCGCGATGCCAACAACTCGATCTGCCTGACGCCCCTCGTCGCCCCAATCGCGGGCAAGCCCGGCTCCCACAAGGTGTGAATCAAAACCCGCCCGAGTAAACATTCGCTCTACAATGCCGGTCCTCAAAGGAGCCTGCATGTCTTTTCTGTTAGCCGACTGGCGCGACCGCCCGACCCATCGCCGGGTGTGGGCGCTGGCTGCGCCGATGATTTTGTCGAATATTTCTGTGCCGCTGGTGGCGCTGGTCGACAGCACGGTGATCGGCCATTTGCCGCACGCACATCAGTTGGGCGCGGTGGCGGTGGGCGCCAGCCTGTATATCTACCTGGCCTGGATGATGGGCTTTCTGCGCATGGGCACCACGGGCTTTGCCGCACAAGCGGCCGGGCGCGGGGATGGCACCGCGTTGCGGCAAATCCTTGTGCAAGGGTTGCTGCTGGGACTGGGGCTTTCGCTGTTTCTGGCGGCCATTGCACTCCCGTTCAGCCGCGTGGCGTTGAGTGTGATGCAGCCTTCGCCCGAGCTGCATGACATGACCCTGGCGTTCTTTCACAACCGGCTGTTTGGCCTACCCGCCTCCTTGGCCAGTTATGCGCTGGTGGGCTGGTTTTTGGGGGCACAAAACGCCCGGGCGCCGCTGGCGATTTTGCTCACCACCAACCTGATGAACATCGCCCTCAACCTGTGGTTTGTTCTCGGCCTGGACTGGGGCGTGGTCGGTTCAGCGCGGGCTTCGGTGATTGCCGAATGGAGCGGCGCCCTGCTCGGCCTGTGGCTCACACGCGGCGCACTGCGGGCGTATCCGGGCAAGATGGCGTGGGCCGCGCTGCGCGTCTGGCAAAACTGGAAACCGCTGCTAGGGGTTAACCGCGATATTTTTATCCGCAGTTTGCTGCTGCAATCGGTGTTTTTCGCCATCACCGTGCAAGGCGCCCGCTTGGGTGACGCCACCGTGGCGGCCAATGCGCTGCTGCTCAATGGTTTGCTGTTGACGGCCCACGCCCTGGACGGCCTGGCCCACGCGGTCGAAGCCTTGTGCGGGCATGCCATCGGCGCCCGTGATCGCACGGCGTTACGCCGGTCGATGGTGGTTGCGTGTGGTTGGTCGTTACTCGCCAGCGCACTGTTTGCGCTGCTGTTTTTGCTGGGCGGGCACTGGTTTGTCGAGATGCAAACCGACATTGCCAGCGTGCGCGAAACCGCCTTCCAGTACTTGCCGTACCTGGCCGTTTTGCCACTGATTGCGGTGTGGAGTTATTTGCTGGACGGGCTGTTTATCGGCGCTACCCGCGCGCGTGAAATGCGCAATGCGATGCTGTTGAGCGTGGCCATTGCCTTCCCCGTTGCCTGGGCCTTGCAGGGCGATGGCAACCACGGGCTGTGGATAAGTTTCTTGCTGTTTATGGTGCTGCGCAGCGGGATTTTGGGGCTGTACGCCACGCGAATCCGCTGGTTTACCCCGTGACATCCCTGTAGGAGCGAGCTTGCCTCGCGATCTTTTAAAGGGTCAAAAGATCGCGAGACGAGCTCGCTCCTACGGGTCAGTTGAGTCTTACGAAGACAAGTAAGACGAACGCGTCAGGCCCAGACGCAAAGCGTCGAGGAACTGGGTGCGCTCTTTGACGCTGATCTTGGCGCTGGCCACTTTGTCGCGGTAGTGAGTCATCAACTCCTCGGGCGACAAGTGCACGTAGCGCAGCATGTCTTCGATGGTGTCGTGGGTCTCGATACCGGCGTGGTACACGCTGCCATCGGCCTTCTGGTAGATGTTCACCGAGTCGGTGTCACCGAACAGGTTGTGCATGTCGCCGAGGATTTCCTGGTAAGCACCCACCAAGAAGATACCCAGCAGGTAGTCTTCACCTTCGTTGAGCGCGTGAACCGGCAGGCTGGTTTCGATGCTCTGCTCGTCGACGTATTGCTTGATCTTGCCGTCGGAGTCGCAGGTCAGGTCTTGCAGCACGGCGCGGCGCAGCGGTTCTTCGTCCAGGCGATGCAGCGGCAGAATCGGCAGGACCTGGCCAATCGCCCAGGTGTCCGGCAGGCTCTGGAACACCGAGAAGTTGCAGATGTATTTGTCGGCCAGCTTGTCGTTGAGTTCGTCGAGCACCTGGCGGTGCGAACGCTGACGCGCTTTCAACGAGTTGTGCAGGCGACGGCACACAGCAAAGTAGCACTGCTCGGCCAAGGCTTTTTCCGACAAGGTGATTTTGCCGTCAGCGTACTGGGCGGCCACGTCGCTCATGTAGTGCGTGGCGCGCCAGTAGGTTTCGGTGACCATTTCAATGTCGGTCGGGCCCAGCAGGTCCACCAGCCACTGCACGGTCTCGGGCAGGCTTTCTTTGTTTTCGATTTCTGGCACGTCGTCGTTGTGCTTCTCAACGTCGGTCACCTGCACCACCAGCATGGCGTGGTGCGCCGTCAGCGAACGGCCGCTTTCAGAGAAGATGTGCGGGTGCGGCAAGCCTTGTGCGTCGCAGAACTCTTTGAGCATGCCGACCACAACACCGGCGTAGTCGTCCATGTCGTAGTTGATCGAGCTGGCGTTACGCGAGTGCGTGCCGTCGTAGTCAACGCCCAGACCGCCGCCCACGTCGATGTGGTCAACCGGCAGGCCGAGGTTGCGCAGTTCGCCGTAGTAACGGATCGCTTCTTTGAAGCCGTGCTGGTAGTCGGCCAGGTTGGCGATCTGCGAACCCATGTGAAAGTGCAGCAGGCGAATGCCTTGATCCAGACCGGCGCCACGGAAACGCTCAACCACCGACAGCAACTGCGCAGCCGACAAGCCGAATTTGGATTTTTCACCGCCGGTGTCAGCCCATTTGCTCGACGCCAGCGACGACAGGCGCACGCGCAAGCCGACCTGTGGCTTGACCTTGAGCGAGGCCGCTTCTTCGATCACCAGGTCCACTTCGGACTCTTTCTCGATCACGATGAACACGTTGTGGCCGAGCTTCTGGCCCATCAAGGCCAGGCGAATGAACTCACGGTCTTTGTAACCGTTGCAGACGATGGTGCCGCCTTTCGGGGCCAGCGCCAGCACGGCCAGCAGCTCTGGCTTGGAGCCGGCTTCAAGGCCAATCGAAACGTTTTGGGTGGCGATGATGTTCTCGATCACAGCTTCTTGCTGGTTCACCTTGATCGGGTACAACGCGGTGTACTGGCTCTGGTATTCCAGGCGCTCGATGTTGGCATCAAAAGCACCGGTCAACTGGCGTACACGGTCCTGCAAAATATCTGGAAAACGCACCAGCAATGGCAAGGACAAGCCACTTTGGCGCAGTTCGTCGACTTGCTCGTACAGATCGATGGGCGAGCTGTTCGGGCCGTTCGGACGGACTTCTACGCGACCGGCTTCATTGATCGCGAAATACCCGGCCCCCCAATGGCGAATCCCGTAAACACTGCGGCTGTCCGCAACTGTCCATTGGCTGCCATCGTCTTTGCGTGTGCGTCGTACGGACATCGAAGTCCCCTATATAAGTCAAGTAGCCAAACCTGTGACCAGGTCGGCGCAGTCTAATGAGTAAAAATGACGATTAGTCTGCTCAGGGTAGACCCTGACAACAGCGCCGAGTTTAGAAACCCGCAATAACAGGCTCTGTGAAAACCATGGCAGCCGCCCTTGCCGAGCCTGATTCAGGCAGCAAGACAACGACGCGGTGGTTTTGACAGAGGCTGCTAGCCGCCGGACTTCTTGGCTTTGAAACCGTGCTTGAGCAGTTCGGCCAGCAACAGCTCAACGTGGTCGCCCTGGATCTCGATGATGCCGTCTTTTAACGCACCGCCTGTGCCACAGCGTTTTTTCAACGTGGTGGCCAGCTCCTTAAGTGCGTCTTCGGCTAACGGTACGCCCGTGATGGTCGTCACCGTCTTGCCGCCGCGGCCTTTGCTTTCGCGGCGCACGCGGGCAATGCCATCACCGGCAGGGATCAGGGTTTGTTTGCAGGTACAGGCGTCTACTGGCTGACGACAGTCTGGACAGTGACGACCTGCGTCGGTGGAAAATACCAGGCCACCCAGGGCGGCGAAGGATGCGGCTTTTTTGGCCACCGGCAATCCTCATATGGAGGACAAAAAATTGGCCGGTGCATGACGCGCTTGCGCCAAGGTGTACCGACCGCGAAGCCCCACTCTGGCAGGGGCAGCGCAACTCAAGCGCAAAAGCACCTGAGCCTGAAAAGGTCGCGCAGTGTAACGACAAAATCGCTGAGGCCCAATAGCCAATTGGCGTAAAAATTGACACTCCCCCTGTAGTCGCTGCCGAAGGCTGCGATAAGAGCCGAAGCACCTTATCGCGCGATCATGAGAAGCGGGCCGCTGCGCAGCCAATCGCAGCCTTCGGCAGCGACTACAAAGAAGACGGTTGCGCCAGATAACGCCTTAGCGCATCCAGCGAATCCGGGCAAAAAGGCTGCTGCTCGCTGAGGCGCAAAGCCTCGGCCACAGGCATGAACAGCGCTTGCTGGACTTCTTCGGGCTGCACTTGCAAAGGGCCATCCCAGACCCCGGAAAACACGCCGCACCACAGGTGGTTTTGCGGGGCCTCAAAGTAGAAGCGTTCGTGGGCCGTCAGCTCAATGCCGCTCACGCCCAATTCTTCGGCCAATTCACGGGCGGCCGACTCTTCGTAGGTCTCGTTCGCGCCGACCATACCGCCCGCCGCCACGTCCCAAAAGCCCGGATACAGCGCCTTGCTGAGGGTGCGTTGATGCACACATAGCTCGCCCGCCGAATTGAACAACAGGATGAACGTGCCACGCCCGATCAGGCTGCGCTCGCGCAATTCATACCGGGGCAAAGCGCCCAGCACCCGGTCGTCGCGGTCCACCCAGACCACCTGTTCGACATCAGAGGCCGCACGGTGCGCGGCCTCTAAAGTGGAGATGACCATCCCTTAGCCCTGCGACAGCAATTGACGAAGGTCCATGACCGCCGCGTTCGCCCGCGAGATGTAGTTGGCCATGACCAGCGAGTGGTTAGCCAGAATACCGAAGCCGCTGCCATTGAGAATCATCGGGCTCCAGACCGGCTCTTGAGCGGCCTCCAGCTCACGAATGATCTGGCGCACGCTGACCGTGGCGTTCTTTTTAGCCAGTACATCGGCGAAATCAACTTCGATGGCGCGCAGCAGGTGGGACAAGGCCCAGGCCTGACCACGGGCTTCGTAGAACACGTTGTCGATTTGCAGCCATGGGGTTTCAACGATTTCTTCGTCCACCACAGGCACCTGGCCCGGCAGCAGGCTTTCGGTTTTCAGCGTGGTGTTCAGTTTGACCCGACCAACACTGGCCGACAGGCGCTGCGACAGCGAACCCAGGCGCGTTCCCACATCACCCAACCAGTTGTTGAGGTTGTCGGCACGGGCATAGAACAAGGCGTTTTTCTGATCCGGGTCAGACAAGCGCGCCTGATAACGGCTCAGGGAGTTGATGCCTTCCTGGTACTCCGACTCACTGGAAGGCAGCATCCAGCTCTTGTTGTCGAAGTTGAAACGAGGCTCGGCCTTGGCCAGATCGGCGTCTTCGGCAGACTGCGATTGCGAACGGGCGAAGTCTTTACGCAGGGCACGGGTCAGGTCACGCACCTGCACCAGCACGCCGTATTCCCAGCTCGGGATGTTGTCCAGCAAGACACCCGGCGGGAAGCGGTCGTTGGACAAGTAGCCGCCCGGCTTGTTAAGCAAGGTCCCGGCCACGGTTTTCAGGGTTTCTACGGTGGTGAAGCCCGGAACCATTTTCTGGCCGCTTTTTTCAGCCGCCAACTGTGCATTTTGCTGCACCGGGAACAGGTCAGGTTCGCGGCTCCAGTACCAGCCGAGGCCCAGGCACACCACCACATAAATGCCGACCAGCATGGCAATCGAGCGGCTCAGCAGAATACTTTTGAAATAGCCACGCGGCTTTGCTTGGGTATCCTTGACCGACTCGCGGGCGCTGTCGCCCTCTCGTTTTTTCCAGTCCAGCATGGCTATGTCCTTTCAGATGCTTGATTCAACAGTTCGACCACAACCCTACCTCATCGTGCCTTGTTGCACGATTTTTAATCACGGCTAGGCTAAGTGCCGAAACCGCAAGGCCAGACCGGCCCGGCACTATAAAACATGCGTGCAGCCACGCCTACGCAAGGGCGGCCAATGGCTAATATCGGTGTGGGCGAGTTAATTTCAAGGTAAGACCGGTTCAAGCCAACACTAGGTGCTAGCATAGAGCCATTACTCGACCCCAGCATGCCCCTTACCCAGCAGCCAGGATATGACCGAGCAAGAAGACCTCAGCCACGAACGCCTGAAGCACCACTTCGCCCAGCGCGTTACGCACCAGGCCCGTCAGATTCTTGAAATTTGGCAGCGCATGCAGACTCAGGAATGGTCACCCGCAGGCCTCGCTGAGTTCAGCGAAGCCAACCTGCGCCTGTTGCGCTTTGCCGAGCGCTTCGACCAGCCCGAGCACCGCGAACTGTCACAGGCCACCGACGCGGTGCTGCAACAGGTGGCCGACAATCGCGGCCGACTGAGCAGCCCGCTGATCACCGAACTCAACCGGCTGATGCAACGCTTGTCGCGCACCGGCCTGCGCCACGGCGATCAACTCGGGCACACCGCCCTGCCGCCGCTGCGCAAACCGATCTACATCCTCCTGCAAGACCATGAACGCGCTCAGCGCCTGAGCACGCAACTTGAGTTTTTTGAACTCAGTGCCATGGCCTTTGACAGCCCCGGCGCCTTTCGTCAGGCCATGGTTGAGCGCCACCCGGCAGTCATTGTAATGGAGGCGGATTTCGCGGGCCCCAACCAGGGCCTGGCGCTGGCCGAAGAGGTCCAGGTCGGGCTTGAACAAAAGCTGCCGCTGTTATTTTTCAGCCAGCATGAAACCGACACCCCCACCCGCCTGGCCGCCGTGCGCGCCGGTGGGCAAGCGTTTTTGACCGGCACCCTCGAAGTCTCCAGCCTGATGGAGAAGATCGAGGTGCTGACCTGCGTGGCGCAGTACGAACCGTATAAAGTGCTGATCATCGACGACTCGCGGGCGCAGGCGTTGCACACCGAACGCCTGCTCAACAGCGCCGGGATCATCACCCGCACGCTGACCGAGCCGATTCAAACCATGGCCGAGCTGGCGGACTTTCAGCCCGACCTGATCATCCTCGACATGTACATGCCGACCTGCACCGGCACCGAGCTGGCCAAAGTCATTCGCCACAATGATCGCTACGTCAGCGTGCCGATCATTTACCTGTCGGCCGAAGACGACATGGACAAACAGCTCGATGCGATGAGCGAGGGCGGTGATGATTTTTTGACCAAGCCCATCCAGCCACGCCACCTCATCACCACCGTGCGCAACCGAGCCGCCCGGGCCCGGCATTTAAAAGCGCGCATGGTTCGCGACAGCCTGACCGGGCTGTTTAACCACACGCACATCCTGCAACTGCTCGAAGATTGCACCTTCCGCGCCCGCCGTGAAAATCGGCCTTTGAGCTTTGCGATGCTCGACCTTGACCATTTCAAACGGGTCAACGACTGCTACGGCCACCCCATGGGCGACCGCGTCATCAAGAGCCTCGCGCTGTACCTCAAGCAGCGCCTGCGCAAGACCGACTTTATTGGCCGCTATGGCGGTGAAGAGTTTGCGATTGTCATGCCCGACACCGATCAAGAGTCGGCCTACAACGTGCTCAACCTGATTCGCCAGCGCTTCTGCGAAATCCATTACCCGGCGCAGCCCAACGATCTGTGGTGCTCATTCAGTGCAGGGGTGGTGCAACTGCACGGCGAGTCCGACAGCCTGAAAATGGCGTCACAGGCCGATGAGGCGCTGTACTTCGCAAAGAACAATGGGCGCAATCAGGTGCAACGCTTCACCCGATAAAGGCTAATCGCCACTATTTGTGCCGAGCCAGGCCGGCTCGTCATATCGCTGTAACTTAAATGCAATAACTTCAGCCGCTTCTCACTGCGTAGTAGGCAGAATCTCTTATGCGTCTGAAGCTGCTAACCAACCTCAACACCCTGTTGCTGGTCGCCGTGTGCCTCGCGCTGGGCGCTACTTTATGGTGGTCGCAACAGGCGCTGGAGCGCCCGTACCTGTTGATGGAGCGCTATTTGAGCCTGTCGCAGCATTTTCAAAACCAGGTCGCCCGCAACATCGAAGACTACTTGGCCAGTGGCGATGCGGTGCGTTTGAGCGAAGCCAACAGCGCCCTGGAGACACTCCAAAGTCAGCTTGCCCCGCTGCCACCGGCGCTGGCCGAGACCGTGCGCCCCAGCCTTGAGAACCTCAATAGCTTCAGCAATACCGAGTTGCTGGCAGCGGGCAAACTGGCCGGCGACCCACAAGCCTTGTTGCTGCAAGCCGAGCGCGAACTGGCCGCCAACCTCGAACAACTCAGCCAATACGCCAGCGAAGCCAATACCCCAGAAGCGCCGCACTATTTACCGCCGCTGATGACCGCCGCGCTGCACTTGGCCAAGCTGTCGTTGAACCGCGACAAACTGGTCAGCAGCGGGCGCAGTGAGTTGGCCGGTGATGTAGAACGCGAACTGGCCAGCATCCAGGCCCAGGCGCAGCAAATCGACGCCTTGCCCCTGCTTGGCGTGAGCAGCAAAAGCACTTCGGGCAATGACGATTTCGCCGCAATGATGGGCCTCGAAGCCAACCAGAGCACCCAGACCGAAGATGCCGGGGTCAACCTCAAGCGTGAGCTGAACAACCTCCTGAGCCGCTACCCGGCCGAGCTTAAACGCACCCAGACGCAGATCGAACAACGCACCCAGTTGAGCACCACCACGCACCGCAAACTCGACGCGGTGCAACACGCCATCGCCGAACTGGAGCCGGTGGTCCGCGCCCAGCACGGGCAGATTCAAGACGAAGTGCGGCTCATGCAAGGCCTGATGATTGGCCTGATCCTGCTGATTGCGCTGTTGATCGACACCCTGCAACGCAAGCTGGCACGGGTGCTGACCTATCTGGCGCCAATGCTCTCGACGTGGGCCGAAGGCGACTTCAGCCGCGACATTCAATTGGGCAAAACCAACCGCGAACTGCATGACATCGAGGCTTCACTGAATCGCCTGCGGGCTTATCTGGTGAACCTGGTGGGCACCATCCGCCTGAACGCCGAGCAAGTCGCGGGCAGTAGCCAGACCTTGGCGCAACTGAGCACCGATTTGCACGGCGGTGCCGAGCGTCAGGCCGGTGACACCGCGCAAATTCGCGACGCCCTGGGTGAGCTGGAGGCGACCATTTCCCAAGTGGCCGGCGATGCCAGCCAGGCCGCCGACGCCAGCCGCAGTGCAGGCGCCGCCGTGGCGCAAGGACAGTTGGTGATCGGGCAAAGCCTCACCGGGCTTCATGCGCTGGTGGGCGAAGTGCAAGGCAACGCGCAGACAGTCGAGCGCCTGGCCGAAGAGTCAGCCACCATTGGCGGCGTTCTTACAGTGATTCGCTCCATCGCTGACCAGACCAACCTGCTGGCACTCAACGCCGCCATTGAAGCCGCCCGTGCGGGCGAGATGGGCCGTGGCTTTGCTGTAGTCGCCGAAGAAGTCCGCTCCCTGGCACAACGCACCGCAGGCGCGACCAACGAAATCCAGAACCTGATTGCCGGGCTGCAACTGGCCGCACGCCAATCGGTTGAAGGCATGCGCGCGCAAGTGGAGCATGCCAAAGCCACCGCACAACAGGCCCAGGACGCCGATGGCGCGCTGGATGAAATTGTCGGCGCCATTACCACCATTTCCGACACGGCAGTGCGTATCGCCGACGTCACTGCGCAACAAAGCGGCGCTGTGAGTGAGATCCGCGATCACAGTGAGCGCATTCATTTATTGGGCGACGACAACTTGCAACGCATCGGTATTGCCCGTAATCAAAGCCAGCAACTGTTGCAACTTGGGGGCGAACTTAATACCGCAGTACAAGCCTTTCGGGTATGAATCAACCCTGAAGACGGTGTACCTGTTACTTCTGACAGTATCTATTGCTGTCAGGAGTGATATTAAATTGATGGTGTATTAGGCAGCGCTTTAACAGGCTATTTCCTGTACGACATCAACAGGTGCGCCATGAGACAAACCATTCTTCTAGTGTTTGCTCTGTATTTGCCGCTCAGTGAAAGCGCAACGCTGCACATTGAAAACCAGTCGCGTTATATAGCCGTCATTATTGACTACCCCGCCGGCTACCCCTGCGCGCCGGACCGCCAGAACGTGCGGCCGTGCCTGATTCTGCCGCTTGCGGCCACCTCGTATGAACTGCCTGAAGCTGAAGCCTTGAGCGCTGTACTGCGTTTTATTTCACTGCCGGCTACTTCTAACGTGGCGCTCGGTGATTTAAAAAAACATGTCTTTAAAAGTACCGGTGACTTCACCTATCAGCCGTTGGGGGCGTTGAAGTATGAACAAGTGAAATGTGAAATACCGATGGAAGAAGGCATCAGCATTACCATCATTTTGGTTGGTGTCATGGATAAAGCCTGTGAAAAAGGCACCGATCGACGTCTTTCATGGGTCTATAAACGCAATGACGTTGACTTGAAATTCATCATCAAAGACCTCCCGGCCAAACCCCACCCCCGCCCCCTGTAGGAGCGAGCTTGCCTCGCGATCTTTTGATCTTGATGATCAAAAAGTCGCCACCTTCACGATTCGCCAGCTCACTCCGTTATCATGCCCGCACGTTTTATCAGCGAGATTTTTATGCGCCGCCTGCTCTTTGTTCTTTGCCTGCTGTTTAGCCTGCCGGTCATGGCCACGGGCCTGCTGGACTCGCGCCCCAGCGCAACCTTGGGGGCGATCAATAACAGTGCTGATTTTTTGCCGGTGCGCGAAGCCTTCAAGCTGAACCTGATCGACAGCAACCCCGAGACGATCAAACTGCGCTTTGTGCCGACCGAAGGGTATTACCTCTACCGCCATCGCTTTGCCTTCAAGACCGAACCGGCTGACATCGCGCTGGGCACACCGCAATTGCCCGCAGGCGAGCAAAAACACGATGAGTACTTTGGCGACGTGGAGGTCTATCACGGCATTCTCGATGTCGATATCCCGCGCCCGGCCAACGATCAACGCCCGTTTACCCTGGTGGTCAGCTACCAGGGCTGCGCCGACAAGGGGTTGTGCTACCCGCCTGAAACCGAACGCCTTAGCATTGAGGGCACACCGGGGCCAACGGCCACTGAAAGCACGAATGCGCCCGCAACGTCCTGGAACTGGCGCGATCTGGCGCTGTTTTTCCTGGCCGGGTTGGGCCTGACCTTTACCCCTTGCGTGCTGCCCATGCTGCCGATTCTGTCTGGCGTGGTGTTGCGCGGCCAGGTCGGCGGGCTGCGTGGCTTTAGTCTGTCGCTGGCTTATGTGCTGCCGATGGCGGCCTGTTTTGCACTGTTGGGCGCATTGATGGGGATGTTCGGCGCACAACTGAATTTGCAGGCCCGCCTGCAATCGGTGTGGGTGCTGGTGTCCTTTGCGCTGTTCTTCGGGGTTTTTGCCCTGGCGATGTTTGGGGTGTTCGAACTCAAGTTGCCGCAGGCCCTCAGCAACCGCCTGGACCGCGTCGCCAATCGCACCCAGGGCGGTTCGCTGTGGGGCGCAGCGGTGCTGGGCGTGGTCTCCAGCCTGCTGGTATCGCCGTGCGTCTCGGCCCCGCTGGCCGGGGCCTTGCTGTATATCAGCGCCAGCGGCGATGCGCTGGGCGGCGGCTTGAAGCTGTTCGCCCTCGGCCTGGGCATGGGCGCCCCCCTATTGTTAGTGGCCACTGGCGGCGCGGCCTGGCTGCCGAAAAGCGGGCCGTGGCTGGTCACAGTGAAAAACGCCATCGGCGTGCTGCTGCTGGGTCTGGCGATCGGCTTGCTTAGCCGGGTACTGCCCGGCCCGCTGACGTTACTGTTGATTGGTGCGCTGGCGGCCGGAGTGAGTCTGTTTCTCGGCACCCTCGAGTTCATCTATAAAGCCCCGCGCCAACGTTTGGCGCAACTGCTCGGGCTGTTTCTGCTGGTGTATGCGCTGGCCTGCTGGTTCGGCGCATTAAGCGGTCACAGTGATCCGTTCAACCCTCTGGGCCCTGCAACCACGAGCAACGCCAGCATCACCGGCGCACCGCAAGCCGCGGGAGACTGGCAAACCATCAGCACCAAAGCTCAGCTCGACAGCGTACTGGCCGAGGCCAAGGCGGCTGGCCAGCCGCTGTTGCTGGACTGGTATGCCGACTGGTGCATCAGTTGCAAAGTGCTTGAGCATGAAGTGCTGAACAACCCGCGTGTGCTGGACCTGCTCAAGGGTTACCGGCTGGTGCGCTTCGACATGACCGCCAGCAATGCCGAGCAGCGTGCCCTGCTCGATCACTACCAATTGTTCGGCCCACCGGCGCTGATGTTCTTCGGCAAAAATGGCCAGGAAAAAAGTGACCAACGGGTCATTGGTGAGATCAATGCAGCGGACTTCGCCGAACGTGTCGCGAACGCGAATGACCAGATCTAGAGCCTTGGTCACAAACTTTTCGCGAACATCGGTCATCGTGCTGGCTTTTGTACACAACTGGACACTGATTCAGCTTTTCGGCATAGTCGCCCGGCACTGATCACTGCGCACACATTACAAGGAACAGCAGATGGCGACTTTTCTGGTTCTGCACGGCCCCAACCTGAACCTGCTAGGCACCCGCGAACCGGGCGTTTACGGCGCGACTACCCTGGCGCAAATCAATCAGGATCTGGAGCAGCGGGCCCGCGACGCCGGTCACCATTTGCTCTACCTGCAAAGTAATGCCGAGTATGAATTGATCGACCGGATTCATGCGGCTCGCGATGAAGGGGTGGATTTCATCTTGATCAATCCGGCTGCTTTTACCCACACCAGCGTGGCATTACGTGACGCGCTGCTGGCGGTGAGCATCCCATTCATCGAAGTGCATTTGTCTAACGTGCACAAACGCGAACCTTTCCGCCATCACTCCTACTTCTCCGACGTTGCGGTAGGTGTGATCTGCGGCCTTGGCGCCAGCGGTTATCGACTGGCCTTGGAGGCCGCCCTGGAACAGCTTGAACTACAAGCTAAACGCCCCTGACCAACCTATTGGGAGTTGACGATTCATGGATATCCGTAAAGTCAAGAAACTGATCGAACTGCTGGAAGAGTCCGGCATCGACGAGCTGGAAATTAAAGAAGGCGAAGAGTCCGTACGCATCAGCCGCCACAGCAAGACCCCAGCTCAACAGTTCTACGCACCAGCACCAATGCAACAAGCTCCGGCTGCTGCGCCAGTGGCTGTTGCGCCGGTTGCCACCGTGACTGAAGCACCTGCTGCTCCAAAACTGAACGGATTTGTGGTCAAGTCGCCAATGGTCGGCACTTTCTACCGCACGCCAGCGCCAACGTCGCCAGCCTTCGTAGAAGTGGGCCAGAGCGTTAAAGTCGGCGACACCATTTGCATCGTTGAAGCGATGAAAATGATGAACCACATCACCGCTGAAAAAGCCGGTGTCATTGAATCCATCCTGGTAGAAAACGGTCAGCCGGTTGAGTTCGACCAACCGCTGTTCACCATCGTTTGAACCACGGGGAGCCAACGATGTTGAAGCCTCAGAAGCTGGAAAAAGTCCTGATCGCCAACCGCGGCGAGATCGCCTTGCGCATCCTGCGGGCGTGCAAGGAACTGGGCATCAAGACCGTCGCGGTGTACTCCACTGCCGACAAGGAACTGATGCACCTGGGTCTGGCAGACGAAACCGTCTGCATTGGTCCGGCACCAGCCAACCTGTCTTATCTGCACATCCCGGCGATCATCGCGGCAGCCGAAGTGACGGGCGCCACGGCGATTCACCCGGGCTACGGCTTCTTGGCTGAAAACGCCGATTTCGCCGAACAAGTCGAGAAATCCGGTTTTGCCTTCATCGGCCCGAAAGCAGACACCATTCGCCTGATGGGCGACAAGGTATCGGCCAAGCACGCCATGATCGCGGCGGGCGTACCGACTGTTCCAGGCTCTGACGGCCCGCTGCCGGAAGACCCTGAAACCGCACTGCGCATTGGCCGTGAAGTCGGCTACCCGGTGATCATCAAAGCCGCTGGCGGCGGTGGTGGTCGTGGCATGCGCGTTGTGCACCGTGAAGAAGACCTGATCGAAGCCGCCAAGCAGACCCGCGAAGAAGCCGGCGCCTGGTTCAGCAACCCGATGGTTTACCTGGAAAAATACCTGACCAACCCACGTCACGTGGAAGTCCAGGTTATTTCCGACGGCCAGGGTAACGCGATCCACCTGGGCGACCGCGATTGCTCGCTGCAACGTCGTCACCAGAAGGTTCTGGAAGAAGCGCCAGCACCGGGCATTGACGAGAAGGCTCGCCAGGAAGTTCTGGCACGCTGCGTTCAGGCATGCGTTGACATCAACTACCGTGGTGCGGGTACTTTCGAGTTCCTGTACGAAAATGGTCGCTTCTACTTCATCGAAATGAACACTCGTGTACAAGTAGAGCACCCGGTCTCCGAAATGGTCACCGGCATCGACATCGTTAAAGAGATGTTGAGCATTGCGGCAGGCAACAAGCTGTCCTTCACCCAGGCTGACGTGAACATTCACGGTCACTCGCTGGAATGCCGGATCAACGCTGAAGACCCGGCAACGTTCATGCCGAGCCCAGGCATGGTCAAGCACTTCCATGCACCGGGCGGCAACGGCGTTCGCGTCGATTCGCACCTGTACAGCGGCTACAAGGTTCCGGCCAACTACGACTCCCTGATCGGCAAGCTGATCACTTGGGGGGCGACGCGTGACGAAGCCATGGCTCGCATGCGTAACGCGCTGGACGAAATCGTGGTCGACGGGATCAAAACCAACATCCCGCTGCACCGCGACCTGGTGAATGACGAAGGCTTCTGCGAAGGCGGCGTCAATATTCACTACCTGGAACACAAACTGGCTAACAAGTAAGTTTGTATCCTGCTCAACAAAGCCGCTTTCGAGCGGCTTTGTTGTGTCTGGGGTGCCAGTTTTTTGGGCGCCCGGCTACAAAATTGATTCAGGCCGCGTAGAAACGATAGGTGGCGTCATGGCTGTCATGGCTTGCGCCTGGCTTTACCGGGGTTATCGCCTGTGCAATCAGGGAGGTTGGAGGCGATGATGATCATACCGGCCATCACATAGCCAGAACCCTCACCCCAACTAAGCCCGCCTCCCGCTGACTCCAGATCATAGATGTCGGTTTCTGAAATCAACTCGCCACTGCGATTATCGAAAAGACGATAAAAACCTGGATAACCCCACCATGGAAACCACTCAGGGGAATTAACGCCATTAACGTCAGGCTCACGATGAAAGATATTTGGAAGAACCCAATAGGGCTTGAAACTCTGGACTCGATAACAGCCATCGGGGCTGACGCTATCGGTAGCCAGTCGCGTAGCCCATCCTCTTTCCCACCAGTTCGAAGCGGTCCATAACCCGCCCGCAATGGTGATATAGGCTACGAAAAAGGCGATGCGTCGCGATTTGGGCTTCATTGTTCGCGCCTCACTTTGCCGGGGATATCGCCTATGCAGTCGGGAAGGTTGGGCCCGATACGAATCATGCCGGACCTCACTTGACCTGAACCACCTCCCCAACTCACCTTCTCAACGATCGAATCCCAGTCATGAACCTTGGTTTCTGAGATCAATTCTTCAGTGCGATGATCGTACAGGCGAAAAAAACCTGGATATCCCCACCACGGAAACCACTCTGGTGAGTGGACTTCATTAGGATCCGGTCGCCTATGAAAAATATTGGGTAGCACCCAAAAAGGTTTGAAACTCTCAACCCGATAACAGCCGCCGGGGCTTACTTCAGGATCACCCAAACGCTCCGCCAAGCCTTTCTCCCACCACTGCGAAGCCTCCCATATCACTCCGGCAATACAGATAAAAACCATGAAAAAGGCTATCCGTCGTGGGGGTGGCTTCACACCCATTCCCCTAGATCAATGACTTGCCCAGATTTTCTCCAGAGTACGTCTGAATAAATTACGAAGTCGCCGCCTTTGCCTGTTTTGTCACGATAGTCGCGAAAATCACCATTGGTGACTGCAGCAAAAGGACCTTCCTTTAGACGCAATACAACTTGACCATGAAGGCTCAAGGTAAAAGCGGTCTCTGCCTTGGTCAGCACACGATCTTCGCTCCAGGTGCCCAGATATTGCAGACCATTGAAGTCGTAATTATCGCGAATATAGAAGCCAACTTTTTCCACATGAAATAGATAATGGCGCTGTTTGGTTACCGGGTTTATCTCCGTAAAGGCTTCACCGACTACGCCAACTTTTAAAATCGCTTTACCTAAAGCACCGTACATGTCATCGAGCGAATTCCATACTTCTCCAAATTTAACGAAATTAATTTGAGAAAAAGCATCCATTTGGAGGGCTGACATTGAGTACGATCCCAGCGCCTTAGTCCCTTCACCATTCCAACCAGCGCTCTTAAGCAGCTTTTGTAGTCTTATGAGCGCATTTGGAGTCGTAAGCAAAGACTCTGCAACTTCCACAGCCTCACGACAGCGCTCAAACCCCATTGCCCACTCCATCGTCACGATGCTCTGATCGCACTCAGCGGGTTTCAGGCTTAGCGGGTTTGGTAGAGTACTTGAATCTTTCCACGACTCCGGCATCGCCCACGCCGGGCTGTCAAACCAGCGCTGCATCAAGGCCGCTGCCGTGTGCCAGCCCATCGAGCGCATGGCGCCCGGCAAGCGGCTCAGGGCAAGGCTCTGGACGATCACTTTTTTGGCCGGTGTATCGGTGGGGCTGTAGGTGTGCGAGTTGGCCTGCGGCAGTTGATACAAGGCGTCCGGGCCTGCGGCGTTGGTGCGCTGAAAATCATTCAAGGACATGCTGCTTACTCCATAACCGGTGACGGGGCGTTGATGGCGATACCCAATTGTTCAGGACCGTCGCTGGAGCACGAGCAGGTATGGCCTTGCGCATCGAGTGTACCGTAACCCATACAGTGATCGTTTTGCAGCACGGCATACCCTAGTTGCACCAGGGGCAAGCCACGTTGATTGAGCAACTGAAAACGCTCGTCGCACGTTGTGCTGAGGGTGGCGGGCATGGGCTGCGGCGCGGCGAACAAGCCGCCCTTAAATGCCGGGGCTGAATCGCTGACATAAGAATGCACCGTCACAGAGGCAATCAGTTCAGCCTGGCAGGGGCAACCGCTGCGGCTGTCCAGCGTGCCAGCCACCCGCCGGCCATTGCTGATAAAACCATCCACACCGCCACAGATCGGATAGGCCTTACCGTCCTGCCCGCAGCTGACCAAGTGGCCTTCAAGGGCATGCTGTATGCCATTCCAAGTAATGCCAGGGTCTGACTCCAGCACCTTGCCACCGCAGGTCGTTTTGTCGTCCAGACCAATAAAATAGCCCCGGGCCATAAGCCTTTCCTTTTGCATAGCCCCTAAAGGGAGCATGGCTGAGAACCATGAAGCCCAGTCATAGAATGAATGAACCTCACACACAGTAATCAGGAAGAGAGTGCCCAGATTGGTGCTCACGGTATGTAGGACGCTTCCATAAACGCCATCATCCCAATATCAAATACCTGCACGAATGCCCCTAGGACGCCCTTGCACCGCAGAAATCTTGTAGTCGCTGCCGAAGGATGAGGCTGCGATGGATTGCCAAGTGGCCCGCTTCGCAGCCTCGTGCCTCGTCAGCGACTACAAGCTGCGCCTTATCAGGGTTTATGTTGAAACAAGGACGTCCCTACAGATGGCCTGCCATAGCAGGGAGGCCTGCGCTCGCGTAAACTGGCGCGTTTCTCGCAGCCCCCCGGCTGCACATTCCTATTTTTCAAAGGTGCCCGCCATGCCTTGGCTGCAAGTACGCCTCGCCATCAGCCCAGAACAAGCCGAAACCTACGAAGACGCGTTCCTCGAAGTCGGTGCCGTTTCGGTAACGTTTATGGATGCCGAAGATCAGCCGATCTTTGAACCTGAGCTCAACACCACGCCGCTGTGGTCGCACACCCATTTGCTGGCCCTGTTCGAAGGCGGTACCGAAGCCGAGCTGGTGCTGTCCCATCTGGAGCTGCTGACCGGCTCGCCATTGCCAGAACACCACGCCGAAGTCATCGAAGACCAGGACTGGGAACGCAGCTGGATGGACAATTTCGAACCCATGCGTTTTGGTCAGCGCCTGTGGATCGTCCCAAGCTGGCACGCTGCGCCCGAGCCTGAAGCTGTGAACTTGCTGCTGGATCCGGGCCTGGCGTTTGGTACCGGCACTCACCCGACCACCGCGCTGTGTCTGGAATGGCTCGACGGCCAGGACCTCAAAGACTGCGACGTGCTGGACTTCGGCTGCGGCTCGGGCATTTTGGCCATCGCCGCACTGTTGCTGGGCGCCAAGCAAGCCGTCGGCACCGACATCGACGTGCAGGCGCTGGAAGCTTCGCGCGACAACGCCGGGCGCAACAACGTGGCGCCAGAGCTGTTCCCGCTGTACCTGCCTGAAGACCTGCCGCAGGTGCAGGCCGATGTGCTGGTCGCCAACATTCTGGCCGGCCCGCTGGTTGCCCTGGCGCCACAACTGTCCAGCCTGGTCAAGCCCGGTGGCCGCCTGGCGCTGTCCGGCATCCTCGCCGAGCAAGGCGAAGACGTCGCCGCTGCCTACGCTCAAGACTTTGATCTGGACCCTATCGCCAACCGCGATGGCTGGGTGCGCATCAGCGGTCGTCGACGCTAGAATACAAGCCTGCTTAACCCGGATGGCCGCATGAGCGATAGCTTCGTTACACAGTGCCCACATTGCCAAACCAGCTTCCGTGTCAGCCATGCTCAATTGAGCATGGCCCGCGGCGTGGTGCGCTGTGGTTCCTGCCTGCAAGTGTTCAATGCCGCACAGCAACTGCTGAATAAAGGCACCGAAACAGAGCAGTTGCCTACAACTGTGGCGCCACTTGTTGCAGAACCTGTGGCCGCTGAGCCGCCCGCTGCGCCCAAGGCCATCAGCCCGGCGCACTGGGAAGTGGCCGAGCTGGACCTTGAGCACCTGGACCTGGACGAAGAGCTGGCCAAGCTTGAAGAACGGGAGATTCAGCCCAGCAAAAGTTTCGGTCAGTCGCAAAAAGCCAAAACCAGTGCGCTAAGCGCTCGCCGCGACACCAGCGACGCCGACGAAAGCCAATGGTCAGGCAGCTTGTTCAGTGAATCCGCAGCAGAACGTGCCGAAACCTCAGCACTGGCGGTCAAGGCCGTCGAAGACGACCTCGAGCCGGCTGAAACCGGGCGCACCGAGCCATCGCTGTCGCTGGACATCGACGAGCCCGACGACACGCCGCCGCTCAGGCTCAGCAAAGATGACGACGATGAGCCCGAGCTGCGCGGCGAGCATTTGTCTGCGGTGGATGATGACGAGGACGATGAGCCTCTGGCCCCTGCCTCGGCGACCAAAGACAAACGCACACGCAGTGAGCCCGGTGTGCGCGAAGACGTGCTGCTGGACCTGGTAGACGACCCGTTGCACCTGGACTGGCAAAAACGCCGCTCGCCGTGGGGCAAGCGCCTGCTCTGGACGCTCTTGGTGTTGCTGGCCGCCGTTGCACTGGCCGGGCAATACATCGCGTATCACTTCGATGAACTGGCTCGTCAGGACCAATACCGGCCGCTCTTCCAGCAGCTGTGCCCGCAAATCGGCTGCAGCGTGCCTTCCAAGGTCGATATAGACCGTATAAAAAGCAGCAATCTGGTGGTGCGCAGCCATCCTGAATTCGCCGGTGCGCTGGTGGTAGACGCCATCCTCTACAACCGCGCACCGTTTTCCCAGCCCTACCCGCTGCTGGAGCTGCGTTTTGCCGACCTTAACGGCAAAATGATCGCCAGCCGCCGCTTCAAACCCGGCGAATACCTGAGCGGCGACCTGGCTGGCAAGGCCGAAATGCCGCCGCAAACGCCTATCCACATTGCCCTCGACATCCTGGATCCGGGTCCGAAAGCGGTGAATTACAGCTTGAGTTTTCATTCCCCGGAATGAGCGCGCTGCGCTTTTAGCAGCAAGCTTCAAGCCGCAAGCTTGAAGCTAAAAGCAGATTTGCCTCTTCTTGCAGCGTGTAGCTCGACGCTTGTAGCGGGTTGAAAGCTGGCTTTCAGCCTCCATTGTTCAAAAATCATCCAATTTCGTCTTTATCCAGTCATCGAGAGCGGGTATCATGCCAACCCTTTTTCGAACTCCCCAGATCCGGCCCCACAACAGGGAAGTCCTATGTCGGCGGTACGCATCGGCCCATACACATTGCAAAACGGTTTGATTCTCGCCCCTATGGCGGGTGTCACCGACCAACCCTTTCGTCAGCTTTGCCGACGAATGGGCGCGGGCCTGGTTGTGTCGGAAATGGTGACCAGTGACATGAGTCTCTGGAACAGTCGTAAATCGCGCCTGCGCATGATTCACGACGGTGATCCCGAGCCCCGCTCGGTGCAGATCGCCGGCGGTGATGCGCAAATGCTGGCAGACGCCGCCAGGGCCAATGTGGAACTGGGCGCACAGATTATTGATATCAACATGGGTTGCCCGGCAAAAAAGGTCTGCAACAAGGCCGCCGGGTCCGCGTTACTGAAAGACGAGGCATTGGTGAACGAGATCCTGCAGGCCGTTGTGGCCGCAGTTGATGTGCCGGTCACCCTGAAAATCCGCACCGGCTGGGACCGCGACAACAAAAACGGCCTCACAGTGGCAAAAATCGCTGAACAGGCCGGGATTCAAGCGCTGGCCGTGCACGGCAGAACCCGTGCAGACCTGTACACCGGCGAGGCCGAGTACGACACCATTGCCGCGATCAAGCAGGCCGTGTCGATACCGGTGTTTGCCAATGGCGACATCGATTCACCCCATAAAGCCCGGCACGTGCTGCACGCCACCGGTGCCGATGGACTGTTAATAGGCAGGGCGGCTCAAGGGCGGCCCTGGATTTTCCGCGAAGTGGACCACTTTCTGCGTACCGGCCAGCTGTTGCCGGCACCGGAAATGGCCGAAGTGGAACGTATTCTGCTAGAGCATCTGGCCGCACTGCACACCTTCTATGGGGAGGTATTGGGGGTACGTATTGCCCGCAAGCATGTCGGTTGGTATCTCGCAACCTTGCCGGGCGCCAAGGAGTTTCGCGCCCACTTCAATCGTTTGGAAGATACGGAAGCACAATGCGCCAACGTTCAGGCGTTTTTCGCCGAACGACATAAGAGCCTGGGGACAGGGGACGAAGGATGGGTGGCCGCATGACGATGATGACCGAGACATTAGTGAGTGGAACAACGCCCGTGAGCGACAACGTCAATTTGAAACAGCACCTCAATACGCCGAGCGAAGAAGGTCAGACCCTTCGCGGGAGTGTCGAAAAGGCGCTGCACAATTATTTCGCCCACCTGGAGGGCGCTGAAGTCACGGACGTGTACAACCTGGTGCTTTCCGAAGTCGAAGCCCCTTTGCTCGAGTGCGTCATGAACTACGTCAAGGGCAACCAGACCAAAGCCTCCGAGATGCTGGGACTCAATCGCGGCACCCTGCGCAAAAAGCTCAAACAGTACGATCTGCTGTAAGCATTCAATCAAACCTGAAAGGCGTCCTGATAAAACAGGCCGCCTTTTTTGCTGACTCCTTTGCTTTTGATGGAAATCGAGATGACCGACCAGACTACCCGCCTGCCGATCCGCCGCGCTCTAATCAGCGTTTCCGATAAAACCGGAATCCTTGATTTCGCCCGTGAACTGGAAGCCCTCGGCGTCGAGATCCTCTCCACCGGTGGTACGTTCAAGCTGCTGCAAGACAACGGTGTTGCCGCTGTTGAAGTGGCGGACTACACAGGTTTTGCGGAAATGATGGACGGTCGGGTGAAGACCCTGCACCCGAAAATCCACGGCGGTATCCTCGGTCGTCGCGGCATTGACGACGACATCATGAACGAGCACGGCATCAAGCCGATCGACCTGGTGGCCGTTAACCTCTACCCGTTCGAAGCCACCATCAACAAGCCAGGCTGCGACCTGCCAACCGCGATCGAAAACATCGATATCGGCGGCCCGACCATGGTTCGCTCCGCCGCCAAAAACCACAAAGACGTGGCCATCGTGGTGAATGCCAGCGACTACGCCAGCGTCCTTGAAAACCTCAAGGCCGGCGGCCTGACCTACGCACAGCGTTTCGACCTGATGCTCAAGGCGTTCGAACACACCGCCGCTTACGACGGCATGATCGCCAACTACATGGGCACCGTGAACCAGGCGGCAGAAACCCTCAGCACCGAAGGCCGCAGCCAGTTCCCGCGCACCTTCAACAGCCAGTTCATCAAGGCGCAAGAAATGCGCTACGGCGAGAACCCGCACCAGAGCGCGGCGTTCTACGTTGAGGCCAAGCCTGCCGAAGTCGGCATCGCCACCGCGACCCAACTGCAAGGTAAAGAGCTGTCGTTCAACAACGTAGCTGACACCGACGCTGCGCTGGAGTGCGTGAAGAGCTTCGTAAAACCGGCTTGCGTGATCGTCAAGCACGCCAACCCGTGTGGCGTGGCGGTCAGCCCGGACAACGAAGGCGGCATCCGTCAGGCCTACGAACTGGCTTACGCGACGGACACCGAGTCGGCGTTCGGCGGCATCATCGCCTTCAACCGTGAGCTGGACGCCGAAACGGCCAAGGCCATTGTTGAGCGTCAATTCGTTGAAGTGATCATCGCCCCGTCGGTGAGCGAAGAAGCCCGCGCCATCGTGGCCGCCAAAGCCAACGTGCGCCTGCTGGCCTGCGGCGAGTGGAGCGCAGAGCGCACACCGGCCTGGGACTTCAAGCGCGTCAACGGCGGCCTGCTGGTGCAAAGCCGTGACATCCAGATGATCGGCAGCGAAGACCTCAAAGTGGTGACCAAGCGCGCACCGACCGAGCAAGAGATCAACGACCTGATCTTCGCCTGGAAAGTGGCCAAGTACGTTAAATCCAACGCCATCGTTTACGCCAAAGGCCGTCAGACCATCGGTGTAGGCGCAGGCCAGATGAGCCGCGTAAACTCGGCCCGCATTGCCGCCATCAAGGCTGAGCACGCAGGCTTGCAGGTACAAGGTGCGGTGATGGCATCGGACGCATTCTTCCCGTTCCGTGACGGCATCGACAATGCTGCCAAAGCCGGTATCACCGCAGTGATCCAGCCAGGTGGCTCGATGCGCGACAACGAAGTAATCGCCGCCGCTGACGAAGCGGGCATTGCCATGGTGTTCACCGGCATGCGCCATTTCCGTCACTAACCAGACGACGGTCGTACTGAACCCGGCATCTGCTGCGTTGGAGCCGACCTCGATGATGCTCATTGCCAAAAGGCAACTCCGCTCATCGAGGTCGACTCCGCCTTGCATCTACCGGCTTCATTACAACCTCCTGAAGCGTTAAACGCTTTAGGTTCTAAACAGAATTCAGCGTCATCCGAGGTTTTTGAAATGAATGTTTTGATCATTGGCAGCGGTGGCCGTGAACACGCACTGGCCTGGAAAGTAGCGCAGGACCCGCGTGTCGCTAAAGTATTCGTTGCCCCTGGCAACGCTGGCACCGCCATTGAAGCCAAGTGCGAAAACGTTGCTATCGACGTGCTGGCCCTTGAGCAACTGGCTGATTTTGCCGAGAAGAACGTTGCCCTGACCATCGTTGGTCCAGAGGTCCCGTTGGTAGCCGGTGTGGTTGATCTGTTCCGCTCCCGTGGCCTGGATTGCTTTGGCCCGACCGCTGGCGCCGCTCAGCTGGAAGGCTCGAAAGCGTTCACCAAGGACTTCCTGGCTCGCCACAAGATCCCGACCGCCGATTACCAGAACTTCACCGAGATCGAGCCAGCGCTGGCTTACCTGCAAAAGGTTGGCGCGCCGATCGTGATCAAGGCTGACGGCCTGGCTGCGGGCAAAGGCGTGATCGTCGCCATGACCTTGGCTGAAGCCGAAGACGCCGTGCGCGACATGCTCGCTGGCAACGCTTTCGGCGAAGCCGGTTCGCGTGTGGTGATCGAAGAGTTCCTCGACGGCGAAGAAGCCAGCTTCATCGTGATGGTCGACGGCAAGAACGTCTTGCCTATGGCCACCAGCCAGGACCACAAACGCGTCGGCGACGGCGACACCGGCCCGAACACCGGCGGCATGGGCGCTTACTCGCCTGCTCCAGTGGTCACCGCTGAAGTTCACCAGCGCGTGATGGACCAGGTGATCTGGCCGACCGTGCGCGGCATGGCTGAAGAAGGCAACGTCTACACCGGCTTCCTGTATGCCGGTCTGATGATCGACAAAGCCGGCAACCCGAAAGTCATCGAGTTCAACTGCCGCTTCGGCGACCCGGAGACTCAACCGGTCATGCTGCGTCTGCAATCGAGCCTGGTGCTGCTGATTGAAGCCGCTTTGGCTCAAGCGCTGGATAAAGTTGAAGCACAATGGGATCCACGTCCAAGTTTGGGCATTGTGCTGGCGGCAGGTGGTTATCCGGCAGACTACACTAAAGGCGCTGTAATCCACGGACTGGACGCTGCAGCGAAACTGGAAGGCAAAGTATTCCACGCGGGCACCGCGCTGAATGCAGCAGGCGAAGTGGTCACCTCAGGTGGTCGCGTGCTGTGTGCAACGGCAATGGGCGACACGGTTGAGGCGGCGCAAAAGCAAGCCTACGCCCTGGCCAAAGCCATCGAGTGGGACGGCTGTTTCTACCGTCATGACATTGGCTACCGAGCCATTGCACGCGAACGCGGTGAATCCCAGTAACAAGTCTATCCATATGGATAGACGGGGATGGATCAGCCTTGCCTAACTCTTCCAGCGCCGCGCATAGTGACCGACTTGCAACAATCGACGAAGGGATTTCACCGTGCGCTGGCTTAGGATCGCCATAGGAATAACTGTCAGCCTGCTGACAACCCTGCTCTGCCTGATGCCGGCTCATGCCGCATCAGGTGGCAGCTGGTCCATGCTGTCCGACCCGCAAGGCGACCTGCAACTGAGCGATGTGCGCTCAGCACGATTGAACAGCCAGTTCACCTCCATCGAACTTGAAAACATGGTGGCTGCCGAACCCGGCGAAGCCCTGTGGCTGAAGTTCCGCTTACAGCCCGACCAGCATGAGCAGATCCTGCGGGTGTTCGCCCCCGACCTCTCACGCCTTGATTTGTATGTCCTCGATGATCACAAACTGATTACCGAAGTGACCACCGGCAACACCCTGCCACAAAGCGAAAAACCACTGTCCAGCAGCGACTACCTGTTACCGCTACCCCAGAGCGATCAGCCTCTGGATGTTTACCTGCGCATGGAGTCTGAACACCAACTGCGCCCGCACATTACCCTCAGTACCGCCGTTGTCCTCGCAGCAGACCAAGGCACCACCCTGCTGTACGGACTACTGCTGGGCGGCATCGCCATGCTGGTGTTGCACAACCTGATCCGCTTTGCCTTCACACGCACCATCAGTTGCCTGTGGCTGGCACTGTGCGAGACCTTGCTGCTGGCCAGTTCGGCGCTCTTTTTAAACCTGCTCAGCCCGTGGTTCCCGCAATGGCACAGCTGGCAAACCCCTGGCGCCTATCTGGCACTGATCCTCACCGCACCGTGCGGGTTGATGTTCACCTACAGCTTCTTCTCCAGCCGTGGGCCGCACCCGCTGCATAAACTGCTGCTGATCGACATCCTGATCGTAGGCCTGTGTGGCTTGTTACTGCTGTTCTTCAACAGCCTGCCGCTGAACCTGACCACCTACATGCTGGTCGCCCTGACCAGCCTGAGCATTCTGCTGGTGGCCAGTTACCACTTGCAGCAGGGCTACCGCCCGGCGCGTTTGTTTGTCGTGGCGATGATCATTTTCAACATTGGCACCCTGCTGATCCTGCCCGCCTTGCTAGGGTTGACCCTGATCGCCCCGCAAGAGCTGGTACTGGCCCTGATGGCGGTGGTGTGTCTCAGCGGCCTGCTGATGGGCATCGCGCTGAGTGAACGAACGCGGAGCATCACCGAAGACCAGCTCAACCTGAGTTGCGACCTCGCCGCCAGCAACGCCGAGATCAATGCCAAGGCCGAGTTCCTGTCCAAGATTAGCCATGAGATCCGTACGCCAATGAACGGAGTGCTGGGCATGACAGAGCTGCTGCTCGGCACGCCGCTGTCCGTCAAGCAACGTGATTACGTACAAACTATCCACAGCGCCGGCAACGAACTGCTCACGCTGATCAACGAAATCCTCGACATCTCCAAGCTGGAGTCGGGGCAGATCGAACTGGACGACGTGCAGTTCGACCTGAATGCACTGATCGATGACTGCCTGAGTATTTTCCGCACCAAGGCCGAGCAGCAAAACGTCGAACTCATCAGCTTTATTCAGCCGCAAGTACCTCGGGTGATCAATGGCGACCCTACGCGCTTGCGTCAAACCCTGTTGAGCCTGCTGGAAAGCGCCCTGAAAAAAACCGACGAAGGCGAGATCCTCATCGTAGTTGCGCTAGAAGAGCGCAGTGATGCCCCGCGCTTACGCATCGCCGTTCAAGACTCGGGCCAACCGATGGATGAGCAAGAGCGCGAGGCACTGCTGCACGCCGAACTGCACAGCAAAAACTTCCTCGCCGCCACCCGCCTGGGCGGCCATCTGGGTCTGGTCACTGCCCGTCAGTTGATCACCCTGATGGGCGGCGAGTTCGGTATCAAAACCGGGCAAACCAAGGGCACCAATTTCTGGCTCACCCTGCCGCTGGACCCACAGTTGCTTGAGCATCCCACCTCGGACCTGGACAGCCCGCTCAAAGGCGCCCGCGTGCTGGTGGTGGATGACAACGACACCTGCCGCAAAGTACTGGTGCAGCAGTGTTCGGCGTGGGGCCTGAATGTCAGCGCCGCCGCCTCGGGCAAAGAGGCGCTGGCCTTGCTGCGCACCAAGGCGCACTTGCGCGACTACTTCGACATTGTTTTGCT
This sequence comes from Pseudomonas sp. FSL R10-2189, assembly GCF_009600325.1. NCBI lineage: Bacteria > Pseudomonadati > Pseudomonadota > Gammaproteobacteria > Pseudomonadales > Pseudomonadaceae > Pseudomonas > Pseudomonas sp. FSL R10-2189. The sequence continues at coordinate 48,481 of NZ_WIVZ01000034.1, forward strand.
GGACCAGAACATGCCGGGCATGACCGGCATGCAACTGGCCGCCAAGATCAAAGAAGACCCAAGCCTGAACCACGATATTTTGCTGGTGATGCTCACGGGCATCAGTAATGCGCCGAGCAAGATCATTGCGCGCAACTGCGGCATCAAGCGCATCCTGGCCAAACCGGTGGCGGGCTATACCCTGAAAACCACCTTGGCCGACGAGTTGACCCAACGCAACAATGGCCTTGGCGTCACGCCGCCCTTGGGCAGCGGCCCGTCAGCGCCCCTTAGCGTGCCCGGCAACTTCCGAATTCTGGTGGCCGAAGACAACAACATTTCGACCAAGGTGATTCGTGGCATGTTGAGCAAACTCAACTTGCACCCGGACACAGCCTCCAACGGCGAAGAAGCGCTGCAGGCCATGAAAGCGCAGCGTTACGACCTGGTGCTCATGGATTGCGAAATGCCGGTACTGGACGGCTTTTCAGCCACCGAGCAATTACGCGCCTGGGAAGTCAGCCACCAGCGCGTCCGCACCCCGGTGGTTGCCTTGACCGCGCATATTCTGACTGAGCACAAAGAACGCGCACGTCAGGCCGGCATGGACGGCCACATGGCCAAGCCAGTCGAACTGTCGCAACTGCGCGAGCTGGTTGAGTACTGGGTGGTGCAGCGCGAGCTGCGACAGTCTCAGGCGCAGCCGTCGTAGGGTAGTTGTAGTCGCTGCCGAGGTACGAAGGCTGCGATCTTTTCAAGTTCAAAAGATCGCGAGGCAAGCTCGCTCCTACAGAGTGTGTCGCTGTAGTCGACTGGGCTTTTTAACACCGCCCGACAGACCGCCAAACCCCTGATAGACTTTCGACGACTTCCTGCGATGTGAGCTCAGACCATGCTGCATGTTTTGTTCAGTGTGTACTTGAAGATGCTGGTGCTCTACAGCCCGTTCTTCGTACTGTCGTGTTTTATCAGCCTGACACGCGGTTACTCGAACAAGGAGCGTGGCCGCCTGGCATGGAAAGTAGCGCTGGCAACCGTGATTTCCAGCGTGTTGCTCTACCTGTTCGGACGCATGATTTTTAGCGTTTTCGGCATCACTGTCGATGCCTTCCGCATTGGCGCCGGCAGTGTGTTGTTCATCTCGGCGCTGGGCATGGCCCAAGGCAAGTCTGCCGTGCAAAGCGACAATGTTCAGCAAGACGTCACCATTGTGCCGCTGACCATTCCGATCACCGTTGGCCCCGGTACCATTGGTGCGTTGCTGGTGATGGGCGTCAGCCAGCCTCACTGGGATGACAAGCTGATGGCGATCACCAGTATTGTCATGGCCAGCCTCACCGTCGGGTTGGTGCTGTATTTGTCCAACAGGATCGAACGCATTGTCGGCGAGCAGGGCTTGCAGATTATCAGCCGTTTGATGGGGCTATTCGTGTGTGCGCTGGCGGCGCAAATTATCTTTACCGGGATAAAAGGCTACTTGGCGCCCTAAATAAATTGGCACTGCCCATGCTTGACAGCCATGGGCAGTGTTTTTTTTACAGTTCCACGTTTTGGATCATTGTATTCGTAAAATCACGAATAACATCCTGAACTTCATTTTTCATTGCTGCATATACAGCCGCATCAAATTGAAAACTGCCACCCTTTGAATTCAAACGCACAAAGGTCAGTGCCGGGTTCTTATCATGAGGGGTACAACTGAGTTGCAGAGCACATACAAAAACCACTAACTCACCCTGCTGGGTCCTCTCACACGGCACACACTGATAGTGGGTGGCATGTGCCGCAATGGGCGGCTCATTCAAATAACTTAAGGCATCACGTTCCAAGTGAAGAGTGTCAAATAGTACACCCAGCAGATTGGCCAGGCGCTCAGAGTTACCCACACCTGCCACCTGCACTTTGTAATCGCGAACTTGGTGAGCATCCGAAATCAATAATGGCTGCTCAATAATGTAGGCCTTAAGCGAAAAACCAAGGCTAAGCAGAGCATATTGATAGTTTGACGGCCACGTCCCTGCCCCCCCTCCCCTGTCGGCATACAATTGCGCATAGAGCAAACAGTCTTGAATATCCTGCTTGCTGGCTTCGGACACTTCCCCGACAAAAGACGTGAGCGTGCTGCCAATCATTTTCGCGTTCATAGCACTATCAAAGACCTTGTTGAGTGATGACAGGAGGGCAATGGCCATCAGCAGAGCAAGCCCAAGGCAGTACATACTGATTTTTTTTGCTCTTCAGTTTTTCAGCGACCGACTCACGCAAACGAGAGAAGCACTGTGCATTTTGCTCATAGGTGTAGGCTTGGACGTGCAGCCCTGCACTTTCTTCGATCGCGATCGTCTGAGAAAGGTAATTATTTAATAATTTTGTGCGTGTGGTAAACGCCAACATCAAGGTATGAAGAACACCCTTTGCATCTAAAATAGCGAACTTCACGCACACATTAAACACATCAGGAACTGGGCAATCAGTGCTGGCCGAATGCTCAGAATGAACGGGTGAAACCGTTTTTTCATACCAAACATCCAACGCCTTTTGAGACGGCAAAAACTTGAGTTTTTTCAACAATTCAATAAAACCTGAACTGACTCGAGAGGGAAACATACTCAGGCTTTTAGCCGTTACAACATCAACCACCGTCAAGGTCCGTGAAGCTTTCGATACAACGCCAGGTTGGTTTAAACGAATCCAGCACAAGTTATCCAGCATCCGTTGAACAGCCTGCTCACGTTCCGTATTGTGCTGTGCTTGCGGGTGCTTTACACGGGCACTCAACTCCGCAAATAACAACGAGTTCATGACGTCTTCTTGCTGCTGCGCTGTGAGCACGGTACCGGGCAGGCACATCGCGAGTATGCCGGCATTGACATAGACTTTATTAGACTCTTCCATCGTCACAAACTCCTTGCTGCGCCTGAGTTAAATATCAATATCAATATTTTCGATAAAGTTTTTTCCCGAAGTGCCGAGCTTATCCATAATGGTATTACGAACGGCTCCATACTGGCGCCGATTAAGCGTTGTGTTACTGGCGGCAGTGTACAAGCTCACATCGTTGCTACTCCACTCCCAAAAAAGAACTTTCGTCACGCGTTTTGACGAACTGAACTGCATGCAGGTTTTTATCATAATCACTTCACCATCACTCGTTGCGATACATGGCAGGATCTGAAAGTTACCCGCATCAACACCCTTTGCCTGATTTTCAAACAGACTAAGCGCCTTGGGGCTTTTGGCCAGAGCACCAAACACCATGGCCACAATCTCCAGCACCGCTTTATTTGGACCCACGACACTTGCAATTATTTCCAGCGCAACTTGGTCCATTGTAAATTTCTGCTTCAGACCGGTCACTTTATGCATGGACTCGTTGGTCGTTGTCCAACCGCAGTACGATAGAATCTGGTTGTACAGGTTGTATCGCTCAACACGATGCGTGTCTTTATTGGGGAATTTTTTATCTGCTGCCAACTGTGCAAACAACACGCTATCCATTACGTCCTGTTTTAGCTGTGGCTCCAAACCTCCAACAAACGAGACGACGCTGTTACCTGCTACAAAAGCACTGTCCTCGTTACTATCAATATTCTTAGCAGGACCATCAATATCCCTACCGGAGCGAGCCATCAGCCGTAGAGAGCGAGTAAACATCGCAGGCTCAACTACCGGAATCTCCAGGCTTTTAATAAAATCAACACAGGCCTCATCACTAAAATCTTTAATATCCATATCATTTATCCCTGCAGCCATCATGGCCGTTAAATTAATTGTCTTGCGAATGCAGACAATTGAAACCTTAGACACACCAGCCTCAAGCGTCCACTGCATACCTGATCAACGAAAGACAACAACCCAGGAAATAATTCAACTTAAACAATTACTTTTTTTCAGCAATATACCGCCCACGCCTCTTGAATACTCGCCCCTGCAAAGCGCGCCATTTATTTCAAAGTATATACCCAGTACTTAATGGCAATATCCCAGGTCAGCATGAGCGTTATCAACAGTCATCTGCGACTTAACTAACAAACACTGAGGAATATTCAGACACTCTCATTCCTTTAAAAAACGAATGAGCACCTGCCAAAGCATGGCCTCGTGATCTTTTAAACAACTACCCAAAAGTCACGAGGCCAAAGAAGGTCGATCGGCTGCCAAGGCACAGGCAGCTCCCCTTTTAATTAATTCACACGCTCAAGGCTTGTCGCCGTACCAACGCGGTGTATATACCCACTCGCGGCCATCGGCTCGAGGGAACGTGCAGGTGGTGGACGACCCGACAATGACCATGGTGCGCATATCGACCTGTTCCGGGGTCAATTCCCCCAGGGTGGTGACGCGTAACGTCTGGCCGGGGCGACCGATGTCACGACCCAGTACCACCGGCGTTTGCGGCGTACGATGTCGCGCGACGATTTCCAGCGCCACGCCCAATTGCCAAGGCCGAGAACGGGAGATCGGGTTGTAGAACGCCAAAGCCAGGTCCGCCTGGGAGGCCAGGTCGAGACGTTTTTCGATGATGCTCCAGGGCTTGAGGTTGTCCGACAGCGACATCACGCAGAAGTCATGGCCCAAAGGCGCACCCGCCTGGGCCGCTGTGGCCAGCGACGCCGAGACACCCGGCAAGATCTCCAGATCGACGTTGTGCCATTGCGGGTCAGTAGACTCATGCAGGGCCTCAAGCACAGCAGCCGCCATGGCAAACACGCCAGGATCCCCCGAAGACACCACCACCACTGAGCGACCTTGCGCCGCCAGTTCAAAGGCGTGACGCGCACGCTGCATTTCTTCACGGTTGTCGGTGCAGTGCAGCACTTGGTCGGCCCGGAACGGCCCGGCCATGCGCACGTACGTCTCGTACCCCAGCACATCATTGGCCCGCGCCAGCTCGGCTTTCACGGCGGGCACCATTAACTCGGCAGCACCAGGGCCCAGGCCGATCACGGCCAAACGCCCGCGTGCACGCCCGATGTGCTGCGGGTCCAGCGGCGTATCCGCCACGCCCACGCTCACGCCATTGGCAAGTTCACGCCAGGCGGCTGCCACGACGGGCTCATCCGCGCTGACAAAACGCAGTGGCACCGCCAGTTCGCTGGCCGCCTCGCGCAGCCCGGCACTGGCCATAAGGCTGTCATCGGCCACCACACAGGCCAGGGATTGCCAGGCCAGTTGCGCCTCATGCAACGCGTCGCGCAGTTCCTGAGCCGACACTTCCTGCACGACTTTAAGCAGGACGCTGCGCGGGTAGATCAGCAGTTCGTTGGCCGACGGCTCGCGCTCGGCATGGCCAACGTGAATCGCCAGACGCGCTTGCTGGTCTTCGGGCAATTGCGCCTGCGCCAACCAGGGCGCCTCACCTTCAATGCGCACCGGCTCACCGGCAAGCAAATCCGAGACAAAGCGCTTGCCCAATTCCAGATCGCCTAAGGCATAGCCACTGGGCGGGTTCAGCAAGCAGGTACCAAACCGCAGCTCACCGCTGGTGGTGATGGCAGGCGCCACCCCCAAACCCGCCGCAAGGGTACGCGCCAAGTCATTCACGCCGCCCAGCCCGCCCAGCAGCGGTACTACCGCGCTGGCGTCTTCGGCAACCGCCAGCACCGGCGGCTCGGCACCTTTTTCCAGCAACAAGGGCGCGAGGGTGCGGATCACAATACCTGCCGCGCAGAGCGCAATAATCGGCGTGTCCTGCTGATATAACTGACGCAGATTGGCGCCGAAGTCGCTGTAAGTACGATCCGCACCGTCAACGCGATCCACCAGGCCATGGATCACGGCCTGTGGATAAAGCTGCTGGATGCGTCGCGCCGTGGCCAGGCTGCCATTGCCCAGAATCACAATGGCCGGGGCTGGGCGACTCATCCTTGCCACCGTTCGCCGGGCACGATGATCAGCGAGAAGTACGGCGAAGACATCGGGTCTACGTCATTAAGCGGGACGATTTTCTGATTGCTCATGGTCGCGCGCTCGACGTACAGCGCACGGTCAGCCAGGCCCAGTTCGGCCAGCACTTCGCGCACTTTATGAAAGTTGCGGCCCAATTTCATGATCACCGCCGCATCGGCATCGGCCAAGCGACGCTTGAGATCATCGTGGGGCAGCACGCCCGACAACACCGACAGGCTCTGGTTGCGGTACACCAATGGCACGCCCAGTACCGACGCGCCACCGAGCATCGAGCACACACCCGGCACAACCTGGGCTTCAAAGCGTTCCGCCAGGCGATCATGCAGGTACATGTAAGAGCCGTAGAAAAACGGGTCACCTTCGCAGATCACTGCCACGTCACGGCCAGCCTGCAGGTGCGCAGCAACTTCTTCGGCGGCCTGGTCATAGAAGTCGCTGATGATCTGCTCATATGACAGCGGCTCGGGCAGCACTTCAGTGGTCACCGGGTACACCAGCGGCATTTGCGTTTGTGCCGCTTGCAGGTGGGCTTCGATGATGCCGAACGCGTTGCCTTTTTTGCCTTTGGCCACAAAGTACGCCACCACCGGCGATTCGCGCAGCAGGCGCAAGGCTTTAACCGTAATCAACTCTGGATCGCCCGGGCCCACGCCCAAACCGATCAAACGTCCTGGTTGCGCCATTATTCGATCTCCGTCGCCAAGGCGTTAACGGCAGCAGCGGCCATCGCACTGCCGCCACGACGGCCCTGCATCACCACGAACGGTATGCCACGGCTGTCTGCGGCGAGCATGGCCTTGGATTCGGCGGCACCGACGAACCCCACCGGAAAACCAAGGATCAGCGCAGGCTTCGGCGCCCCGGCATCGATCATTTCCAGCAGGTAAAACAGCGCGGTCGGCGCATTGCCAATCACCACCACACTGCCTTCCAGGTATGGGCGCCACAGTTCCAGGGCGACAGCAGAACGGGTGTTGCCCGCCTCGCGTGCCATCTCGGCAACGCCGTCTTCCTTGAGGGTGCAGATCACTGCGTTGTTGGCCGGCAAACGTGTGCGCGTCACCCCTTCCAGCACCATGCGCGCATCACACAGAATCGGCGCGCCAGCGGCCAACGCATCGCGTCCGGCCTTGCCGGCACCCGGCGAGAAGCACAGGTCTTCGACAGCATCGACCATCCCGCATGCATGAATCACCCGAACGGCCAGTTTTTCAAGGTCCGCCGGAATGTGCGCAAGGTTGGCCTCGGCGCGAATAATGGCGAACGAATTGCGATAGATCTCTTGACCGTCGCGGATGTAATCAATCATCGGTGTTGCTCCGTTGGCGGGCTTCAAGCCAAGCACCCGCCGCTTCAATAGTAAGATTGCGTTCGCGCAGAACACCGAAACCGGCGTGCTCTGGTGCGCGTAAATAAAGGTCGTAATGACCGGGCGCCACGGCCAATAAAGTGACCGGCGCCACATGGGCCGCTGCACAAGCGCGCAGGCAGCCCGTCAGGTGAATCGTCTGCGGCTGTGACAGCAGCGACGCGAGATGACGCGCATCCGCTTTGGTGTCCGCCAGCCCTTTGGCACAAGCACTGGAACCGGTACAGGCAATCAAGTGGGCCAGCGGGGCTTGCGCCTCGCAGAGCAGGCCCAATGCGTGCAGGCGTTGCGTGAGCAACGCCGCGTCCTCGGCCCGCACATCCGGCAGCAACACGCTTTGCCAAGGGGTAAAGCGCAAAGTGCCATTGCCATACTCGCTGGCCAATTGCGCCAGGCCGTTGAGCATCGTCGCATCCAGTCGCCCCAACACCGGCGCGGCGCCCACGTGGGCACGCCCGTGCTCACGCTGTGGATAAGTACCGATCGGGCTTTGCAGCACCGGCCGGTCACGCCGCCAGTCTGTTAGCGGGGCAATGGGTACCGGCATGCGCAACGCGAGTTGCTCAACAAAATCAGCCGCCGAGAGGTCTTTTAAAAGATGACGCATACGTGTCTGCTCAGCGCGCGCCACGTCCAGAAACAGCGTGAGCACGGCCATCACCAGCTCATGCCCGTACGCCAGCGGCACCGCCCCAAGCGGCGCATCGTGCGCCGGGCAGCCCGCCAGGCCAAACCCCAGCAACGTTTGGCCGTTGCACACGAACGCCGACAGCCACAGATCATGGTGATGCTCCAGCATCGCCAAGGCTTCTGCGCCATCCAGTTGCACGGCAAATTTGGCCGACAACTCGGCAAAACGCGGGGTGCTCTCAAGGCTGGCCAGAATCTGTCGCGCCAAAGGCCAGGTGTCGAGGGTTTGATACGGGTCGATCCCGGCCGTCGGGCTGAGCATCAAGTTGCGCACATCGTCACTGGCCGCATTGGCAGGCCCAAGCCCCGCCGCCAACAATGGCTCAACCAGTGCGGCATGCTCAGTGCCAACCCCGCGAATTTGCAGGTTGCTGCGATTGGTGGCTTCAATCACGCCACTGCCATAGCGCTGCGCCACGTCGGCCACGGCGCGCGCCTGTTGCGCAGTGATCACGCCGCCCGCCAGTTTGACCCGGCAGATACCGCCGTCCATCGCCTGGACGATGCGCAACAACCCCGGGCACCCGGTCGGGCGTACAGGAGACGTCGCTGAGAGTTCAGATGGCAGGGGCACGTGTCGGTCCAGAGCAGGCAATGCGCTATTGCAGGTCGCGCATTATGCCTGCTTTGGGCAACCGCATGAAAAGCTTGCCGGACGGAATGCCTACACCGGCGTACTCACCTCAGGCACAACCGGCTGCACACGCCCCAATCGAGTGATCAACAGCACCACCGTGTCGGCATTGGCCAACATCAATTCGACCCGTTTGACCGGGTCATCGGTAAAGATAGACCGGGCTTGAGCCAAGGTCTGCACCCCGGTGATTGCCTTGACCCTGGCCTTGCCCGGATTGCTCGGAATATCCGCCCAAGTGTGCTTCTCGACATCAAATTGCTGAAACAGGTACTCAGGCTGCAAGTGGGGTGAGTGGCACTCCTGAATAATTTGATTAAACGATCTGAGCTGATTGCCAAACTCGCTAGTGTCGTCCAGCAAGTCGTCGTAAGGAAAGCCGGGGTTCAGGTAGTTGATGTCTTCAGTGTTTAACACCCCATGGCTGACTTCGTGCAGCAGAAAAGACGCGCGGTAATGCGCATTGACGGCAAACGGCGGGTCGGTGGGTTTGAGGTACGGATGGCTCAAGGCTTGAGGTGTGTCGAACAGCGTGGTGAAAAAACGCTCACTCAGGAACACGCGTTTGTCGGTGTCCCAGCGATGAATCCAGGCCACCGCCTTGTCGTTGAAACGCGAACGGCATACCACATAGCGGCGGGAGGTCAGTGGCGACAAGTCAGGGTGCAGAAACCGCGTCAACATCGGTTCTATGGTGTGATTCAGCCGCTCCAGCAAATGCGCTTCCAGGTTCGGCACATCAAAAAAATCCTTGATCAGCTCGCGATGCGCAGCATTGTCGGCACCAGGTTCATTCAGTGTGTGCAGGGCATTCTGGCAGCGCTCCAGATAAGTGACGGCTTGCGCGTGGGCGTCGCGAATGGCCAAGGCTTTATCCGGGAACTGACGCTGGATGCTGCCCATGCCCGTCGCCTGGATCTCATGGGTGATGCGATCGGCCAACGCCGCCGTGGTCGACATCACCGGCCCGCCACCGAGCAGCGGCTCATTGGGATCCAGCTCCCAGAGCTTGCGCGCATTGAGCTTAATCAGCGGGCCATCACGGCCCTCACCTATGTCAATGCGCCAGCGATCGCGCCAGGCCTGTACCCGGAACAGGCAGCCATCCAGATGCACATAGTGCAACTTCGTCTTTGGGTGGCTGAACAACTGCGTCTGAGGCTCTGTGCGCAAATCCAGCAGCGTCACATCATGCACCTGAAAGGGTTCCAGCCCGGCGCGTTGCTGAGCTGTCAGGCGAACCGGTTCGATTACTGGTTCAACTGGCGCATGACTGGCCAATGGCGGTCGTGACACGCCATAACCACTGGCACACAGCGAGAGCAACGTTGCGAACTCGGCCACGGATTCGCCCCAATCGCCTTTTTTTGCGGCTTCGACGCCTTGCGTCAACCAGCCCAGTGATTGCCAGACCACCAACGGAATATTGAGTCTGGCGGGCAGGAACATCAGGGCGCTGGTGATGACGAGCGACATCAAATACTTGAACGCCTCCCAGTCTGCCTGCGCAGTGGTTTCAGTTTGCGCCGCAGCCATTGTTAGCAACGCTTCGTAGTTGTCTTTGTACATCACCCTGAAGAGATTGCCGGCAATCGGGGTTCTGGCCAGAGTCGGCGGCAAGGCCTTGAGCAGCAGCCAGTTCAGCGAGGAATCCCCATAACGCGCCAGATGTGGCTCGACAAAGCCACCATGGTCATAAACTTTGCGGGTATAGGGCGCGATGCGTTGGAGTATGTCGGCCTGAAGCTCTGTATTGACGCCCAGATCGCTGAGCAAAGCCGCGTCATTAGCGTAAGCCTTGAAGGTAAAGCGCTCGCTGTAGGTGATCCAGAGAACCTGCGGGCCTGACTGCGGCTCCACCGGGCCAATGATATAGACGCCCCTGACTCGATCCGGATCGGCTCCGGGCTCTTCAATCAATTCAAAGGGCCGCACAGTGATGCACACCTGGTCCAGAGCCTCGCGAGCCGCGCCGTCAGGCATGCTGACGACATGGCAAATGTAGCGGTAGGCGGTTTCAAACTCCGGGTCCTGCAGTTTTTGTCGCATGGCCTGCTCCAGCATCTGCACGGCCAGTTGCTCGGCAAACTGCTGCTGACGCAAAGCAACGCCCTCCCGGCCAGGCGCCAGCATGGTTTTTATAAGGCCCTGATATTGCGTGCCAAGGTCCAGCTCCCGCACCAATCGGCGCACATAACGCGCATTCAAAGCGATGGGCAGCGCGCCACCTTCTCGTAACCGCACAAACATCACGCCCTCGTTAATAAGATGCAGGCCGCTCAAAGCGAACTGAGTGAGTGACTGAACACTGTGCGTGTTCGCAGCAGGTAAAAATGACGGAGTGCTGCCGAGCGGCACGGGGGCCGCGAGGTAGGTGTCGATCGCGATCTCTATAGCCTCGGGGTTCAGGTTGGCGCCCGGAAAATCCAGATCCAGACGCACCGTCAGCAACGCATTGGAATACACCGACAATTGCGGGATGTTGTGCAGATAACTTTGCACGGCCTCTGTGCTGCGCTGATACCGTTGCAAGACATCGGCATAAGCCTTCTGATCGGCGGCGCTGGCAGACTTCAACCACTCAGGCAGCGAAGCCTTGAACAGTTGCAGACGTGCCATTTCGCTGACACGCGCCACTTGCACGCCCGCCCTGCCGGCCAGCAGCAGGCTCTTGAAACTGTTTTCAAAGCCCTGCGCCGAAAGGGGCGTCTTCACGGCAAGGCTGCACACATGGCGGGTATCGGCCAGCAACTGGTTGATAACGGTATTCTGGCTCTGGCGAGTGAAGTCCTCCTCAAAGCGCTCGAAGTAAAACCAATCGTTTTGCCCGGCCGGGTGCCACAGTGATGTGCCCTCCAGATAACTGACAACCCGCGCCTGCTCTGAGGCATTCACATGGGCCAGTAGCCCCCAACGCAAGCCCTTGTCCATCAGGCGGGCTTCGAGCATAGCCTTGCACGCGTCCACCGATTCAAAACTTTCAAAGCCCCAGGCCGGCCCCCAGAACACGGCACGCCCTGCATTGTCTGATTCCAGGCCGCCACGCTGGGTAAACAGTAAGCAATTGGTGATGTCCAGCAGGCTTGCGGAACCATTAAAAGACACGCTTGGCGCAAACACATCCGGCACAAATTGATCCAGCGCCGGGCGCTGATCACTGATCGGATTGCCCAACACCACGCCAACCACAGCCCGATCAGTGGCTTGAAGATGGTTTTCCAGGCCAAGCAGACGCAACTCTGCCCGCAACATGACCATTCTCAAGGTGCTGAGCCTGTCTACCAATGCATCAGGACTCTGCCCTGGATACGGGGCGTGAAAAAAAGCCCACTGGCGCTGCACCATGAGTTGCACAAATGACGGCGACGCTTGTTCCAGCAGCGTCAGCAACTGGGTTGCGGCCAATAGCCCGGTCGGTTTGAGCTCTGCGCTTGTCTGCGACGCCAGCACGACGTGAATCAAATCCGGGTTCTGCGGCAACGGCTGATAACCTGTCACCCGCTCCAAAAGTGCCTCGACCAGCGACAGTGAGCGAACGGGTACAACGCCCGGCTGCGGCGCTTGATCAAATACTTCAACCTCAAGCCGGTGCACATCCGAGGGGGCATGCCCGTGGGAAACCAGCAGCGTTTGCAGGCGAGCCGTTGCAGTCGTCTTCGCAGTGGGCCAATCACGTAACAGCTCATCCACCTGGGCTTCTAGTCTGGGCAGCTTCACACTCAACAGATCGGCCTGACCACCTTGGCTGCGCGGGGTAAGGGTCAACTCATGTGTGTGAGGCATGAATCGGCTGCTCCAGCGCTCCGGGGGGTTCAGCGCCAAGAGCCCCTGATCAACCAGCTCACGGACATCCAGCGCATGATCGACCCCCGCCAGGGCAATACGCCTGGCCTTGGACTCTTTCAACAAAAAGTTGAAGTCACTGGCCTGTTTTTTGTGAATGCCTTGCACACAATCGCTGAACACATCCGTATCAATGTTTTCGACACTCAGACTCATTTCTCGCATATCTGCGAGCAACGCGTGTTGGTCCAGCGCTGCATGACGGGCAATGGAGTCGTACAAGGCGGGGGCTCTCAACGGCGACAATATCGCGTCTTTAAGCCGGGCACGTGTTTCAAACTGTTGGAGGCCTTCAGCCCCGCCAAATAAAAAAACGGGTGAATTCAGCCCAGGAAAAAAGATGCAGAACACACCGGACAAGCCGACCTCGCCCCTGTCCGGGTCAAACACGGCCAACCGCGCAACCTGTGCCTGCACGTCCTTATAGGTGCCTGAAAGTACGTGCTGCAACTGAGCAAATTGCGCTGCAGTCACCTTCTGCTCATGCAGGGCTTGCACCGTCTGGTGATAAAAAACATCTGCCTGGCGGGCAACACAATAATCATGCAGCGCAAGTTGGGGCCGTGACGCTGGCCACCAGGCGTTACGTAACGCGCCTCGCATACTGTCTGCCAAGCCCTCGCTGGCTTGTCTGAGCACTCGCTCGAAGCGCCGCTCAATATCACTGGGACTGAGTGAAGCCACGGCCTCTGGCAGGCCCAGGTATTCACGACGGTAATGCGCCTCAAAGCCTCCTTGCAGGTAGTAATCCAGCGCTATCGCACTCAGGCTCGCGGTATTCACATCGCCCTCAGTCAGTGCGCTGCCCCCCAACCGAGTGCTGCGCACCTGAAGCTTCAAGACATCCGTAAACGGCCCCGCAAACTCATTCATCACCGCGTCAGACACGCGCCCATCAAGCACCGAGCGAAGTGTCGGCAGCTCGACAAGCGCTTGCAGCGTTTGCGCCTGGCAACTGCGTAGATAGCTCTCTATGGCCAGGCTCACGCCGGCCATGACAGGCCCCGAGACTTGCCGTGTGACCAGCGACAGAGAGCCTGTTTGGGTTAAATAAAAACGGACATCAACAGGGCAAAATCGCAGCAGCTCATCGCTCCCTTGACGGCCGTCCAACTTCAGTTGCAAGGCCTCTCGCAACGCGCTTTTAGTGGCGAAGCGCTCAAACCTGCCGAGCGCGGTGAATAAAAACACCGCCGAGGCCGGCGCCTGGTCCAGCTTGAGGATCAGCCCGGCAACCCAGTGCACCGGGCGGTAATGGTCGCGGGACAACACCGGGTAATACGCATAAACCGCTTTGGCGCCAGCATCGTCTTGAAGCAGCGAACCCAGTCGCTCTTTTTCGTCAGCATTGATAATGCCGTTGGTCTGGGCGAGGTCGAGGCTTTTGAGATAGGTGTCGTGCAGCGCTTGCGGGGCATAAAAAGGCAAGGAAGGGGTGCTCATGGTTCAGCTCGCAATAGGGATAGGCTTATCCCTGAACGCTACGCTGCCCACAGTGTTGCAAGGCACTACTTAGTTAGCGCGCCAAGGCGCGCTATCATGCGGCCTGTATCCGCAGGCCTTTTGCCCTGATCCCGGATGAACGAACTGCTGTTTGAAATGAGGATTGGCATGTCGCCCTGGCTAACAGTTGTGGGAATCGGTGAAGACGGCTTCAGCGGTCTGGGCAAAAATGCGCGCCGGGCCTTGCTAAATGCTGCTCAAGTGTTTGGCAGCCCGCGCCAGCTCGACCTGCTGCCCGCGTGCATCCGCGCCGAGCGCCTGACGTGGCCGAGCCCGTTTTCACTGGCGCCGGTGCTGGCGT
>NZ_WIVZ01000035.1:0-59112 GCF_009600325.1 Pseudomonas sp. FSL R10-2189
GCGAGCAGTGAAGCAGCGCCCAGCAAAATATCCGACCCGAAAATAAAAATGCCAGTCAGCTTAACTGACTGGCATTAGCCCTGAGGCCTCTTCTTTTTTACGCTGGTTTACTTCGGATCTACTACACCCGCAGTGTTATCCAACAAGCTTTTGGTTGCTGTCTGCAAGAAGGATTCAAGCTTCTTCTTCAGTTCAGCCTCGTCTGGCGAGTCAGTCACCACTTTGGCTTCCGGGTTAGGGCCCAAGTTGTATTGCCATACCTTGGCTGGCATGTCTTTAGGCTGAACCAGTAGATGATCACCGCTGATGATGGCCACGGTCTGATCGTTGCCAGATGGCTTGATCACGCCTGAACCTTTGTCACCTTCCGGCAGGTTCAGCAGGTCACGGCCCCAGCATTGCTGACGGAACTCACCACCCAGACGACCCATGATGGTCGGTACGATGTCGATCTGCGTACCCACGGTGTCAACCCGCGCGCCAAACTTCTCCTGGATGCCCGGCCCGATCAACAGCAATGGAACGTTGAAACGCCCAAGGTCCATCTCGGAGATTTGCTGCTCGTTACCAAAACCGTGGTCGCCCACGATCACAAACAAGGTTTCCTTGAAGTACGGCTCTTTACGCGCCTTTTCAAAGAATTGACCCAGCGCCCAGTCCGAATAGCGCATGGCGGTCAAATGCTCGTTCAACGAGCCACGGTCGGTCACCCGCTCAACCGGCAATGGGGTCGGCAAGGCATACGGCGTGTGGTTGGACAGGGTTTGTAGCAAGGCATAGAACGGCTCTTTGCCTTCACGCTTTTTCAGCTCTTCCAGGCCACGGTTGAACATGTCCTGGTCGGACACGCCCCACGTAGGATCAGAGAACACCGGGTTCACGAAATCATTACGGCCAACGAACGTGGTCATGCCTTGGTTGCTAAAGAAACCAGACTGGTTGTCCCAGGCAAAATCACCGTTGTACACATACACGTCATCGTATTTACGGGCGCTCAACAGCTCCGGCAGACCGGACAGCTTGTGGCTGCCTTCCGGGGTCTGCATCAGGTATTCGAAACCTGGCAGGTTCGGGAAGCACGCCATGGTGGCGAACATGCCCTGGTGCGTGTGCGTACCGTTGGAGAAGAAGCGCTCAAACAACAGGCCTTCTTTAGCCAGGTTGTCAAAGTAAGGCGTGACGTTGCCTGGACGCCCCAGCGCACCCACCGAGTGGCCAGCGAAGCTTTCCATCAAGATGACGACAACGTTCTTGATCGGCAGGGTTTTTTCTTCTGGTGGCGTGGTATCACGGCGCACAGGCGCGGTGTCCGCATCGACCAGCTTGTCGTTCGGGGTCAGCAGCATATCGCGCACGGTCTGCTGAGCCTCAGGCTGCGGCAGGTTGGCTTTCCAGATATTGCTGCGCTCATCAGAGAAGCGGCTCTGCGCTGCTGAAATCAGCGACAAGGAACCATTGAGCCCTAACTGGTTAGCGAAGTTGGAATCCGTTGTGTAGGCATCACCCCAGCGCAGTGGAGGACCTTGACGCAGCGTGCCGCGAGCAGCGACTACACACACCACCAGAATCACCATGAACACGGCAATGCGCGCATACCATGGCGCGACGGCACGTTGAGTAGCCGCGGCAGCAGCCGATGTCGCACGGGTACGGGTTACGCGGTCTGCACCTTTGAATGCAAAGTACAGGATCACCGTCCCGACAGCCCAGGCCAGCAGGTAACGCACCACCGGGAAACCGTACCAGAGCATGCTCATGACGGTTTTCGGGTCTTCCTTCACGTATTGGAAGACCAGACCGTTGAGGCGCTGGTGGAATTCACGGTAGAAGTCCATCTCCATCAGGCCCAGGAACAGCGCCAGGCTGGAGGCTGCAGTCAGCCAGAAACGCATGGTGCCGCGCAGTCGCATCGCATGCGCACTGAGCAATGACAGCAGCAAAGGAATGCTGAGATAAACGACGATGCGCAGGTCAAAGCGCAGACCATTGAAAAAGGCTTCAAGGAACGTTGAGGCCGGGGTATCCAGGATCATTTCCCGGTTGTAAACCAGCAATGCCACCCGCAACAGGGTAAACATCAGCATCATGATCAAGGCGCTGAGCAGCGTAAACGCCAGATGCGATTTGACGGTCGGTTGCAACATTCGCTGGGCAGCGTTCTGTTGTTTTAAGGCGTCCGGGTTTGCCATGTCGTTTTAGGACCCAATTGATTCAAGTTGAAGTGGCTTTTCTGTGCACGGCCAGCACCTGCGCCTATAGGGCACACGTGCAGGGAGGTCATGCGCGGGCGGGCAAATGTTGCACGATCACCGGTGATTTACCACTGATACTGCACCCTTTAATGCACAGGGTTTGGCTCGACACCTGAACTGGACATCCAGGTGAATGGCTTCTGAGAAGCAGCCGAGCCGAAATTTTGCACGCAAATTGTCATGGACGGCACGTGAAAATTTTGTGCAAACGCATAATTTGAAACATAAGAAAGGGCCTTTCGGCCCTTTCTGGAAGTCATTGCGGGTTAAACGTTGCCTGGCTTGTTAATCGCCTGCAAAACGTATTGCGGCAAAGCAAACGAACCCAGGTGAACTTCAGGGTTGTAATAGCGGGTAACAATGCCACTGCCAATAAAACGCTGACGCAGCGTCTCCAGCGGCAACTTGCGGTAATCGCTGTTGGTCGAACCCCAGGCAAACGTCATCGAACCGCCGATGTAAGTCGGCACGGCCGCTTGATAGAAGTGCCAATCGGCGAACAAACCACGCATGCGCTCTGCGGTGGTTTTAACTTCTTGCAGTTGCATGAACGGCGTGCCGTTTTGCGTCACCAGCACACCACCTTCATTCAGGCAGCGATGGCAGGCTTGATAGAAGTTTTCAGAGAACAACACTTCACCCGGGCCGATCGGGTCGGTGGAGTCAGAAATGATCACATCGAACTTTTCTTCAGTGGTCGCCACAAAGCGCATGCCGTCATCGATCACCAGATTCAGGCGCGGATCGTCGTAGGCCCCTTTCGAGTGGTTCGGCAAGAACTCTTTACACATTTCAACCACGGTGCCGTCGATCTCAACCATGGTGATGTGCTCAATGCCCACATGCTTGGTCACTTCGCGCAGCATGCCACCGTCGCCGCCGCCAATGATCAGCACGCGCTTGACCGTGCCGTGCGCCAGAATCGGCACATGAGTCAGCATCTCGTGGTAGATGAACTCATCCTTTTCCGTGGTCTGAATCACGCCATCCAATGCCATGACCCGGCCCATCACCGGGTTTTCGAAAATCACCAGGCGCTGGTGGTCAGTGCGCACTTCGTGCAGCAGCTTGTCCATACGAAAACGCTGACCATAACCCTCGTAGAGGGTTTCGAGATAGTCGGTGCTAAGTACTTCAGTCATGGGAAGTCCCTTTGAATGCAGATGGCAACGGACGGTCACCCGCCCATGATCGGCAGCTTGAGCGTTTACCACTGTTGCGGTACACGCGTTCAACTGCCCAAGAAAGGCGCGCATTCTACGACGACGAGCATGACAGGTCGAACCTTGACTCAGACAAACTCAGCGGGTGGCGACAAATAAAGCCGTCGCCACCCGCTGGCCGACGATTTAAATGCGCACATTGCCTCGCGGCCCGGCGATGGCCCAGATAATGAGGCCGAGCACCGGCAAGAAGATAATCAACAGCACCCAAAGGATTTTCATCCCGGTTCCGACGTTACTTTTGAGCACATTGATGATGGCCCAAATATCCAGCGCCAGAATAATCAGACCTACCAGACCATTAAACGTCGACCCCATGGTGATGCTCCTGAGTGAGTGCGTGTTTACTTAGGATAGTCAGCTACGGCGAGGGTTCCGTTTTTTATTGCAGGCCGGACATCAAACGTGAACAGCGACCTTCAATGCTTCCAGCGCAGGCGCAGCACTGATACCTACCTCGGCACACAAGGCCAGCACCCGCGGCACGTCATTGCCGTACACCAACACCATTTGCAGTTCATCATCCAGCGGCTGACTCAGGTTCAGCAGCACATAGCCGCCGTTCTCCGGGTTCATGCTGCCCATCTGGATCTGGATACGGTTCAACGCCGTCAGCGCTTCGGTTTTGGCCAATTGCTTGGGCTTGATGTTGAAAGGCACGCCAGGACCAAACGAGGCAACGATCTGGGTGAACAGGTCGACATAGGTGTCAGCCTGGAACAGGACGGTTTCCGGCAGGCTGCCAATGACGACCCACTCGCCCAACGCAATAGGGTAAGTGTCGTCGTAGTTGATGTCCGGGTTTGCCGCCAGAAAGGCGTCTTGATCAGCGTAGGCTTGCGCTGCTTCATCAGCGATTTTTGCAATTTCTTCGTCGCCCATGCACCCAGAGCTGATTTTGCTGATGAGTTCAACGAGAGTGTTTTTCATGGGCAAGGCCTGTCACAAGGAAAATTGAGGGCGCGCAGGATATATCAATTGCGCGCCTCAAGGGCATGTAATCAGCCCAACAACTCGTTCAACAGCGCGATGCTATCGTTTGCGCCCATGGTCTTGGCAGCATCCAGTGCGGTGATCCCATTGGCATCCTTGGCTTTTGGATCGGCGCCTTTGCTGACCAGATATTTGATGATTTCGGTGCGATTAAACATCGCAGCCATCATCAAGGCGGTACGGCCGTCAAACGAAGCGCCTTCAACCTGCGCCCCGCCCTCGATCAGGGTTTTAACCATCTCCAGGTCGCCTTTGAACGCCGCACCAGCAATCGGGCTTTGACCGTTGTCATTGCGAATTTCAGGGTCTGCCTTGTGCTCAAGCAGCACCTTCACAGCGTCGACATGCCCGTGATAGCTGGCCAGCATCAGCAAGGTGTCGCCCTTGTGGTTACGCAGATTCGGCGGCAAGCCCTTGCTCATCAGAGCCGCCAGCATGGCGGCGTCACCCTCGCGGGCTTTATTGAAAACCTGCTCGGCAAACTCAGCCGCTTCCTCGGTGGTCATCTGCCGTTGTTGGTCGGCTGGCTTGTTGTCTGACATATGAGGCTCCAGGTTGACTACAGAAAGCCGTAGTTTCCCGAGAGCGGCCAACGGTGTCATCCCCTTTTTACACAAGAGCGTCATAGAGACAATCAATCAGAAAAACGACTCTTGTACAAAAACGCCAACAAACTGTGTGACTGGGCAAAATGCAGGATGCATGATGGCCATTCATGCAAAATGCACGAACCCCGCATCACTATAAAAATATAAGCCATTGATTTAGAAGGATTTTATTAGATTGGCGTACTGGCACAATCACTGCAACTACCTCTCCATGCAAGCACAGATGAGCTAATGGAGCTGATTGACATGAGCCTGATCCAAGAAAAATTCGCGTCCCTGTTTTCGAACTACACCGTCAACGTTAAGCCCCGCCCGGATGGTGGTGTATTGCTGACATTGTGTGACAGCGAAGGCAAGCAGACTCAGCGGGTCATTTCATACGCGCAGCTGCACACCGCCGAGCAACTGACTTGGGTGATCAGCGCGATTCGTCGTGATCTGGCAGGTACGGCCAGCGAACTGCCGACCATTTCACTGCTGCAAAGCCAGCATCGCTTTGCCCTGCCGACCTATCACACACGCTGATAAAAGCCTGATCAAACTGTAGGAGCGAGCTTGCCTCGCGATCTTTTGGTCTTGGCTATTTTTACGGCCGCTGCGCGCCCGGACGTAGCCTCGCAAAGCTCGTCAACTGCTACGGGGGTGTTCGCTCGCAGCCTTCGTGCCTTGTCAGCGACTACAGGATGTAAGCGATCCAACCGTAGGAGCGAGCTTTCCTCGCGATCTTTACAACATCAAAGATCGCAATCAAGCTCGCTTCTTCGCGTTCAAAGATTAAATATCGATCTCGGCAAAGCTGCTGACCGTCAGATGATCACCCAACTTCTTCCCGCCTTCTCGCGCCAGACCACAGGTTTGCATGCCGGCTTGTTGCGCCGCGTCCAGCTCTTCGACGATGTCCGATAGAAACAGGATTTTCCCCGCCGGGCAGCCGATGGCTTCGGTGATGTGCCGGTACGATTGGGCTTCGCGCTTGGGCCCGGAAGTGGTGTCGAAGTAGCCGCTGAACAAGGGTCTCAGATCGCCCGCCTCCGAGCAGCCAAAAATCAGCTGTTGCGCCTGGATCGAACCTGACGAGTACACGTACAAGTCATAGCCCTTTTCATGCCAGGCCTTGAGGGCCTCAACCGCATCCGGGTAGACGTGCCCTTTCAACTCGCCCGCCTCGTAACCCTGCTTCCAGATCATGCCCTGCAGCGCCTTAAGCGGCGTGGCTTTGCGGTCTTCGGCGATCCACTGCTGGAGGATCTCGATCACCCGCTCAACGTCCGCCTCGGGCTCGCCGCTGTCCAGGCGCACCGCCCCCAGTTGCACCGCAACCTCAGGGTCTTCGGCATGATCACGGACGAAGTCAGGCAGGTGTTTGGCCGCAAACGGAAACAACACGTCAAACACAAAGCTGACGGCGCTGGTGGTGCCTTCAATGTCAGTGAGGATGGCTTTGATCGGCATACGGTGTCCTTAGTCTTCGAGGCGCGGGAAGCGGCTGGCGATGTCTTCGCCGGTAAAGTTGGCCACCCAGCCTTCAGGGTTGTTAAACAACCGGATAGCCACAAAGTGCGGGTGCTCGCCCATATCAAACCAATGCGGGGTGCCCGCTGGCACTGAGATCAGGTCGTTTTTTTCGCACAACACGGCATACACATAGTCACCAATGTGCAGAGTAAACAGCCCACGGCCCGCCACGAAAAAACGCACTTCATCTTCGCCATGACGGTGTTCATCGAGGAACTTGGCGCGCAGCTCGGCTTTTTGCGGGTGGTCGCTGTTGAGGCTAATGACATCAACGGTGACGTAGCCCTGCTCAGTCATCAATTGATCAATCTGCGTGCGATAGGCGTCGATCACTTCGTCCTGGCTGGCGCCCGGCTGGATCGGCGCAGCCGCCTGCCAGCGCTCAAAGCGCACGCCCTGCTCGGCCAGCGTTGAGGTGATGTCTTCAAGGTGGGTCAATACCTTGTTGGGTATTTCCGGGCTTGAAACGTGGTAAACAGAAAGGCTGCTCATGGGGGTAGTTCCTCAGCTTCGGCGTGCACTTTCGGCTTTTCCAGGCCGTTCAGGCAGACCGTTGAAATCAGGCGATGGGCTTCTTCGACGTGAAGTCAGCGTTAACGGTTAAGCACAGCGCGGGTTTTCAACTCGCATTCAAACAAAAATTCAAAGGCTTCGATCTGACGCAAGGCATCGCTCATGCGCGCACCCCACGTATACAGACCGTGCCCACGAATCAGGTAACCCACGCAGTCAGGGTGCGCCTCAAGCCAGGGCTGAACCTTGGCGGCCAGTCGCTCGATGTCCTGATCGTTGTCAAAAATCGGCACCAGGACTGTCGACTCATGGGTCGACACACCACTGAAAGCCTTTTGCAGTTCGTAGTCTTCAAATTCGATGCTGTCACCCGGCGTCAGCCGCGACAACACCGTGGCATTCACCGAGTGCGTGTGCAACACCGCGCCGATCTCCGGGCGCCAGCTGTACAGTTGGGTGTGCAGCAGAGTTTCCGCAGAAGGCTTTTTGCCCGGTTCCAGACTGTTGCCTGACAAATCCGTGGCCAGCACATCATCAATGCCCAGTTGGCCTTTGTGCTTGCCAGACACCGTCAGCAGCGCCTCGGTGGCCGATAGCCGGGCCGAATAGTTGCTACTGGTGGCCGGCGACCAGCCGCGACCATATAAAAAACGCCCGGCTTCAATGATTTCCAGGCTCAAGTGTTCACGGGTAAGGCTCATGCCCTGTCCTCTTGCAATCGAGTAGCGATGATAACGGCTGCAGCCAGTGCTGCGAGGCTTGCCATACTAAAGGTGATAGTCGGCCCGAGTGTGTTCCAGCTGTAACCGGCATAAAGCGCTCCCGCTGCGCCGCCCATACCGGCCAGGGTGGCGTAGAGCGCTTGCCCCTGCCCTTGTTGACCGGGGCCAAAACTGCGCTGCACGAAACTCATGGCCGACGCATGAAAACTGCCAAACGTTGCCGCGTGCATCAACTGCGCCAACAGCAACACCCACAGATATTCGGCAAATGATCCCAGCAACAGCCAGCGCAAGGCGGCCAAGGCAAAGCTGGCCATCAATACGCGACGCAACGAAAACTTGAGCAGGATGCGGCGCATGGCCAAAAACATCAGGACTTCAGCCACAACCCCCAACGCCCACAGCATACCTATCACGCCACGGCTGTAACCCAGGCTTTCAAGGTGCAAGGTGATGAAGGTGTAATACGGGCCATGGCTTAGTTGCATCAGTGCAACAGTCACATAAAACGCAATCACGCCGGGGCTGCGCAATTGCTTGAAAAAACCGCCCTCGTGAGGTTTTCGCCCCTGATTCGAAGGCTGGGCATTGGGCACCCACAAGCTGCACAAGACTATGCCGCCCATGATCACCACCAGCGCCACCGGGTAAATATCCAGGCTCAGCCATTCAAACAGGCGACCCAGAATCACCACCGTTAGGATAAAACCGATCGAACCCCACAAACGCACCTGGCTGTAACGCTCAGGTTGTTCGCGCAGGTGGGCAAAGGTGATGACTTCAAACTGCGGCAGCACGGCGTGCCAGAAGAACGCATGCAACGCCATGACCAGCGCCAGCCAGGCGTAGCTCTTGCTGATAAAGATCAGGCTGAAGCCGAGCAAGGTGCACAACGCACCCAGCCGCACGATCAGCAGGCGCTTGCCGGTGTAATCACCCAGCCAGCCCCACAAGTTGGGGGCCACGCAGCGCATCAGCATGGGAATGGCGACCAACTCGCCGATCCGTGCACTGGAGAACCCGAGGTGATGGAAGTACAGCGCCAGAAAAGGCGCTGTAGCACCGAGCAAAGCGAAGTAAAAAAGGTAAAACCCTGACAAACGCCAGTAAGGAAGAGGCGCCATTGCCATCAGACCATGGCGCTCAACGACCGCTGAATCACAATTGGCCCAGCACAGGCGTCGTCACACGCACATCGGCGTTTTGCCCGCGATGACGCAACAGGTGGTCCATCAGCACGATGGCCATCATGGCTTCGGCAATCGGGGTCGCCCGAATACCAACGCACGGGTCATGACGACCTTTGGTGATGACGTCGACCGGGTTGCCGTCTTTATCAATCGAGCGGCCCGGCGTGGTGATGCTTGACGTAGGCTTGAGCGCCAGGTGCGCCACGATGGGCTGGCCCGACGAAATACCGCCCAAAATGCCACCCGCATTGTTGCTCACAAAGCCCTGCGGGGTCAGTTCATCACGGTGCTCGGTGCCGCGCTGGGCAACGCTGGCAAAGCCGGCGCCGATTTCGATGCCCTTGACCGCATTGATGCTCATCAAGGCGTGCGCCAAATCGGCATCCAGACGGTCGAAAATGGGCTCGCCCAACCCCGGAATCACACCTTCAGCCACCACGGTGATCTTGGCCCCAACCGAGTCCTGATCACGGCGCAGTTGGTCCATGTAGGCTTCAAGCTCTGGCACTTTGTCCGGATCGGGGCTGAAAAAGGCGTTTTCTTCGACCGAATCCCAGGTTTTGAACGGGATTTCAATCGGGCCCAACTGGCTCATATAGCCGCGAATCACAATGCCCTGGGTCGCCAAATACTTTTTGGCAATCGCCCCGGCGGCTACCCGCATGGCAGTTTCACGTGCAGAACTGCGCCCACCTCCGCGATAATCGCGCTCGCCGTATTTGTGGTGGTAGGTGTAGTCGGCGTGGGCCGGGCGGAACAGGTCCTTGATCGCCGAGTAGTCCTTGGACTTCTGATCGGTGTTGCGAATCAACAAACCAATGGCGCACCCGGTGGTGCGGCCTTCAAACACACCGGATAGAATCTCGACTTCGTCGGCTTCCTGACGCTGTGTGGTGTGGCGGCTAGTGCCCGGTTTGCGGCGGTCCAGGTCACGTTGCAGGTCTTCAAGAGACAGCTCGAGCCCGGGTGGACAGCCATCTACAATAGCGACCAACGCCGGACCATGGCTTTCGCCTGCGGTGGTAACAGTGAACAGCTTGCCGAAGGTATTGCCGGACATTCAGGGCGCTCCGTGAAAATCAGCCTAAAAACTAAGCTTGGATAACTAAGCGCGCCAGTATACGCAGGCTGCCTCTGTAGTTCATCCTCCAACCTTACTCATCCGGTGTTGTGTAACCGGCACTTTCAACAATGATGGCGTGATGATGCTGCGAATACTCCTTCTGGTTCTAACCCTGTTTGGTACTCAGGCCTTTGCGGCGACTCAGTCCAACGTCTTGCTGCGCCCCATCGAGCTGGATACCGGCTCCGGTACTCTGTATGGCTCGCTGGTGTTGCCAAAAAGTGACAAACCAGTGCCGGTGGTCTTGCTGATTGCCGGTTCCGGGCCAACCGACCGCGATGGCAACAACCCGATTGGCGGGCGCAACGACAGTTTGAAAAAACTCGCCTGGCGTCTGGCGCAAAACAACATTGCCAGCGTGCGCTTTGACAAGCGCGGCATTGCGCAAAGCCAGCCGGCCGCCCCGGATGAGCGCCAACTGAGCGTCGATCAATACGTCAGCGACGCCGTGGCCTGGGGCGACAAGCTCAAGGCCGACCCGCGTTTTGGCAAAGTATTTTTGCTCGGTCACAGCGAGGGAGCACTGATTGCTGTCCTGGCCGCCCCGCGCATCGACGCCGCCGGGGTTATCTCGATTGCCGGTTCCGGGCGCCCTATTGGTCAGTTGCTGCGTGAACAATTGCAGCGCAACAACTTGCCGCCGGCCCTGCTCAAACGCAGCTTTGAGCTGATCGCCAGCCTCGAAGCCGGGCACACCGACGACAACGTGCCGCCGGCCCTTGAAGCAATCTTTCGCCCAAGCGTGCAGCCTTACCTGATCAGCCTGCTGCGCTATAACCCGGCCAAAGCCTTCGCTGCACTGAAGATGCCGGCGATGATTATTCAGGGCACCCACGATATTCAGGTCGAGGTCAAAGATGCGCGTCTTCTTAAAGCCGCCAAGCCAGACGCGTCCCTGACTTTGGTACACGGCATGAACCACGTCATGCGCATTGTGCCGATGGACATCAAACGCCAAGTGCTGTCCTACAACGACCCTAACCAGCGCCTCGCGGGTGAAGTCGGTGACCGGATTGTGCGCTTTATCGCAAAAGTGAATGCCGCTCAGCCCTCCAGTCCTGCGCATAACGGCCGATAAAACATTGTCGGCCGTCTTCATTGAGCCGACATATCGTGCTTGCACAGGATTTTGCCGTTATGAGCGACACCCCTTCACAACCCGCCGACTCGCCAGAGCCGGCCACGCCCGAGGCGCCCCCGCGACCTTGGGCTGACGTGCAGCCCGAGCATTTCAAAATGCTGCGCCTGGCGCCATTGCCCACCGATCGCAGCACCGGCGCGCGGCCTTTGCGCTTCGTCCAGTTTGGTTATGCGGAGCGTCATAACAAAGAGCTGAGCTTGCTGCGCCTGAGCATTTCGCTGCCCGGCCAACAGGTCCGCAAAGAGCAAAACCAGCTCGATATCTGGCTTGATCACACCACCCAACTTGCTAGCATCAGCCCCGAACGCGGCGTGCTGGTTGAGCCGCTGAACCGGGGCATCGGGCGCTTTCTCATGGCCCAGGGCGCGCAGTGGGTACAGAAAAAGTGGTCCCGCTATCGCTATGAAAGCTTCGACTTGCCGACCAAGGACGCCCTGCACGAAGACATGCGCCTGCGCCGCGATCATTGCTTGCGCACCCAAGGCTTTGACGTGATCTATGAAGACGCCCTGCATCGCAAGGCGCGGATTGAAGCGGGGCTTGCGGCGGATTTGTACAACACCTGGAACAGTGAAAAAATCCAGTTTGTCGAGATTCTCGAAGCAGCGCAGATGCTCCAGCAGGCTGAACAGAACTTGCAGGAACAAGAACTGAAGCTGCGTGAAAAAGACGAGAAGATCAGCAAGTTCAAGCGTGAAGACACCGGTTTGCGCTTCACCATCACCTGTCTGGTGGCGTTCGCCGTGTTTCAGGCCGCCTTACTGATCTGGATTGCCACCCATCGCTGAAGGCAGGCCCCCTTGCAGGGCCTGCCGGGTTTTACCCCTTAAACCTTTGCAGCAAACAGCGCCTGATGCTCGCGGCACTGCTCAGCGGTCAGCATAAACACGCCGTGGCCGCCATGTTCAAAGTCGAGCCAGGCAAAATCCACTTCCGGGTACAACGCTTCAACATGCACCTGGCTGTTGCCCACTTCGACAATCAACAAACCTTTTTCGGTCAGGTGATCCGCTGCTTCGGCCAGCATCCGCCGTACCAGGTTCAAACCGTCATCACCGCAGGCCAGGCCCAGCTCGGGCTCGTGCTGATACTCGGCAGGCATGTCGGCAAAGTCCTCGGCATCCACATACGGCGGGTTCGACACGATCAAGTCAAAGCGTTGGCCCGGCAAGCCATCAAAGCCGTCGCCCTGCACCGTGTACACACGCTCATCGACGCCGTGGCGCTCAATGTTCTGATTGGCCACTTCCAGCGCTTCAAACGACAGGTCCGCCAGCACTACCTCGGCATTCTGGAACTCATCGGCACACGCGATACCGATGCAGCCCGAGCCGGTGCACAAGTCGAGAATGCGCGCCGGTTCAGCGCCCAGCCATGGCTCGAAACGTTTTTCGATCAACTCACCGATCGGTGAACGCGGAATCAACACCCGCTCGTCGACAATAAACGACATGCCGCAGAACCAGGCTTCGCCTAACAGGTACGCCGTGGGCACGCGCTCCTCGATGCGGCGCTTGAGCAAATGCTGAAGGTTCACCAGTTCATCGTCTTCAAGGCGGCAATCGAGGTAGCTGTCGGCAATTTCCCACGGCAGGTTCAACGCACCCAACACCAGTTGACGAGCCTCGTCCCAAGCGTTGTCGGTGCCATGACCAAAAAATAGATCTTCCCTGTGAAAATGGCTAACAGCCCAGCGAATATGGTCGCGCAGTGTGCGCAGTCGGGAAGTGATCAACGGTCTTACTCCTCAAAATCGACCCACGATTCTAACAGCCAAATTCCGACGCGGCCAAAGTTGTGCCCGACGGTGATACGGGGCACTCATTTGTACGCGTCTGAATCCGTTACAAAAAACTTAAAAACGTTACATTTCGTAGGTTTATGCACGTTTGCAATGTTTCTTGACATCGCTGTAGGCCAACAACGGCGTGGCTTACACGACTGCCCATTCACATAAACGCTCGGCCAGTGGAGAATGTCGCAAAAGCCCCACTCAAAGGAGCCCCCGAATGTCCGCTTTAAAGACGATGTTTCAACTCACTGGGCGTGGTTATGCCGCAGCTAATCTGAGCAATGCCAGCCTGCTGATCATCGATGCGCAAAACGAATACCTCAGCGGCCCGCTGGCCCTGGCCGGGATGGAAGCCGCGACCGCCAACATCGCCCTGCTCCTCGAAGCCGCCCGCAAGGCCAAGCGCCCGGTGGTGCACGTTCGCCACCTGGGCACGGTCGGCGGCATGTTCGACCCGCAAGGCCCACGCGGCGAATTCATCGCCGGGCTTGAGCCGACAGGCGATGAAGTGATTATCGAAAAGCGCATGCCCAATGCCTTTAACGACACCGGCCTGCAAAGCGCCCTCGAAAAACTGGGCCCCCTGGACCTGATCGTCTGCGGCTTCATGAGCCACTCCAGCGTCAGCACCACCGTGCGCGCCGCCAAAGACTACGGCTTTCGCTGCACCCTGGTCGAAGATGCCTGCGCCACCCGCGACCTGCCCACCGCCAACGGCGTCATCAGCGCGGCAGACGTGCAGCGAACCGAAATGGCGATCATGAATGACAACTTCGCCACCCTGGCCCAAACCATAAACCTGATCTGAGCCTGCCACCGATAGGCGGCGCCCTTTGACCGCCTATCTGCACCCTTGCTGTGCGCCAGCTTGAACTCCGATTTCGGAGCACCTCAGGAACAACCCGCCCATGTTCCTGTCTGAAGGGCCGATACCCTATAAGGAAAGATCGGAATGAAGATCTCCGATGGTTTTGATGCACGACGCTTACGCCCTAAAGAACACCGAAACTGGCGCGCATGGCTGATTCTGACCCTCGCTACCCTGCTGACACTGGCAGGGATAGCATTACTGTTGACCGGCGCCAGCAGCCTGATCGGCCACCCGGCAGCTCTGGGCGACCTGAACGCCAACCCCACCGCTGCGGCGCTGGTGCTGATCGCCGGGCTACTGGTCAGTTGGCTGGGCATCTGGCTATGGCGCCGCAGCCGTCGGCGTATGCGTGCACCGTTTGGCTTGAACATGGCGCCGCACCTGATGAAAAAGCGCGACTAATACACATCGGCCTGCCGAATGTCGTCTACTTGGGTAAACTGTGCGCCCTTCGCGGAGGCTGACATGCAAGACGACGACTTTTCCCTGTTCAAAAACGAGATTCGCGGTGTCAAACCGATCAAGCATGATCGCGCCGACACTGGCAAACCCAAGACTGACCGTGCGCAACTGGCCAAACTGCGGCAAAACGCAATTGTGCGCAGCAATGCCACGATCATTGACGGTTTGTCTGACCAGTTTGTGATTGATGTCGGCCCCGAAGATCAACTGCACTGGGCCCGCGATGGCGTGCAAGAAAGCCAGATGCGCAAACTCAAGCTGGGCCAGATCAGCTTCGACGGCAGCCTGGACCTGCACGGCATGACCGTCGAAAAGGCCCGCGAAACACTCTGGGAGTTCCTCGGCGAAGCCACCCGCCTTGAAGTCCGCTGCGTACGCGTCACCCATGGCAAAGCCGTGCGTCTGGACGGCAAAAAACCCATGATCAAAAGCCACGTCAACACCTGGTTGCGCCAACATGCCCAAGTCCTGGGTTTCTGCTCCTGCCAGGCCAAACATGGCGGCGCCGGTGCCGTTTACGTCATGCTCAAACGCACCATGATGGAAGGCCGCGACGAGTAACCGCGCATCGCCACACTTGCAGCGCCGAGTCAGCCCCCGTACCCTTGCCCTTTGCGAAAAATCCCACAGGTAGATTAATGTCCCTGGAACAAAACTACACCGCCATCCTCGGTCAGCTTGGCGAAGACGTCTCCCGCGAAGGTCTGCTGGACACGCCCAAGCGTGCCGCCAAAGCCATGAAATACCTTTGCCGCGGTTATGAGCAGACCCTCGAAGAAGTCACCAACGGTGCCTTGTTCAGCTCTGACAACAGCGAAATGGTGCTGGTCAAGGACATCGAGTTGTACTCGTTGTGCGAACACCACCTGCTGCCTTTTATCGGCAAGGCGCACGTGGCTTACATTCCAAGCGGTAAAGTGCTGGGCTTGTCGAAAGTCGCACGTATCGTCGACATGTATGCACGTCGCCTGCAGATTCAGGAAAACCTGAGCCGTCAGATCGCCGACGCGGTGATGCAAGTCACTGGCGCCCTGGGCGTTGCCGTGGTGATTGAAGCCAAGCACATGTGCATGATGATGCGCGGTGTCGAGAAGCAAAACTCGTCGATGATCACTTCGGTGATGCTGGGTGAGTTCCGCGAAAACGCGGCCACACGCAGCGAGTTTCTCAGCCTGATCAAGTAATCCGGGCATAAAAGAGCCGGCGTTCATCGCCGGTTTTTTTTCGCCTGATTGTTTCGGCTAAGCTCCATCCTTTATTTAATTGCCCATGAGGCTTTCTACTGTGTTTATCAAAGCGCTTCGCATCGGTTTGGGCCAATTGATCATCGCCGGGGATTTCATTACCCGCCCCAGCAAAAAACAGCGCCCTGCTGCTGACCAGGCAAAAGTTGACCAGGCAGCCAAAAGCCTGACCCTGTATCAGTTCCACGCCTGCCCGTTTTGCGTCAAAACCCGCCGCAACCTGCGCCGCCTGAACGTGCCGGTGGCTCTGCGCGACGCGAAAAACAACGAGCAAGATCGCCAGACCCTGCTGGAGCAAGGCGGCAAGATCAAAGTGCCTTGCCTGCGGATCGAAGAAGACGGCAAGACCACCTGGATGTATGACTCCAAAGTGATCATTGAGTACCTGAACACGCGGTTTGCCAGCGTTTAACCGCCAGTAGCAGCCGCAAGCTGCGATGTATTGATGTTTAAGATCAACCCATCGCAGCCTGCGGCAGCTCCAGCTTAATTCAGCATCCCGACATAGCGCGGTTGGCTCGCCACGCGCTGTATCCAGGCCTGGATCCCCGGGAACCTGCTCAGATCAAACCCGCCCTGATGCGCCACGTGGGTGTAGGCATATAGCGTCACGTCAGCAATCGAGAAGTGCTCACCCACCAGATACGGCGTGCGTTGCAATTGCTGCTCCATCACCTCCAGCGCCCTGTAACCGCGCTTTTGCAGCTTGCGGTATTCCTCAAGCCGCTCTTCGGGCAAGCCCAGATAGAACTGGATAAACCGCGCCACCGCAATGTATGGCTCGTGGCTGTACTGTTCAAAAAACTGCCACTGCAATACCTGGGTGCGCAAGCGGGGCTCGGTGGGTAAGTAGTCACTGCCATCTGCCAGGTAGTTGAGAATCGCGTTGGACTCCCACAGGCAGGTGCCATCTTCCAATTCCAGCACCGGCACTTTGCCGTTCGGGTTTTTTGCCAGGAACTCAGGGGTTTGTGTGTCGCCATTGAGAATGTCGACCGACTGCCACTCATATTCCAGGCCCAGCAGGTGCAACATCAGTTTGATTTTGTAGCAGTTGCCCGAGTTGTAATCGCCATAAACCTTGAGCATCGCAACTCCTAAGCCGCCTCTGCGGCGTGTGCTTGACGGATAACCATTGCCAGACGCTTGAGACCTTCGTGCAAGCGTTCTGGGTCAATGTGACTGAAGTTCAAACGCAGACTCCCCACGTTCTGGTCCGGGTCGGCGAAGAACGGCTCACCCGGCATAAACGCGACGTCTTGAGCCAGCGCTGGCTTGAGCAAGGTGCGGGTATCCAGCGGCTGCTTGAGGGTCAGCCAGAAAAATAGCCCACCCTGCGGCACCTGCCAATCCGCCAGGTCCGAAAAATGTTCTTCCAGCGCGGCCTGAAAGCCGTCACGGCGCACGCGGTAAAAATCACGCAGCACCGCCAAATGGTTGGCCATTTTCTCGGTGCCGATCCACTGCAACGCCTGCCACTGGCCAATACGGTTGGTGTGCAAATCCGCCGATTGCTTAAGCCGCAGCAAATGCGGAAACAAATCCGGGCTGGCAATCAAGAAGCCCACGCGCAGGCCCGGCAACAGGGTTTTCGACACGGTGCCGGTGTAGATCCAGCTGGCTGTTTTCAAGCGACTGACAATCGGCGTCGCGCTGCCGCCATCAAACGTCAGTTCGCGGTACGGCTCGTCTTCAATCAGGGTGACACCGAACTCGTCGAGCAGCGCGGCCACGGCGTCGCGCTTGGCTTCGCTGTAACGTACGGCAGACGGATTCTGAAAGGTCGGAATCAAATAGATAAAGGCCGGGCGGTGTTTAGCCAACTGAACACGCAACGCTGCCAAGTCCGGGCCATCGGCCTGTAGCGGGAACGTCAGGCACTCGGCGCCGAACAATTGGAAGATTTGCAGCGCTGCCAGATAGGTCGGCGCCTCGAGCATGATTTCGGTGCCCTTGTCGATGTACAGCTTGGCTGCCAGGTCGAGTGCCTGTTGCGAACCGCTGAGCACCAGCACCTGGCTCGCCTCACAGTTGACTCCTAACGCACGGGCCTCTGCGGCCAGCGCCTCACGCAGGGCCGGTTCGCCTTCGCTCATGCCGTACTGGCCCAGAGCGACAGGCATTTCGGTCCAGTCGACTTTAGGCAGCATCGACTCTGCCGGCAGCCCGCCGGCAAAGGACATGACTTCCGGACGCTGAGCAGCTGCCAGAATTTCACGGATCAAAGAACTTTTAAGGCGCGATACACGTTCGGAGAAAGCCATTGAGGTCACCCGTAGCAGAAATCATTGGAAATAAGTCAAACTGGTTGACCGAAATTACGCCTCAGCGACTGGATACGTCAATATGCTTGACCTTAAAAACCCGACCACCCAGCGTGCAGCCATGCAAGCCTTCTTCTTTGGCTACCAGGCGTTCACGGCCAAGGCCGACGAGATGCTCGCCCGGCGCGGGCTAAGCCGGGTTCATCAACGCATCGTGTTTTTCATCGCTCATTACCCCGGCGTCAGCGTCAAGGAACTGCTCACCTTGCTCGGCGTGAGCAAGCAAGCCCTCAATACGCCGTTGCGCCAATTGATCGAAATGGACTTGGTCGTCAGCGTGGTGCCGCCCTCCGACAAGCGCAAACGCTTGCTGGAACTGACCGCCGACGGTGTCCGCTTTGAGGCCAGCCTGCGCCGCGAACAGGTTAAATTGCTGCAGCGGGTGTTCGAACACGCCGGTGAAGAAGCGGTGAACGGCTGGCTGACGATCAATCAGGCACTGGGGCAAAGCCGTTCAAGCTGACAAACCTGTAAATTTGAAAACAATACTTGCTTTATTTGTATACAAACGCATAAATCAGCTGACCCCGATCGTGCAACGGGAAACGCTTGTACGGGTATATGGAGAAAGTGATGAGTCTGGAAACCTGGCTGCTGTTCAGCAGCGCCGCCTTGGTCGTGATCCTGATTCCAGGGCCACTGTCGTTATTGATGATCAGCAACAGCCTGAACTACGGCTTGCGCCGTTCTTACCCGGCATTTTTGGGTGGGGTGATTGCCTCGATTTGCTTGCTCAGCGCGTCGGCACTGGGCTTGGGCGCCTTGTTGCTGGCGTCGGAGCAATTGTTCAGCGCCCTTAAAATCGTCGGCGCGCTCTACCTGTTCTACCTGGCCTGGCAAAGCTGGAAGCAATCGCGCCAACCGGCAAGAGCCACTACAGTGCCGGACGCCGCACCAAAACCGCGCTTTCGCGCACTCTTTGGGCGCGCGTTTGTGCTCGGGGCCAGCAACCCGAAAGACATTTTGTTCTTTGCCGCGTTCTTGCCGCAGTTTCTTGACCCCAACCAACCCTTTTTGGGGCAACTGCTGGTGATGATCGCCACCTGGACCGTGCTCGACCTGCTCTGCAAGCTGGCCTACGGCCTGGGCGCCCACGGCGCGGCGAGCTACCTGCGCAGCGGCAAGGGGCAAAGCTGGTTCAATAAGGTCAGCGCCGGTTTGTTCAGCGTGGCGGGCACGGCCTCGCTGTTGAGCCGTTAAATCACACCGCCACTGTAGGAGCGAGCTTGCCTCGCGATCTTTTAAAAGGTCAAAAGATCGCGAGGCAAGCTAGCTCCTACAGGGTTTTGCTTAAATCGCGGGCAAAAAAAAGCCCGCAGTGTGAGCGGGCAAATCATCTACCACGATGCGAACTTTTAAACCCTAACTACCACGGTACGTCGAGTAACTGTACGGCGAGATCAGCAACGGCACATGGTAGTGATCCTGCTCGGCACTGATCCCGAAACGCAGCACCACCACATCCAGAAACGCCGGCTCCGGCAATTTCACACCCCGTGCGCGGTAGTAATCACCGGCACTGAACTGCACCTGATAAACCCCTGAACGGTAGTCGTCGCCCTGCAACAGCGGTGCGTCGCAGCGCCCGTCTTCGTTGGTCAAGGCACTCGCCACCAAGGTCAATTGGGCACCTTCAACGCGGTAAAGCTCGACCTTGATCGAACTGCCCGGACATCCGTGTGCGGCATCCAAAACGTGTGTAGTCAAACGTCCCATTGAGTGTGCGACCTCCCCGACTCGGTAAATAAATTCGGCTGCCGTGCCTTCAGAGAAGTCCCGAAAGACACGGTGATGCGAAGATTAAGACACTTATTCAAAAAATTGTACACAATTAAAAATGCTATTTTCCGCGACACGTCTAACCTGAGCTTTGGAGGCTATCAACGTTGAAAGACGCGCCATTTAGAGACTTTGTATTCAGAAGCTGACCAATCAGGCAAGTTTTTTGCAAGTACCCTTTAAGCACAAAGCATGATAAAAATGCACAAATTCAGGGTTACAAATTTATTATTAAGTTGTATACAATCAAGCCATCGCAGAGACGCCAAGTCTGGCCAGTCGACTGTTAACACCCACAATAAGGAAGACTGTAGTGAGCGCTGACTACCCACGCGACCTGATTGGTTACGGTCCAAACCCTCCTCATCCGCACTGGCCGGACAACGCCCGTATCGCCCTGTCTTTTGTGCTCAATTACGAAGAAGGCGGCGAACGCAGCCTTCTGCATGGCGACAAAGAGTCGGAAGCTTTCCTCTCGGAGATGGTCTCGGCCCAGCCGCTGCAAGGCGAGCGCAACCTGTGCATGGAGTCCTTGTACGAATACGGTAGCCGCGCAGGCGTATGGCGGGTGCTCAAGCTGTTCAAGGAATTCGACATTCCGCTCACGATCTTCGCCGTGGCCATGGCCGCGCAGCGTCATCCAGACGTGATCCGCCACATGGTCGCCGCCGGCCACGAGATTTGCAGCCACGGCTATCGCTGGATCGACTACCAGTACATGGATGAAGCGCTGGAACGCGAGCACATGCTCGAAGCGATCCGCATCCTCACCGAAATCACCGGCGAACGTCCGCTGGGCTGGTACACCGGCCGCACCGGCCCGAACACCCGTCGGCTGGTGATGGAAGAAGGCGGATTTTTGTATGACAGCGACACCTACGACGATGACCTGCCCTACTGGGAACCCAACAACCCGACCGGCAAAGCGCACCTGGTGATCCCGTACACGCTGGACACCAATGACATGCGCTTTACCCAGGCGCAGGGTTTTAACACCGGCGAGCAATTCTTCCAGTACCTCAAGGATGCTTTCGATGTGCTGTACGCCGAAGGCGCAGAGTCGCCGAAAATGCTTTCAATCGGCCTGCATTGCCGCCTCATTGGCCGCCCTGCGCGTCTCGCCGCCCTCAAGCGTTTCATCGAGTACGCCAAAGGCCACGAACAGGTCTGGTTTACCCGCCGCGTGGACATTGCCCGGCACTGGCACGCCACCCACCCTTTTGTTGCCGAGATCGACCGATGAGCGCTTTCAAGACCCTCAAACCGTCAACCCTGAGCCGTGAAGAGTTCGTCGCAGCCTTTGCCGACATTTACGAGCACTCACCCTGGGTGGCCGAAAAGGCTTACGACCTGGGCCTGGACGCCAGCGTCGACCAGATCGACACCCTGCACCAGCGCATGAGCGACCTGTTATTGAGCGCTGATCACGACCGCCAACTGGCACTGATCAACGCTCACCCGGACCTGGCCGGCAAAGCTGCCGTCCAGGGTCAACTGACCGAAGCCAGCACTCATGAACAAGCCGGCGCCGGTATTCACCAATGCACGGAAGAAGAGTTCCAGCGCTTCACCGAGCTGAACGAGGCCTACAAAGCCAAGTTCAAGTTTCCCTTCATCATGGCGGTAAAAGGCAGCGACCGGCACCAGATCCTCGCCGCGTTCGAAACCCGCATCCATAACCCGGCAGACGTCGAGTTCAAATGCGCGTTGGCAGAAATCAACAAAATAGCCCTGTTCCGATTAGGCCAGCTCTAAGCCGAGCCGGCAGGTGCCGGTGACGTATCTCCAGCCACTTATTTAAAGGCAGACCAGAAGAATGAAAGCTTACGCCGTACCGTTCGAGAAGTTCGTCAACCTGGCCGACGCCCGTCTAGGCACCAAAATTGTTTCGGTGACCGATGACTGGTTCGCAGACGCCAACCGCCTGTTCCAGCCGACCCCGGCCGTGTGGAAGGAGGGCGTTTTCGATGACAACGGCAAGTGGATGGACGGCTGGGAGTCCCGCCGCAAGCGCTTTGAAGGCTATGACAGTGCCGTCATCCGCCTCGGCGTACCGGGCTCTATCAAGGGCGTCGACATCGACACTTCATTCTTCACCGGCAACTTCCCGCCATCGGCCTCCCTCGAAGCCTGCTTCCTGGCTGAAGGCGAGCCGACTGAAAACACCCAGTGGGTTGAAGTGCTGTCGGCGGTCGAGTTGCAAGGCAACAGCCACCACTACCACGAGATCACTAACGACCAGGCGTTCAGCCACCTGCGTTTCAACATCTACCCGGACGGCGGCGTAGCGCGTCTGCGTGTATATGGCGTGCCGTTCCGTGACTGGTCTGCGCTGGGTGACAACGAACAGGTCGATCTGGCCGCCGCCCTCAATGGTGGCCGCGCCCTCGCCTGCTCCGACGAACACTTCGGCCGCATGAGCAACATTCTTAACCCGGGCCGTGGCATCAACATGGGCGATGGCTGGGAAACCGCACGTCGCCGTACCCCTGGCAATGACTGGGTCATCGTCGCGCTGGGTCACGCCGGTGAAGTTGAAAAAATCATCGTCGACACCCTGCACTTCAAAGGCAACTACCCGGACAGCTGCTCGATCCAGGGCGCGTTCGTCAAAGGCGGTACCGACAGCCAGATCGAAACCCAGAGCCTGTTTTGGCGTGAATTGCTGCCGAGCCAAAAACTCGAAATGCACGCCGAGCACAGCTTCAGCGAGCAGATCAAAGCGCTGGGCCCGATCACCCACATCCGCCTCAACCTGTTCCCGGACGGCGGTGTAAGCCGCCTGCGTGTACTGGGCAAGGTCGCTAAATAAGGAAAACCCGATCGCGGGCAAGCCCGGCTCCCACAGGGAATGCATTTCAAATGTGGGAACGGGCTTGCCCGCGATAGCAACACCACAAACACCACAGCAATCCAGATAAGAAGACCAACATGCGCACATTACAGATTGAACCGCTGACCAAAGAAGCCTTCGCCCCGTTCGGTGACGTGATTGAAACCGATGGCAGCGACCACTTCATGATCAACAACGGTTCAACCATGCGCTTTCATCGTCTGGCCGAGGTCGAAACGGCTACGCCAGAAGACAAGGCGATCATCAGCATCTTCCGCGCCGAGGCGCAGGACATGCCGTTCACTGTGTGCATGCTGGAGCGCCATCCGCTGGGCAGCCAGGCGTTTATTCCGCTGCTCGGCAACCCCTTTCTGATCGTGGTCGCGCCCGTTGGCGATGCACCTGTATCAGGCTTGGTCCGCGCCTTTGTCAGTAATGGCAGGCAGGGCATTAATTACCATCGCGGCGTCTGGCACCACCCGGTGCTGACGATCGAAAAGCGGGATGACTTCCTGGTGGTTGATCGCAGTGGCTCAGGCAATAACTGCGATGAGCATTTCTTTAAAGAGGATGAGTATTTAGTCCTCGCCCCCCACCAATAAGAGAAGGTCTGCTCATTCACTCAAGAGTGACAGGCGAGAGGTAAAGACTGTGCAAGCACATCTGATTGAATGGCTGAATCTGGGCGTGCGCTGGATTCATATGATTACCGGTGTGGCCTGGATTGGCGCGTCGTTTTATTTTGTCTGGCTTGAGAACAACCTCAATCGAGCCAACCCCAAAGACGGCCTGTCTGGCGACTTATGGGCCATTCACGGGGGCGGTATCTACCACCTCGAAAAATACAAGCTGGCCCCACCGACCATGCCGGAGAACCTGCACTGGTTTAAATGGGAAGCCTACTTCACCTGGATGTCCGGCATCGCCCTGCTATGCCTGGTGTTCTATTTCAACCCGGCGCTGTACCTGATCGCTCCCGGCTCCAGCATGAGCGGCCCCGAAGCGGTTGCCATCGGTATTGGTTCGCTGATTGCCGGCTGGTTTGTCTACGACTTCCTGTGCGACTCTGCCTTGGGCAAACGCCCGGCACTGCTCGGTTTTATCCTCTTTTTGCTGCTGGTTGCCGCAGCGTTCGGCCTGAGCAAAGTGTTCAGCGGGCGTGGCGCTTACCTGCATGTCGGCGCCATTATCGGCACCATCATGGTCGGCAACGTGTTCCGCATCATCATGCCCGCCCAGCGTGCTCTGGTTGCGGCCATCAAAGAAGGCCGCACACCTGACCCAACGCTGCCAGCCAAAGGCCTGCTGCGTTCGCGTCACAACAACTACTTCACCTTGCCGGTGCTGTTCATCATGATCAGCAACCACTTCCCGAGCACCTACGGCAGCCAATATAACTGGCTGATCCTGGCCGGGATTGCGGTACTCGCGGTGCTGGTACGCCATTACTTCAACACCCGCCACGACAGCCACAAATATGCCTGGACCTTACCGGTCGCGGCATTGGGCATGGTCTGCCTGGCGTATGTCACTGGCCCCAAACCAGCACCTGCGACGCCTGACGTGGCCAAGGTCATCAAATACCAACCGCTGCCAGAAACGGCTGTGGGCGGTGTTAAAGCAGCAGATGCCCCGCCAGCAGCAGCGCCCGCCCCTGCCGCTCCCGCCGCCCCGGTGGCCGGCGTTGACTTCGAAAAAGTCCACGCAGTAATCCAGGAACGCTGCACGGTTTGCCATTCCGCCTCCCCTACCAGCCCGCTGTTCAGCGTGGCCCCGGCCGGGGTGATGTTTGACACCGCACAACAAATCCAACTGATGGCCCCGCGCATTCAAGCGCAAGCCGTCGCCACACCGATCATGCCGCTGGGCAACATCACTCAGATGACCCAGCAAGAACGCGATCTGGTCGGTGCCTGGGTCAACTCAGGAGCCCACATCAACTGACGCACACGGGTGGTCGCAAACCGTGGGCGGCCACCCACCACACCATTAGCTCACAACAATAAAAATGACCGAGGTGTTGCATGTCCGACTTAACCGAACCGCGCATACCCGCAGTAACCGCACCACCACCCATCCAGCGGCTACCGTTGTTGCAATTGATTCTGGTCGGTCTGCAGCACGTGCTGCTGATGTACGGGGGGGCTGTCGCCGTACCCCTGATCATCGGCCAGGCAGCCGGTCTGAATCGTGAAGAAATTGCCTTTCTGATCAACGCCGACCTGCTGGTGGCAGGCGTGGCAACCATCGTCCAGTCATGGGGCATCGGCCCCATGGGCATTCGCATGCCGGTGATGATGGGCGCCAGTTTTGCCGCCGTTGGCAGCATGGTGGCGATGGCCGGGATGCCGGGCATCGGCATGACCGGTATTTTCGGGGCAACCATTGCCGCCGGTTTCTTCGGGATGATCATTGCGCCGTTCATGTCCAAGGTGGTGCGCTTCTTCCCGCCGCTGGTCACCGGCACCGTGATTACCTCCATTGGCCTGTCACTGTTCCCGGTCGCCGTCAATTGGGCGGGCGGCGGCAGTACAGCAGCGCAATTCGGCTCACCGATTTACCTGTTTATTGCCGCGCTGGTACTGGCCACCATTTTGCTCATCAATCGCTTTATGCGCGGTTTCTGGGTCAACGTTTCGGTGCTGATCGGCATGGCGCTGGGCTATGCCCTGTGTGGTGCCATCGGCATGGTCAACTTGCAGGGCATCGGTCTGGCGCCGTGGTTCCAGATCGTCACGCCGCTGCACTTCGGCATGCCTGAGTTTCATCTGGCACCGATCCTGTCGATGTGTCTGGTGGTAGTGATCATTTTTGTCGAGTCCACCGGGATGTTTCTGGCGCTGGGCAAGATCACCGACCAGGAAGTCACCCCACGCATGCTCCGCCGCGGCTTGCTGTGCGACGCCGGAGCTTCGTTTCTGGCGGGCTTTTTCAACACCTTCACCCACTCCTCATTCGCCCAGAACATCGGTCTGGTGCAAATGACCGGCGTGCGTTGCCGCTCGGTAACAATCATGGCCGGGATCTTCCTGATCACCCTCAGCCTGTTGCCTAAAGCCGCGTACCTGGTGGCCTCTATTCCGCCTGCGGTATTGGGCGGCGCAGCCATTGCGATGTTCGGCATGGTTGCCGCCACGGGGATCAAAATCCTCCAGGAAGCCGACATTGCCGACCGCCGCAATCAACTGCTGGTGGCCGTCAGCATCGGCATGGGCCTGATCCCGGTGGTGCGCCCCGAGTTCTTCGCGCACTTGCCCCTCTGGATGGGCCCGATCACCCACAGCGGCATCGCCATGGCGGCAGTCAGCGCCGTGTCCCTGAACCTGCTGTTCAACGTACTGGGCGGCGCCGAGCGTGCAGCCATGAGCGGTCACGTGCATCAGCATTGATCATGCCCTCAATCATCCCCCCTCTCCCTGCGGGAGAGGGTTGGGGTGAGGGGCTTTTGATTCTCTGAACAGCATCAAAACAATAATAAAAAAGGAAGCATCCCATGCACTGCAAACACTGGGGCGTCACGCTCGCGGGTGGGCTTTTGGCTGCAGGTCAGGCCATGGCCGGTGATCTGTTCTTGTGGCAAACCAACAGCCTCACCTACCTGTACGGCAAGAACTTCGCGATCAACCCTTCGATCCAGCAAACGATCACCTTTGAACACGCCGACAAATGGAAATACGGCGACAACTTCCTGTTTGTCGACCGCATTTTCTACAACGGTAAAGCCGACCCCAATAAAGGCCCGCACACCTATTACGGCGAGTTCAGCCCACGTCTGTCGTTCGGCAAGATCTTCGACCAAAAACTCGAATACGGCCCCATCAAAGACGTGCTCCTGGCCATGACTTACGAGTACGGCGAAGGCGACAGCGAGGCCTACCTCATTGGTCCGGGCTTTGACTTGGCGGTGCCCGGCTTTAACTACTTCACCCTCAACTTCTATCGCCGCCACACCGAAGGGCCACGCCCTGGCACGGGGGTTTGGCAGATCACACCGTCGTTCTCCTACACCATTCCAGTGGGCCGCTCCAACGTGCTTATCGATGGCTATATGGACTGGGTGGTCGATAACGACCAGAACTCACGCGGTACGTATCACGCCAACCTGCACTTCAACCCGCAGGTCAAATATGACCTGGGCAAAGCCCTCAACCTGGGCGAAAAGCAGCTGTATGTCGGCTTTGAATACAGCTACTGGAAAAACAAATACGGCATCGAAAGCAGCAGCCGTCTGGACACCAACCAAAACACGGCCAGCGCCCTGATCAAAGTCCACTTTTAAGCCTTGCTGCGCCCGGGCAACAACAGCGCGCTTGAGTACCGACGCCAGAGTCAGTACTCTGCGCGGCCGCTCAAAGACGGGCGCTGTTTTAAAGCTGACTCTGAAGCCAACTTTATCGTTCAACTCAAGTGTTTACGGCCTGCATTAGTCTCCCGCCACTCAACTGTCCACGGACAGCCGAGCGATGTCTCTTTGCCGTAAAACAGGGTGTTCAAACGACGTTAAGTTGACCACAAAGACAAGTTTTAAAACAAAAGAACCAAGGTGCCGCTCAGAGCGCCGAGTTCTACTCATGCAGCATTGATTAATTTTTGGAGCAACCGAATGAAGCGCATTCTGACCGGCCTGGTGCTTGCGGGGAGCCTGCTGGGCGGTACAACGGCAGCCGCAGAAGACTTGCTGCAGTGGCAAACCAACAGCTTGACGTACTTGTATGGCAAGGACTTTCAGGTCAATCCCAAGATCCAGCAGACCTTGACCTTCGAGCACGCCGACAGCTGGAAATACGGTGATAACTTTCTGTTCGTCGACCGTATTTTTTACAACGGCAAAAAAGACAGTAACTTCGGCACCAACACTTACTACGGCGAGTTCACGCCGCGCTTGTCGTTCGGCAAGATCTTCGACCAGAAGTTTGAGTTTGGCCCTATCAAAGACGTGTTGCTGGCCCTTACGTACGAGTTTGGCGAAGGCGATTCAGACTCCTACTTGATCGGCCCGGGTTTCGACCTGAATGTGCCCGGCTTCGACTTCTTCCAGCTGAACTTCTACAAACGCTACCCAGAGGGCAACCGCCCAGGCCGTGGCGTCTGGCAGATCACCCCGGTGTGGTCCTGGACCCAGCCCGTGGGCAACTCCGATGTGGTCATCGACGGCTACATGGACTGGGTGGTCGACAACGACCAGAACGCGCGCGGCACCTACCACGCCAACCTGCACTTCAACCCACAGATCAAATATGACTTGGGCAAGGCGCTGAACTGGAGCGCGAAGCAACTGTACGTCGGTATCGAATACGACTACTGGAAAAACAAGTACGGCATCGAAGACAGCGGTTCCTTCAAAACCAACCAGGACACCGCGAGCCTGTTGGTCAAGTACCACTTCTGATGCACCCGCTTCAGCCACTGCATTCGCGTGGCTGAAGCCCTCCTCCCTGAGCAGCACCCTCCTCTCACTGGCCACCTTTATTTGACATACGCCGCGCATGCGTATATTTCTGCATACGCCATGTATGTCAAAACACCTTTCTTACCTGCAACGTCACGGAGCTTGTATGGCCAACCCCTACCGCGAGATTTTCAGCGCCCCCGGCAGCAAAGCGTTTTGCGCCGCAGGCCTGATCGCCCGAATGCCCATATCCATGGCAGGTATCGGCATCATCACCATGCTTTCGCAGTTGCACGGCTCGTATTGGCTGGCGGGCGCGGTGGCGGCCACCTTTGCACTGGCCATGGCCTTGCTGGCACCACAAATTTCTCGCGCGGTTGATCGTTACGGGCAACGCCGGATCTTGCCGGGTGTGGCGGCGGTTGGCGTGTGCGCCATGCTTGCGTTGCTGCTGTGCAGCTACCTGAACGCGCCCGACTGGACACTGTTTGTCTGCGCCGCCCTGGCCGGGTGCATGCCCAGCATGCCGGCCATGGTCCGCGCCCGCTGGAGCGAGCTGTATCGCGGCTCGCCCAAGCTGCACACGGCGTTCTCGTTTGAATCGGTGTTGGACGAAGTCTGCTTTATCATCGGCCCGCCCATTTCCGTGGGCCTGAGCGTTGCCCTGTTCCCCCAGGCCGGGCCACTGGCGGCCGCGATCCTGTTGGCAGTGGGCGTAACGGTCTTTGTCATGCAACACAAAACCGAGCCGCCCGTGCATCCGCGCACCCTGGAGAATGACGTCACAGTCTTGCGTCAGGGCGCGGTTCTGGTGCTGATGATGGCCTTGATCGGCCTGGGCACCATTGTCGGCACCGTGGATGTGGTCAGCGTGGCCTTTGCCCAACACCAGGGTGAACCGGCGGCCGCAAGTATCGTCCTGTCGGTGTATGCGCTGGGTTCATGCCTGGCCGGGCTGGTGTTTGGCAGCCTCAAATTGAACATGCCCTTGCCCCGGCTGTTCCTGCTGGGCGCGTTGGCCACGGCCATCACCATGGTGCCGCTGATGTGGGCCAACAGCATCATCACCTTGGCCGCTGCCATGTTTGTCGCCGGCCTGTTCTTCGCCCCCACCCTGATTACCGCCATGGCGCTGATCGAAAACATCGTCGCCCCGGCCAAGCTGACCGAAGGCCTGACCTGGATGATTACCGGTCTGGGCATGGGCGTTGCCCTCGGCGCGGTGGTCGGTGGCTGGGTGATCGACGCTTACGGTGCACCGGCAGGCTTCAGGGTGTCATTGATCGCAGGTTTGGGCATGTTGCTGTTTGCCGTCGCGGGCTACCGGCTGTTGCAAAACAGCACCTCGCAGCCCGGTAATGCGCTGG
This sequence comes from Pseudomonas sp. FSL R10-2189, assembly GCF_009600325.1. Taxonomy (NCBI): domain Bacteria; kingdom Pseudomonadati; phylum Pseudomonadota; class Gammaproteobacteria; order Pseudomonadales; family Pseudomonadaceae; genus Pseudomonas; species Pseudomonas sp. FSL R10-2189. Next base: position 29,342 of record NZ_WIVZ01000035.1, read on the forward strand.
CCTGATGGCTGGCGCATGACCACCTGCAAGCAGCTGTCTTGAGACGTTTGCAATCACGGTGCTACCATGCCCGACCGCCAAAACAGGCAAGGAAATACCGGGTTTATGAGTAGCATCCGCGAGCGCAACAAAGAACTGATTTTGCGAGCCGCCAGCGAGGAATTCGCCGACAAAGGGTTTGCCGCCAGCAAAACCAGCGACATCGCGGCCAAGGCGGGGGTGCCCAAGCCCAACGTCTATTACTACTTCAAATCCAAGGAAAACCTGTACCGCGAAGTGCTCGAAAGCATCATCGAGCCGATCCTTCGTGTATCGACGCCGTTCAACGCCGATGGCCAGCCGAACGAGGTGTTAAGCAACTACATCCGTTCCAAAATCATGATTTCCCGCGAACTGCCGTTTGCCTCGAAAGTGTTCGCCAGCGAAATCATGCACGGCGCCCCGCACCTCAGTGAAAAACAGGTCGAACTGCTTAACGACCAGGCCAAACACAACATCGCCTGCATCCAGACCTGGATCCACCGCGGCCTGATCGCCCCGATCGACCCGCACCACCTGATGTTCAGCATCTGGGCAGCGACCCAGACCTACGCCGACTTCGACTGGCAGATTTCCGCCATCACCGGCAAGGCCAAGCTCGACGACAGCGACTACGAAGCTGCAACGCAGACTATTATTCGGCTGGTGCTTAAAGGCTGTGCGCCGGATTAAAGGCTACCTAAGCTCAAGGGTTCGATGCTTTTGAATTAAGCATCGATGCCTAGGACGAGTCTTTACCATTTTATACGTAACTTCTTCATAGTCATTTCATGGGGAGGGTCTGTTTAACTTTTATTACCGAAGCTATCTGCCACATCAAATGCACCGCTAAGGCGACATATCCTAAAGCGGCACATAAAAAAAGAATGGAACTCCTCTCAAGAAAACTTGCCCACACAGCTGTACAACTTAAACAGAATAAAACAACAACTGCCAACAAGACCACAATGACCCATTTAATAAAATGGATCACTTGGATAAACCTGACCAAATATACAGCCAGACTGTAGATCAGAAGAATGAGCAGAATTGCCGTAGCCGTAGCACTCAACAGAAATATCGCTACAGGACCATCTCCAGAACCTTCTTCGCTCTGCCCATGAAAATAAAATGCCAACCAAGGAATCAATGAGACACTACAGAACAACATTACAAAACTTACAAATGTTTTATCCAACGAAAAACCATTAGTCGCCGACATAGCCACCCCCACATAACAAATAACGCCAACCAATTACCTTTGAATATTAATTGGAAGTTCTCCTTCTATGATAATTTCATAAGGTGTTCCTTTTATAATCCTGTCTAGCTGTCGACCTCCAGCAGTGGCTTTCTCACCAATCTCAGAGCGGTGAGCACTTGCATTAAAATCATAGGTATCATGATATGCTCGCGCAACACCATCAAACGTTATTTGACCACCGCCCGTTTTATGCAGAGTACCTTCAATTTTTAGTGTGATATGCCCTAGCCATGCCCAAGTTATATGAGAATCCAATCCAGTGTTATACACAACCCTCTGCAACGAAACTGGCGAAGTACCCACTATTGCTGCGGCGAATAAGCTTTCTAGAGCTGGAATTTTTGTGCTCGATAATTTCAACCCTAGCCGATTCAGGTTCGTGGTGACTGCAGCACCACCTCCTGTCATATAGTGCGACCACGCAGCAAATGGCGTAAGAACACCTCCAGACAATTCACGAGCATCTGAAATTTTCTTTCTGTACCCCCACCCCGACAATGCTTGAGATATTGCTTGCGCGGCTAAAGCATGAGGGTTTGAACTCATATATTTATCTGCAAGTGAGACTTTCAACATATCTACTTGCAAGTCCCATGTAGGAGCGTAACGCCACCCAATCTCTGTCTGCCTTACCACCTCCTCCATATGCATTATAATCATTTCCCTCCAATAACCTTGCGCGTAGTGTTGCAATCTACGTGGATGCAGAGCAACCAAAACAGCCGCAGGACTCTGCATTGGCGGAGCCCCTCCCGTATTAAATGAAGAAAACGCCGAAGATACAGCCCTAATATTCAATGCAGGCAAAGTAATACCGTTACTCATAACACCCTCCCGGGATGAAAAATCAATCAATCATTTGCACAATGCAAATTAAATTCAGATAATCATCCCGAGCAATACTTAGCAATGCGAGATAACCTACCAAGCCGTAGGAAACTTCTGATTTTAAAAAAACCGGATCAACAATAAAAAGCTATCAAAAAAATCACACAATACAAAAACATGAAACAAACTCTTGATTCCTAAAGCTTTATTACTCGCACCAACACACTAAGCTTATATTTTTCCCAAGCAGACCAATTTTGTCTGGCAAACTTCTGATCTGGCTTTAGACCCAAGAATCTGACGTCAAACTACGCTGACCTCACGCAGGCTTTCTGCAGGGGATGCTAAATTACGCGACACATGCAGATATTCATGATCGTGACGTGCTCTGTGAGAAATATTCGTGTCAGCACAAACCGAGTCATAGAAAGACTTAAAGCGAAAAGTTCAAGAGAATTCGATTATATGCATTTTCAAGTTGATGACTCTTCGTAAACAATGAAGGATCGATTGGGATCAGGTCGATTATCGGGGACCTACCAGGACTCCATCCGCAACTCTTTCCCACACTCATCGCACATAAAAACGTAGGAGCAGGCTTGCTCGCGAAAGAATCCCCCCTCGACCCAAGGGAGACCGGTTAATCTCCATCGCAAGCAACCCCGCTCAAACGTGATTAAGCCACCACTCCCGCATCCGCGCGCAGCCCTTGCCCTTCTATCGCACTGATGGCGCATTGCTCATCAATGTCAGAGGTATCGCCACTGATACCGATCGCCCCCAGTACCTTGCCCTGAGAATCGCGGATCAAGACGCCACCTGGCACCGGCACGATATCGCCCTGGCCCATGCCGTTGAGCGCCGCGAAAAACGTCGGACGCTGCTGCGCGTCCAGCGCCAGTGCACGTGATCCCTTGCCCAGGGCAATCGCCCCCCAGGCCTTGCCAATCGCAATGTTGGGGCGCAACAGGCTGGCGCCGTCTTCACGCTGCAACGCCAGCAAATACCCACCCGAATCGAGTACCGCGACCGTCAGCGGGGATGCGTTGATGCTGCGACCCGCGTTCAAGGCTTGAGCCGCCAGGGTTAAAGCGACTTTCAAGGTTAAAGCACTCATGGTTGCCGTCCTTATTTTGTTATTGGAAGCCTTGCCCCGCCTGCTTCAGGCAGAACCAATGAGAGCAATAGAACACAAAAATACGTTTATTTGTATACAGTTTTTCAGATAACAAATTCCAAAAAACCTAAAACCTCCTGAAATAGAGCCTCCTAACCGTCTTGCCATGGATTAAACAAAAGCCATTGACCTCCAGGCCGGACCATGAATAAACTCAGCAACCAGCCACTTGTATACAATTATAAAACGTAAGAGGCACAATCAAATGAGCAAAATGAGAGCAATCGAAGCCGCAGTTTTGGTGATGCGTCGCGAAGGCGTTGACACCGCCTTTGGTATTCCGGGCGCCGCCATCAACCCGCTGTATTCAGCCTTGCAAAAAGTGGGCGGCATCGATCACGTCCTCGCTCGTCACGTGGAAGGCGCCTCGCACATGGCCGAGGGCTACACCCGGACCAAGGCCGGCAACATCGGCGTGTGCATCGGCACCTCAGGCCCTGCGGGCACTGACATGGTGACCGGCCTTTACAGCGCTTCTGCCGATTCGATCCCGATTCTGTGCATCACCGGCCAAGCACCACGGGCGCGTCTGCATAAAGAAGACTTCCAGGCCGTGGACATCACCAGCATCGTCAAGCCGGTGACCAAGTGGGCAACCACCGTGCTCGAGCCGGGCCAAGTGCCTTACGCCTTCCAGAAAGCCTTTTATGAAATGCGCTCCGGGCGCCCTGGCCCCGTGCTGATTGACCTGCCGTTTGATGTGCAAATGGCTGAAATCGAATTCGACATCGACGCCTACGAACCCCTGCCGCTGGCCAAGCCTTCGGCCACCCGGGTACAGGTCGAAAAAGCCTTGGCCATGCTCGACCAGGCCGAACGCCCGCTGCTGGTCAGCGGCGGTGGCGTGATCAACGCCGACGCCAGCGCGTTGCTGGTGGAGTTCGCCGAGTTGACCGGCATCCCGGTGATCCCGACCTTGATGGGCTGGGGCAGCATTGCCGACGATCACCCGCTGATGGTCGGTATGGTCGGCCTACAAACCTCGCACCGCTACGGCAACGCCACCCTGCTCAAATCCGACGTCGTGCTGGGCATCGGCAACCGCTGGGCCAACCGCCACACAGGCTCGGTCGAGGTGTACACCGAAGGCCGTAAATTCATCCACGTGGACATTGAGCCGACGCAAATCGGCCGTGTTTTCACCCCGGACCTGGGCATCGTTTCCGACGCAGGCGCAGCCCTCGCTGTGTTCCTCGAAGTGGCCCGCGAATGGAAAGCCGCCGGCAAGCTGAAAAACCGCAGCGCCTGGCTGCAAGACTGCCAACAACGCAAAGCCACCCTGCACCGCAAGACTCACTTCGACTCCGTGCCGGTCAAGCCGCAACGCGTGTACGAAGAGATGAACCAGGTGTTCGGCAAAGACACCTGCTATGTCAGCACCATCGGTTTGTCGCAGATTGCGGGTGCGCAGTTCCTGCACGTTTACAAGCCACGCCACTGGATCAACTGCGGCCAGGCCGGGCCATTGGGCTGGACTATTCCGGCAGCGCTAGGCGTGGTCAAGGCCGACCCGAACCGCAACGTTGTAGCCCTGTCGGGTGACTATGACTTCCAGTTCATGATCGAAGAACTGGCCGTGGGCGCGCAATTCAACCTGCCGTATATCCACGTGGTGGTGAACAACTCCTACCTTGGCCTGATCCGTCAGGCACAGCGTGGATTCGAAATGGACTACTGCGTGCAGCTGTCTTTCGAAAACCTTAATGCCCCAGAACTGAATGGCTACGGCGTCGACCACGTCGCCGTGGTCGAAGGCCTGGGCTGCAAAGCGCTGCGGGTATTCGAACCGGCTCAAATCCAGCCTGCACTGCGCAAGGCGCAAGACATGCTCAAAGAATTCCGCGTGCCGGTGGTCGTGGAGATTATTCTGGAGCGCGTGACCAACATCTCGATGGGCACCGAAATCAACGCCGTCAATGAATTTGAAGATCTGGCGCTGGTGGGTAACGATGCACCGACCGCCATCTCAATGCTCGATTAACCCCTAAGCCCTAGCCCTCTCCTGCGTGGAGAGGGAACAAAAAAGCAGGAGTTCACCATGCCGCGTTTTGCCGCCAACCTGTCCATGCTGTTCACCGAACAGGATTTCCTTGTCCGTTTCCAAGCGGCTGCCAACGCTGGTTTCCACGGCGTTGAATACCTGTTTCCGTACGACTACAGCGCTGAAGAAATCAAACATCACCTGGAAGCCAACAAACTGACCCAGGTGCTGTTCAACCTGCCCGCCGGCGATTGGGCCAAGGGCGAGCGCGGGATTGCCTGCCACCCTGACCGGGTCGAAGAATTCCACGCAGGCGTCGACAAGGCCATCGCCTACGCCAAAGTACTGGGCAACACGCAGATCAACTGCCTGGCCGGGATTCGCCCACAAGGCGTAGACGACGCCACCGTCGAAAGAACCTTCATCAGCAACCTCAAGTACGCCGCTGACAAACTGCAAGCGGTGGGCATCAAGCTGGTGATGGAAGCAATCAATACCCGCGACATTCCAGACTTCTACCTCAACAACACCGCGCAGGCACTGGCGATTCAGGACAAGGTCGGCAGCGCCAACCTGTTCCTGCAATACGACATCTATCACATGCAAATCATGGAAGGCGACCTGGCGCGCACCATGCAAACGCACCTGGCGCACATCAACCACATCCAGCTGGCAGACAACCCCGGCCGCCATGAACCGGGCACCGGCGAGATCAACTACCGCTTCCTGTTCGATCACCTCGATAGCATCGGCTATCAGGGCTGGGTCGGTTGCGAGTACAAGCCGCTGACCAGCACCGAAGCCGGGCTGGTGTGGCTCAAGACGCATAACGCGATGTAAGAATTGTTTATCCAATAAAAACAAGAGGATTTGTCATGGCTAAAATCGGATTTATCGGCACTGGGATCATGGGTTCGCCTATGGCCAGCAACCTGCAAAAGGCCGGGCACAGCCTGTTCTTGTCGACCCATCGCGGCGCAGCACCTAGCGATCTGCTGTCGGCTGGCGCCATCGCCCTGGCCAGCCCGAAAGAAGTCGCGCAGGAAGCCGAATTCATCATCATCATGGTGCCTGACACCCCGCAGGTCGACGAAGTCCTGTTCAGTGAAAACGGGATTGCCGCAGGCCTGAGCCCGAACAAAGTGGTGATCGACATGAGTTCGATCTCGCCCACAGCGACCAAAGCCTTCGCCGAAAAAATCAACGCCAAAGGCGCGCAATACCTCGACGCGCCGGTGTCTGGCGGTGAAGTCGGTGCCAAGGCTGGCACCCTGAGCATCATGGTCGGCGGCGACGAAAAAACCTTCGAACGCGCCCTGCCCCTGCTGCAAAACATGGGTAAAAACATCACCCTGGTCGGCGGCAATGGCGATGGCCAAACCGCCAAAGTGGCCAACCAGATCATCGTCGCCCTGAACATTCAGGCCGTGGCCGAAGCCCTGGTCTTTGCCGCCAAAAACGGCGCAGACCCGGCCAAGGTTCGCGAAGCCTTGATGGGCGGCTTCGCCTCTTCGAAAATCCTCGAAGTGCACGGCGAGCGCATGATCAAAGGCACCTTCGATCCGGGGTTCCGCATCAGCCTGCACCAGAAAGACCTCAACCTGGCGCTGGCTGGCGCCCGTGAGCTGGGGATCAACCTGCCCAACACCGCCAGCGCCCAGCAAGTGTTCAGCACCTGCGCCGCTCTCGGTGGAGGCAACTGGGACCACTCGGCGCTGATCAAAGGCCTGGAACACATGGCCAACTTCTCCATTCGCGACAAATAACCTCTGCACGCAACGTGTTGTAGTCGCTGACGAAGAATGAGGCTGCGAAGCGGTCCGCTTCGCAGCCTCGTGCCTCGTCAGCGACTACACAGATGTCGCAAAGCCCAAAGGCTGTATCGATACCGTGGTCCCTGCGGGGCATTCGTTCACCCTCAAAAAAGTTGATTGCGCCATGACTCATTGCCCCGACTGGGCCACGGCCCTGTGCAATGGTTTCAGCCAAATCTTCCTGCAACGCCACCCACTCTGCGGTGTGTTGTGCCTGCTGGCCATTGTCGTCAGCGCACCTGAGCTTCTCGGCGGGGCGTTGCTCGGTGCGGTCGCAGGTTTGCTGACCGCACAACGTCGCGGCTACGCCAAAACCGAACGTCAGGCCGGGCTCTACAGCTACAACGGTGTGCTGCTGGGCCTGCTGCTGAGCCATCAATTGCCGTGGTCAGCCATGCTGCCACTGCTGATCATCGCCAGCGCCGGGCTCAGCAGCATGGTGGTGCATCAATGGCTCAAACGCGCCACGCATCCCCATAGCCTGATGATTTACACCGCTCCCTTTGTCGCCATCGGCTGGGTCTTGCTCACCCTGCAAGGAATACCGGAGTACAGCGTTGAACCGTACGCCCTCAACGCCTGGACACTGCTGCAAGCCCTGTTCAAAGGGATCAGCCAAGTCATGCTGCTAAATCACCCGGTCGCCGGGCTGCTGATTGTCATCGGCTTGTGCCTGAGCCACTGGCGGGCGGCCCTGTGGGCGCTGACCGGCTCACTCGCCGGGCTACTATGGAGCCTCTACCAACAGGACACGGGCGCCGCACTCAACGGGCTGGCTGGCTACAACCCGGCGCTGGCAGCATTGGCCTTGAGCCAGCAAGGGGGGCGAATCTGCAAGCCGTTGCTGGGCATCGTCGTGACCTTGGCCCTGGCGCCAGGCTTCAGTGCGCTGGGGCTGCCTCTTTTAACCGCGCCCTTTGTGCTCAGTTGCTGGGTTATCGGTGGCGGTGTTCGTCTGTTAAGCCGCAAGTCCGCCGACAGTGAAGCGCAAAGCAGGTTGCGCATCGAACGTTAATACCCGAATCTTCTGGGTTTTGGGTATCGAGCGATCTACATGAATAATCAGGATTGGCGTCAGCGCCTGTACGTGATGGTGTTTCAGTCTGACACCCCCGCCGGGCGCCGTTTCGATACCACCCTGCTGCTGATCATCATGGCGAGCCTGGTGGTGGTCATCCTCGACAGCATCAACAGCATTCACCTGCAATACGGCGACCTGCTGGCCTATATCGAATGGGGCTTCACCTTTGTGTTTGCCATCGAATACGGCCTGCGCCTGTACTGCTCGCCCAAACCATTGCGCTACGCGTTCAGCTTCTATGGGCTGGTGGACTTGCTCGCCATCGTGCCGGGGATCCTGGCGATTTATTACAGCGACGCGCAGTACCTGTTGATTATTCGTGTCATCCGCATGCTGCGGATCTTCCGGATCCTCAAACTGTTGCCCTACTTGAGCCAGGCCAACTACCTGCTCTCGGCCTTGCGCGGCAGCAAGCAGAAAATCATCGTGTTCCTGGTCGGGGTTTCCACCCTGGTCACCGTGTTCGGCACCTTGATGTACGTGGTTGAAGGCCCGGATCACGGTTTTACCAGCATTCCGGTCAGCATCTATTGGGCCATCGTGACCCTGACCACCGTCGGCTATGGCGACATCGTCCCGCAGACCATACCCGGGCAAGTGATCTCGGCCATGGTGATGATCACCGGCTACTCAATCATCGCCGTGCCCACCGGTATTTTTACCGCCGAACTGGCCAACGCCATGCGCGGCGAACAACTGGAGCACACCTGCACCACCTGCAAAAAAGCCCAGCACGAGGCCTCGGCGTCTTTTTGTTCCCGGTGTGGTAATGCGCTGTTCGTCAAAAACGTATAAACAAAGTGCTTTTTAATCTTTTAAGGACTATGCGCCACCCGCTATAGTCGCTGGCATATTGCCTCTTTTGCTCCCTATAACAAGGAATACGCAGTGAAAAAACTCTTTAGCGCCTCCTTATTAGTCGCAGGCCTTGCACTCAGCAGCCTGGCCCACGCCGACAACAAACCGATACTCAACGTGTCTTACGACGTGATGCGCGACTTCTACAAAGACTACAACCCTGCGTTCCAAAAGCACTGGGAAAAAGAAAAGAACGAAAAGCAGCCTGTGCAGATGTCCTTCGGCGGTTCCAGCAAACAAGCACGTGCAGTGATCGACGGCCTGCAGGCTGACGTGATCACCATGAACATGGCCACCGACATCAACGCCCTCGCTGACAACGGCAAACTGGTCCCGGAAAACTGGGTCACCCGCCTGCCGGACAACAGCGCACCGTTCACCTCCGCCACCGTATTTATCGTGCGTAAAGGCAACCCGAAAGGCCTGAACGACTGGCCTGACCTGCTCAAGGACGGCGTACAAGTGATCGTGCCCAACCCGAAAACTTCGGGTAACGGCCGCTACACCTTCCTCTCGGCCTGGGGCTATGCGCAAAAACACGGCGCCGATGAAGAAAAAGCCAAAGAGTTTGTCGGCAAACTGTTCAAGCAAGCGCCTGTGCTGGACACCGGCGGCCGTGCTGCCACCACCACGTTCATGACCAACCAGATCGGCGACGTGCTGGTGACTTTCGAAAACGAAGCAGAAATGATTGCCCGCGAGTTTGGTCGTGACCAGTTCGAAGTGATCTACCCAAGCGTTTCTGCCGAAGCAGAGCCGCCAGTAACCGTGGTCGATAAAGTCGTCGACAAAAAAGGCACCCGCGCCGTGGCCGAGGAATACCTCAAGTACCTGTGGTCGCCAGAAGGCCAGGAAATTGCTGCCAAAAACTACCTGCGCCCACGCGACCAGGCGATCCTGGCCAAGTACAACGACCGCTTCCCGAAAGTCGACTTCCTGTCGGTTGAGAAAACCTTCGGCGACTGGCGTGAAGTGCAGAAAAAATACTTCAGCGATGGCGGCGTGTTCGATCAGATTTACAGCGGCCAATAACCCCACACCCGCGTAGGAGCGAGCTTGCCTCGCGATCTTTTGACGTTCTAAAAGCTCGCGAAGCAAGCCCGCCCTCACCACCTGTACAAAAACACAGTAAAAACGCTTGATCTCCAGCCAATGACTGCCCATGCTGCACCTCTTCTGCGATGCATGAATGAGTGGAGCTATGCGGCTGTTTCTGTGTGAAAAACCTTCCCAGGCCAAAGATATTGCGGCCGTGCTCGGCGCCAGCCGACGCGGTGATGGCTGCTGGGTGGGCGCCACTGCAACCGTCACCTGGTGCATTGGCCACCTGCTCGAAACCGCCCCGCCAGACGCCTACGACGAGCGCTACAAGCGCTGGGTACTGGCCGACCTGCCGATCATCCCCGACAAATGGAAGATGCGGGTCAAGCCCAAAACCGCCAGCCAGTTCAAAGCCGTCAAACGCCTGCTGGGTGAAGCCAGCGAACTGGTGATTGCCACCGACGCCGACCGCGAAGGTGAAATGATCGCCCGCGAACTGGTCGAGCATTGCCGCTATCGCGGGCCCATCCAGCGCCTGTGGTTATCCGCACTGGACGACGCCTCCATTCGCAAAGCCCTGGCAGCACTCAAGCCCGGCGCCGAAACCTTTAATCTCTATCACTCGGCCTTGGGCCGCTCGCGGGCCGACTGGCTGATCGGCATGAACATGAGCCGCCTGTTCACCCTGCTCGGGCGCAAGTCCGGCTATCAGGGGGTGTTGCCGGTCGGTCGGGTACAAACCCCGACCCTGCGTCTGGTGGTCGACCGTGATCGCAGCATCAGCGACTTTGTGCCGGTGGCGTACTGGGCGATCGACGTGCAACTCAAGCACGACGAGCAACTGTTCACCGCGCAATGGCGGGCCGACCCTGACACCTGTGACGATCAGGACCGCTGCCTCAACCAGGTCCACGCGCAACAGGCAGCTGCCGCCATCAGCAACGCCAGCCACGCGCGGGTCAGCAAATTGCACACCGAGCGCATGCGCGAAGTCGCGCCGTTGCCCTTCGACCTCGGCACCCTGCAAGAAGTGTGTTCAAAAAAACTCGGCCTCGGCGCGCAAGAAACCCTCGACGTCGCCCAGGCGCTGTACGAAACCTACAAGGTCGTGACTTACCCGCGCAGCGATTGCGGCTACCTGCCGCTCAGCCAGCACAGCGAGGCGGCCTCCATACTGGCCGCCCTGCGCCAGGCCGACCCCAGCCTTGCGCCACTGGCCGGGCACCTCGACCCGCAACGCCGTTCACGGGCCTGGAACGACGCCAAGGTCAGCGCCCACCACGGCATCATCCCCACGGCAGCGGCGAAGAACCTCGAACGCCTGAGCGGCAAACACCGCGCTGTGTACACCTTGATTCGTGCCCGATACCTGGCGCAGTTTCTGCCTAACCATGAATACGACCGCACCCAGGCTGATTTCGACTGCGCGGGCCAGCACTTGCGGGCAGTCGGCAAGCAAATCGTCGAACCCGGCTGGAAGCGCGCCCTGCCCGAAGCACTGGCCCCGGCCAAAGGTCGCGAAGCCCCGGCCCCGCAACCCTTGCCGGTCTTGCGCGAAGGGCTCGACTGCGCGGTTGCCAACGTCAACCTCAAAGACCTGTGGACCCAACCGCCCAAGCCGTTTACCGAAGGTGACCTGATCAAGGCAATGAAAAACGTCGCCAAACTGGTCCAGGACCCGCGACTCAAGCAAAAGCTCAAAGACACCACCGGCATCGGCACCGAAGCCACCCGCGCCGGGATCATTCAAGGCTTGCTCGACCGCGGCTACCTGATCAAAAACGGCAAGGCGCTGGCCGCCACGCCCCCGGCCTTCAGCCTGATCGACGCAGTGCCCCGCGCCATCGCCGACCCCGGCACCACCGCCATCTGGGAACAGGCCCTGGACATGGTGCAAAGCGGCGAAATGCCCCTTGAGATCTTCGTCGCCAAGCAGGCCGCCTGGATGAGCAAACACATCGAGCGCTGCAGCGGTATGAGCATGACCATCAGCGGCCCGGCCAGCCCGGCGGGCGTCACACCGCCCTGGAAGAAAAAACGCAAAAGCCCGGCCAGCAAGGCCAAACCCAAGCGCGTCACAAAAGCTAAAAGTGCCTGACGAGGGTCAAAGGCTCAGCGTGCCAGAAATACACGTCACCGCCGCGCCACCGACCCAGATGTCCTCGCCGAGCTGTTCAATGAACACCCGCCCTGCCCGCCCCAGGGCCGTGCCCTGGCTGGCCACATAGCGCTGCGGTGCCAGGCCGTCAGCGATCAACCATTGCGCCAAGCCTGCGTTCAAACTGCCGGTGACCGGGTCTTCCTGCATCCCGTCGCCCGCCAGAAAGGCCCGCACTTCAAACTGCGCCTCAGCGCCATCACGCTCAGCCGACCAAGGCGCCACCACACCCAAGGCCAGACCGTGTAATTGCGAGTAGTCCGGCTTAATCGCCAGCACCTGCTCGCGATCCGCCAGCAGCAGCGCCAACCAGCCCGGCCCGTTATCGACCCAACGCGCTTGCTGCACGGCGTGCGGCTCAATGCCCAAGCCTTGGCACACACGCTGTAACAACGCCTCATCGACCGCCCCAGTGCGCAGCAGAGGCGGCGCGGTAAAGGCCAATTGCCCAGCGTTGCGGCGGACCCGGATCAGGCCTACCGCACACTCCTGAATAATCTCCTCACCACGTGGCTTGCCACCGGCTTCCAGCCAGGCATGACAACTGCCCAACGTAGGATGCCCGGCAAACGGCAACTCGCGCAGCGTGGTAAAAATCCGCAGCCGATAATCCGCCTCGGGGTTTTGTGGCTTCAGCACAAACGTGGTTTCACTGAGGTTGGTCCAGCGCGCAAAATCGGCCATTTGCTCATCGCTCAAGCCGTCGGCATTCAACACCACCGCTACCGGGTTGCCCTTGAGGGCCACCGTGCTAAACACATCAACTTGCTTGAAATCGAAGAGGCTCATGGCGGGTTCCTTGTGTTGTGAGTGGGGCCATCCTACCGCTATGCAGGCGCGTTTTTTCAAAAGATCGCAGCCTGGGGGCAGCTCCTACAAAAGGTAGGTAATCCGAGGCGTTACTTGAACTGGCGGCTCAACCCCGGCGGTACGCCGCTGGTATCGGTTTCTTCCCAAGGCCCGTTCGGGCTGATCCCGCGGCTCCAGCCGTTGTCCCAGCGGTAGTAGGTGCGCTGGCGATAGAATATGTTGCTCTGGTCATCCAGCACATACACGCCCAAGCGGGCGTCCCAGTGGCTCGGGCCGCCCGGTGGCGGGGCGAAGGTGGCCGAGGTGCGCGGCAACGGTTTGGGCGGCTGCGGGATGGGCATGTCCGGCAGCGGCTTGTCCGAGGGTTGCGGTTGCGGGATCGGACTGGGTGGCGTAGGCGGCGTGGATTCGTACGGTTGATGAACCGAGCAAGCACTCAGGCCGATGGCCAGGCTAAGCAGGGTGATTCGAGCAAGTGCGGCCATAACGGGGTCTCGTGCAAGTCCTAAGGACCTGTGGGAGCGGGCTTGCTCGCGATGCAAACGACGCGGTGTATCTGTTACACCTTGCCGATCTCATCGCGAGCAAGCCCGCTCCCACAGATTAAGCCCTGATAAATTTATTTATCCGGGCTGTCGATTGTCAGCTGTTGCAACGTCTGGGTGCTGTTGGGCAGCGGTTTGCCGCGCCCTACCCATTCGCCAGCGGTGGGCTGGCCTGCACGGGAGATGCGCGCAACCAGTTGGACTTCAGGAAAGTTGGACAGTTTCAACTGCGGCATCATTGCGTCGGCATCGCTCAGTTCCACGGTGATCGGCAGGTCCGCCACGGTCACGCGTTTGACCGCCAACGGGGCCGGCGGGCCCGACACGGCGCGAGCGAAGATGAACACGCTGTCCCCCGGCAACACACTGGCTTTGACAGCATCAGCCAAATCGACGCTGACTTTGATCGACGCCTGCGCCGCAGGCACGGGGGCGCTTTCAACCTTGCCGCCGCTGGCCAGCAATTGCCCGCGGGCGCGCTCGATGCCGCCCTCCAGCGCTTCGCGGGACGGGTCGCCTATAGGCAGTTCATTGAGCAATCGCTGCCAGTAATTGATGGCCTCCTGATAACGCTGGCCCTCAAACGCCGCAATGCCAAGCAGGCCCAGGCTGGTGACTTCGTTGGGGTCGGCTTTCAAGGCTTCGTCGGTCAGGGCCTGGGTCTTGTCGCTCCACTTTTTATCGTCAGCAAAGTACTGCGCCTGCGCCCACTGGCCCAACAGCTCAGGTTGGCGCCCGGCCAGCGCTACGGCGCGTTCAAACACCTTGGCGGCCTCTGCCGAACGATTTTGTGCCATGTAGGCACGCCCCAGGAAGTACCAGCTCTCAGCCGAGTCCGGCTGGGCAGCAGCGGCCCGCTCAAGACGGGAGATCATTTGCTCTAGCGATTGCGGTGGCGTGGCGAACTCTTGGGTCAGTTCAACCTTGTCACTGGCACCAAAGTGCAGGTACAGGCCTACACCCAGCACCGGCACCATCAACGCCGCCAGTATCGGCACTATCTTGCCCAAGCTGGAACTGCGCCCCGGCGCCACGCCTTCGGTGTCTGCCAGAAGCTCACGCGCGGCTTCGTCGCGACCGCTTTGCAATTGTTGTTCGGTCAGCACGCCCTCTTCATGCTGGGCCTGCAATTGCGCCACGCGCTCTTGGTACAGCGCCACGTTGAGGGCGGTGCGATCTTCTTCACGCTGGGCACGACGACCACGCAGCACCGGGATCAGCAAAAAACTCAGGGCGATCAGTAGCAGCAAACCCGCTGCAAGCCAGAAATCAATCATCTTTGTTTTTATCCAGCAAGGTATCGAGGCGCTGACGCTCCTCGGCAGAAAGAGTGTTCGAAGCTTCGGCCCGCGCTGTACGACGGCGACGCACCACAATCACCCCGATCACCACTACACCGCCCACCAACAAAGCCAGCGGGCCGAACCACAGCACCACGGTCTTGCTGGTCAACGCCGGTTTGTAGCGCACGAAGTCGCCGTAACGGTCGACCATAAAGTCGATGATCTGCTGGTTGTCCTTGCCCTCGCCCAGCATGCGGAAAATTTCGCGGCGCAGGTCGGTGGCAATCGGCGCGTTGGAGTCGGCAAGGTCCTGGTTCTGGCACTTGGGGCAACGCAGTTCCTGGGTCAACTCGCGAAAACGCGCGCGCTCGGCGTCATTGGCAAATTCATAGGTGTCGATGGCCGCATGGGCGATGCCGGTCAAGGCCAGCCCGCACACCACGGTTGCTAACCAGCGCTTCATGGCTTGGCCTCATCAACCAGCGCCTGATACTTGCCGGCCAGTTGTTCGCGCCACACGCGCTCGTCGATCACGCCGACAAACTTGTGGCGGATGATGCCCTGGCTGTCGATCAGGAAGGTTTCCGGGGCGCCGTACACGCCCAGGTTCAAGCCCAGCGAACCGGCCTCATCGTTGATGTCCAACTGGTACGGGTTGTGGAATTCCTTGAGCCACTTTTTCGCGTCTTCGTTGACGTCCTTGTAGTTGACGCCATAAATCACCACGCCCTGCTCGGCCAGTTTGGTCAGCACCGGGTGCTCAACCTTGCACGAGATGCACCAGGTGGCCCAGACATTGACCAGCGCCGGTTTGCCTTTGAGGTCGGCTTCGGTCAGGGTTTTGCCGCCCTCGACCGCTGGCAGGCTGAACGCCGGGAATGGCTTGTCGATCAGGGTCGACGGCAGCTCGGTCGGGTCCAGGTACAAGCCTTTGTACAGAAACCACGCCATGCCCAAAAACACCGCCAGCGGGGCCAGCATTAGCCAGCGTCTCATGCTGTTTCTCCTTTCATGCCCAGCGCGTCGCGCACGCGGGTTTTAACCTTGACTCGATAACGTCGGTCCAGCGCCGCCAGCAAACCGCCAAAGCCGGTGAGCAACCCGCCCAGCCAGATCCAGCGCACAAACGGTTTAACGTGGACCCGCACCGCCCAAGCACCATCGCCCAGCGGTTCACCCAGCGCCACATACAGGTCGCGGGTGAAACCGGCATCGATACCGGCCTCGGTCATCATCGAACTTTGTACCGTGTACAACCGCTTTTCCGGGTGCAGCACGCTCACTTGCTTGCCATTGCGCAGCACCCGCACGGTGCCTTTGTCCGAGGTGAAGTTCGGCCCTTCAAAATGTTTGGCACCGTCAAAAATGAACTGGTAACCGGCCAGTTCCATCGACTCGCCCGGCGCCAGGCGCAGATCGCGTTCGGCACTGTTTTGGCTCGACAGCACCACACCCAGCGCGCACACCGCGATACCCAAGTGCGCGATCTGCATGCCCCAATAACTGCGGGTCAGGCTGCGCAGGCCTTTGACCAGGCCCTTGTGACGGGTTTTGTCACCGATGTCGCGCACCCCGGCCAGCAACACCCAGGCCGCCAGCATAAAGGTCGCGATCACCGCCCAGTTGAAGTCGCCATAGGCCACACCGGCAATCACCGACAGCGCCGCGCTGCCCAGCAACACCGGGGTCAACATGCCCAGCAGCCATTTGACCGGGGTGTCTTTCCAGCGCACCAGCACACCCACCGCCATGACCACCATCAGCAAGGCCATCAACGGGATAAACAGCGCATTGAAGTACGGCGGGCCGACCGACATTTTCGCCCCGCTCACCGCGTCAACAATCAGCGGGTACAAGGTGCCGAGCAGAATCATCGACGCGGCCACCACCAGAATCAGGTTGTTGCCCAGCAGCAACGTCTCACGGGACCACAGGTTAAAACCGACATGGCTTTTCACCACGGGCGCACGCAGCGCAAACAACGTCAGCGAACCGCCCACCACAAACAGCAGGAAGATCAGGATAAACACGCCGCGCTCCGGGTCGGCCGCAAACGCATGCACCGACGTCAGCACCCCTGAACGCACGAGGAAGGTCCCGAGCAAGCTCAACGAAAACGCGGCAATGGCCAGCAGCACGGTCCAGCTTTTAAACACACCGCGTTTTTCGGTTACTGCCAACGAGTGAATCAGCGCCGTGCCGACCAGCCATGGCATGAAAGAGGCGTTTTCAACCGGGTCCCAGAACCACCAGCCGCCCCAGCCAAGCTCGTAATACGCCCACCACGAACCCAAGGTGATGCCGATCCCCAGAAAGGCCCACGCGACAATCGTCCACGGCCGCGACCAGCGTGCCCATGCCGCGTCCAGTCGACCGCCGAGCAAGGCCGCAATGGCAAAGGCAAAGGCCACCGAGAAACCGACATACCCCATGTACAGCATCGGCGGGTGCACGATCAGACCGATGTCTTGCAGCAGCGGGTTAAGGTCGTTGCCATTGGCAGGCATTTGCGGCAGCAGGCGTGCGAACGGGTTGGAGGTGAGGATCAGAAACAGCAAAAAGCCGACGCTGATCATGCCCATGATCGACAGCACGCGGGCCAGCATGACTTGCGGTAACTGGCGCGAGAACACCGACACGGCGAATGTCCAGCCGCTCAGAATCAGCGCCCAGAGCAACAGCGAACCTTCGTGGGCGCCCCACACGGCGCTGAATTTGTAGTACCACGGCAAGGCGCTGTTGGAGTTGCTGGCCACGTAGCGGACCGAAAAATCGTCCGCCATAAAGGCGTAGGTGAGGCAACCGAAAGCAAACAGCATAAAGGCGAATTGCCCCCAGGCCGCTGGCTGGGCCAGGCCCATCCACAGCTTGTCGCCGCGCCAGGCGCCGAGCAGCGGGACGATGGCCTGCACGATGGCAAAGCACAGCGCCAGAATCATGGCCAGGTGGCCCAATTCAGGAATAAACAGTCCAGACATCATCACTTAACCTCGTTAGCCGGTGCCGGGGCGGATTGACCGCTCTCCTTCAGCGCCTTGGTCACCTCGGGCGGCATGTACTTCTCGTCATGCTTGGCCAGCACTTCGTCGGCCACCACCACACCCTGGGCGTTGAGCTTGCCCAACGCAACGATGCCCTGCCCTTCGCGGAACAGGTCCGGCAAGATGCCACGGTATTGAATGGTCACGCCCTTGTTGAAGTCAGTGACCACAAATTCGACGTCCAGCGAGTCGCCAGAGCGTTTCAGCGAACCGTTTTCAACCATGCCGCCCGCGCGGATACGCGTGTCCAATGGCGCTTCGCCATTGGCGATCTGGGTCGGCGTGTAAAACAGGTTGATGTTCTGCTGCAACGCGCTCAGGGCCAGGGCAACGGCCGCGCCGATGCCCACCAGAATCGCCAAAATGATGATCAAACGTTTCTTGCGCTGCGGATTCACTTCGAATTCTCCCGGCGCAAACGACGCGCCTCTTGTTGCAGATAACGCCGACGCGCCGTCAGCGGCAGCGCCACGTTAAGCGCCAGCACCGCCAGGCAAATGCCATAGGCTGACCACACATACAGGCCATGCTGGCCCATGGCGACAAAGTCGCTGAAAGAAGCAAAACTCATCGCGTACCCTCCAGCGCTTTTAACACTTCAGCCTTGGCCCAACTGCTGCGCGCTTCGCGCTTGAGCACTTCGAGACGCATGCGAAGCAACAGCACCGCGCCAAAAAAACAATAAAAACCCAGCACGGTGAGCAGCAACGGCAGCCACATTTCTACCGGCATCGCCGGTTTTTCAGTGAGGGTAAAGGTGGCGCCCTGGTGCAGGGTGTTCCACCACTCCACCGAGTATTTGATGATCGGGATGTTGATCACGCCCACAATCGCCAGCACCGCGCAGGCCTTGGCCGCGCTGTCGCGATTGGTAATGGCGTTGCCCAAGGCAATCAGGCCGAAGTACAGAAACAGCAGAATCAGCATCGAGGTCAGACGCGCATCCCAGACCCACCACGAGCCCCAGGTCGGTTTGCCCCAGATGGCCCCGGTCACCAGCGCCACGGCGGTCATCCACGCGCCGATGGGGGCGGCGCATTGCAGCGCGACGTCAGCGATTTTCATCTTCCAGACCAGCCCCACCACCCCGCACACGGCGAGCATCACGTAGCAGGACTGCGCCAGCATGGCGGCCGGAACATGGATGTAAATGATCCTGAAACTATTACCCTGCTGGTAGTCCGGTGGCGCAAAAGCCAGGCCCCAAGTCACGCCGACGATCATCAGCAGCACGGCGGCAATGCTCAGCCAGGGCAGTAAACGTCCACTGATGGCATAGAACCATTTGGGTGAGCCGAGTTTGTGAAACCAAGTCCAGTTCATCACGCTGTTTCCATCACGGTGCTTTGACGCGGCCTGTGCACGGCCTCATCAACGCGCGGGTCTTTACTGGCCTGTGCAGGGCCAGACCTCATTATTTATTCGCCGACACTGATCTTCAGGCCGGCCGCTATTGCAAAAGGTGTAAGGGTGACTGCCAGCACGGTCAGGCTGGCAAGCCAGAGCAGATAACCGGTTGCTGGCATGCCTTGCAAAGCTGCTTGCAAAGCCCCGCTGCCCAGAATCAGCACCGGGATATACAAGGGCAAAATTAGCAACGCCAGCAGCAAGCCGCCGCGTTTAAGCCCCACGGTCAGCGCGGCGCCCACCGCGCCAAGCAAGCTCAGCACCGGCGTTCCGAGCAACAACGACAACAACAGCACCGGCAAACAGGCCACCGGTAATCCCAGCATCAGCGCCAGCAAAGGTGACAAAATCACCAGTGCCAGCCCGGAAAACGCCCAGTGTGCCAGCACCTTGGCCAACACCAGTAGCGCCAGAGGGTGCGGCGAAAGGACCCACTGTTCCAGTGAACCGTCTTCAAAATCACTGCGAAACAGCCCGTCCAGCGAGAGCAAAACCGCTAACAGCGCTGCCACCCAGAGCAGTCCGGGAGACAAGGTTTGCAACAATTGAGACTCCGGGCCAACCGCCAGCGGGAACATCGCAATCACTATCGCGAAGAACACCAGCGGGTTGGCCAACTCGGCCGGGCGGCGAAAAAGCAAGCGCGCTTCACGGGCCAACAACGATGCAAACACACTCATACGGCCCACTGCCCCAGATCAATGTCGCGATAACCGGCAGGTGTGCGGGTCAAGGTATGGTGCGTGGTCAACACCACCATGCCGCCCTGCTCACAGTGGCTGGCCAAGTGCTCTTCAAGGGCCGCTATGCCTTGTTTGTCGAGCGCAGTAAACGGCTCGTCGAGAATCCACAGCGCCGGGCTGTCCAGGTGCAACCGGGCCAAAGCAACGCGCCGCTGCTGCCCGGCCGACAAGGTGTGGCACGGCACGTCTTCAAAACCCTGCAACCCCACGGCGGCCAATGCTGCCCAAATCGCCTCACGGCTCGCCGGACGATGCAGGGCACACAGCCAATGCAGGTTTTCTTCGGCGCTCAGCAAATCTTTGATCCCGGCCGCATGGCCGATCCACAGCAGGTTGCTGGCCAGTTCTGCACGCTGCTCGTTCAACCGTTGCCCGCTCAGCCGAATCTCGCCCTCGGTCGGCTGCATCAGGCCCGCCAACAAACGCAGCAGGCTGGTCTTGCCGCTGCCGTTGGGGCCGCTGATCTGTAGCATGTCGCAGGCGCTGAGTCGCAATTCGAGATTTTCAAATAACAGACGCCCGTCACGCTCACAGGTCAGCGATACGGTTTCTAAAAGAGGGCTGGTCACGTCGTTGAGGCCTTCACGGTTCAAGTCGGCCCGGGCGTGGCCGTTAAAGTGATGCAGGATAGATACATTTGCGGCCTGTTTAAGAGAGCTGGATCAAAGAATTGTGTTGTTTTTAGGCACCTTAAACGATGGGGCAGCATTATACATGCCATGTCCTACTCTAAAGAGGGCATATTCATAAGGTTGTAACAATGAAAAGCGACATGAATATTCCACCCATCCCACCTGCTGCGTCCAATCCCGTACGCCCCGGTGCAGCAGGCGGTGAAGTGCTCAAGTTGCTGCAACCGCTCGAGGGTTTGATCAGTCCGGGGCAAAGCGCCCAGGCGCAAGTGTTGTCACTTAAACAGGGCGATGCGGTGTTTCAGCTGCTGCTCAAGCTGACCCTGGACAGCGGCCGCCAAACCAACGTGCAGGTCAGCAGCAACCAGCCGTTGCCGCTGGGCACGCTGCTGTCGGTGACACAACCTTCGCCCGCCAGCCTGGCGGTCAGCCTGCAACAAGCCCTGAGCAACAATGCCAGCGCCCTCACCCGCCTTGATCCGCAGCAACTGCCGGTGGGCACGTTAGTACAAGGCAAAGTGCTGAGCACCCAGGTGTTGGCGCAAGCTGCCGGGCAACCGGCCGTCTATCGCTCACTGGTGACCTTGCTTAATAGCGCCTTGAGCGGCAGCACCCTGACCGTCGACAGCCCGCGACCTTTGCGCGTTGACAGCTTGCTGACCGCGCAAGTGCAAGGGAGCCAGAGCCTGAACTTCGTGCCCCTGAGCGGCCGACAAGACCAACTGGCGATTACCCAGCAACTGGCCGCCCAACAAAGCCGCCAGGGCTCGCTCGACGGCCTGTTGAACGCCCTGCAGAAACTTCCACCCAGCGACAGCATGCCCGACGCTTTGCGCGCCTCTATCGACAAGTTGTTGAGCGGCTTGCCTACGCCACAACAACTGAGCAACCCCGCCACACTCAGTAATGCCCTGCTCAACAGCGGCGCGTTTCTCGAAGCCAAGCTGCTCGGTGGGCAGTTACAGAACCTCGCCCCCGACATGAAAGCCACCTTGTTGCGGCTGATTGCGCAAATGGTACCCGGCGTGCCGGCCAACCCCACTTTCAACCCCGGTGTCGCCGCCAGCACCCAGGCGCAAGCCCTGCCGACGTTTGTGCGCAATGCGCTGGGCATGCTTGGGCAAGTCAGCGCCAAACCGCAGCCGGGCGGTTTTCCGCTGCCGCCGCGCCTGCTGCAACGGGGCGAAGGCGAAGACAGCCTGGAAAACCTGCTCAAGCTCGCCGCCGCCGCCATTTCGCGCCTGCAAAGCCATCAATTGTCGAGCCTGGAGCAAAGCGGGCGCACCGCCGACGGTAGCCTGCTGACCACTTGGCAGCTGGAAATCCCCCTGCGCAACGCCCACGACATCGTGCCGTTGCAGGTCAAGTTCCAGCGTGAAGATCCGCCCGAGCAAGGGCCTGAAGACAAACGCGAACACCGCGAAAGCAAAGATCAACTGTGGCGGGTTGAACTGGCCTTTGACCTCACGCCGCTGGGCCCGCTGCATGTGCAGGCGCAACTGCTGCGCGGCAACCTGTCCGGCCAGTTGTGGGCGCAACACAGCGCCACCGCCGAACTGATCGCCAGCCAACTGGACGTGCTGCGCCAGCGCCTGAAGGACGCGGGGCTCAGCGTGACCGATCTCGATTGCCATCAGGGCACTCCGCCCGCCCATGGCCATACTCCCCTTGAACAACGCTGGGTCGACGAAACCGCATGAGCACACCCCCCGAACCGCGTCAGGCGATTGCCCTCAAGTACGACGGCAAACAGGCGCCCACCCTGACCGCCAAAGGCGACGACGCACTGGCCGAAGCCATCCTCGCACTGGCCCGCGAGTACGAAGTGCCTATTTATGAGAATGCTGAGCTGGTCAGATTATTGGCGCGCATGGAGCTGGGCGACAGCATCCCCCAGGAGCTGTACCGAACCCTGGCTGAAATCATTGCTTTTGCCTGGCAGCTAAAAGGCAAATACCCACAAGGATTTGACCCGGATGCAGGGCCGGTGGAGCGCGACATCACGCCGCCGTAAGCCCACCGTTCAGTGCACTGTCGACCTGTAGGAGCGAGCTTGCCTCGCGATCTTTTGATCTTGATCTGGCTGTTGATCCAGGAGGCCCCGTTAAATCACGCTGGCCGAACGCAGGTTTTATCTACCCAGATCAAGAGCCCCCTAGCCCTCCCGAAGGAGAGGGAACTGATTGGGGGATGCTGAAGTTTATCGGTGGCCTGTTTACTGCGCGACAGCGCGGCATCGAAGACGGAGCTGCAGCTACAGGTACAGCTACAGCAAAAGCCCCTTCAACACTGTTTCAAGCTCAACCTGCCCTTTACGCGGCGTGCCGGCAAATTCGATCCAGCCTTCGTTGAAGCCATCGATCATCTGCATGCGTGGCAACGGGTTGCGCATGCCCTGCTCGCTAAACAGCGCCTGCCAGCGATCACGCGGCACGACCTGCATGCTCACCGGTTTGTCGAGCAAGCGGGCGAAGGTCTCGGCAATCTGGTCAGGGGTTATACGCTGCGCGCCTTCCAGTTCAACAATGCGCTGCCCTTGCCAGGCCTCCTGCAACAACTCGGCAGCTACCCGCCCCACGTCCGCCGTGGCAATCATGGGTACCGGCTTGTCCAACGGCTGCAGAAAGCTTGGGATCAACCCGCTCTCAATCGCCGGGGCGACATCCCACAAGGCGTTCTCCATAAACCAGCCGGGGCGCAGAAACGTCACCGGCATGGCCAGCGACCCCAAAGCCTGTTCAAGTAGCTGCAACTGGTTCAGCAGGTTGGGCTGTGTGGCCTGAGCGCCGATGGTTGACAGGCAAACCACCTTGCCCGGCCGGGCGCATTGCAGTGCCTGGCGAATGTTGTCGACCAACACCCGTGCCTCAGGGAACCCCGGCGAAGGGTCGAAGTTGGACGGCAACATGATGAACACCCCGTCGACACCGCTAAACGCCTGCGCCATGGCCTGGGCATCGTCGACTTCTGCCAGCGTCACCTCACAACCCAGTTGCGCCCAAGGCAGCCCTTTTTCGGCACTGCGCACCACCGCACGCACCGGCTGCCCGGCACCGAGCAATGCCCGCGCGACAGCGCCACCCACTTTCCCGGTAATGCCTGTGACTGCGTACATATGCTTCTCTCCTCAACTCAAACAACGGCTGTTGTGTTGGCAGAAATTATCCAGCGCGAACGCTTGATACTTCGATAGCATCAGTGTCATTGCATACGTGACAGGTAATCACCAATGAGCTTTGACCCGGGTTTGGCCAGCGGCATGGGCGTGTTGAGCGCGGTGGTCGACAGCGGCAGTTTTGCCAAGGCCGCCGATAGGCTGGATATCACACCCTCGGGCGTAAGCCGGGCGATTTCGCGGCTGGAAAAGCGCTTGGGCATTCGCCTGTTCGACCGCACCACGCGCTCGGTGCAATTGACCGATGAAGGGCGGCGCTTTTATCAGGAAGTCGCCCCGTTGCTGGCCGGGCTTGAAGAAGCGGCCAACTCGGCGGCTGACAGCGCGCTGACCGTACGCGGGCGCTTGCGGGTCAATATCGACCCGTATTTCTCAAGGCTGGTACTGGGTCCGGTATTGGGCGAGTTCATGCGCCGCCACCCGCAATTACAACTGGACTTGCACACCAAAGACCAATTGGGCGATCTGGTGGCTGACGGCTTTGATCTGGCCATTCGCTTTGGCCACCCGCAGTCGTCTTCGCTGGTGGCGCGCAAGCTGATGGAAGTTCGCGTACTGACGGTTGCCGCACCTGCGTATTTCCAGCGCTACGGGCGCCCTGCCCTGCCGCAGGACCTTGAACACGGCCAGCACGTGTGCATCGACTTTCGCGACACACAAACCGGGCGGCCGTTTGCGTGGGAGTTTCATCGTGACGGGCAAATACTCATCGTGCCCACCAATGGCCGGTTGATCATCAATGACGCCAGCACCTTGTACAGCGTGTGCGAGCACGGCCACGCGGTGGCGCAAATGCTCGATCTGGGGCTGGCGCCCGCGCTCAAGGACGGGCGACTGGTGGACGTGTTCCCGGACTGGCCCGATGAGCGTTTTCCGCTGTACGCGTTCTACCCGTCGCGGCATTTACCGGCGGCCAAAGTGCGGGCGTTTCTGGAGTTTGTGCAGGGGTTGTGTTGAGTTCCCGAAAAAGGGGCTCAACCCTTGTGCATCTTGCTCATCAACTCGGCCTCGGCCTGGGTCAGGCCGCAGGACTGGGTCAGTTCGTCGACGCTGGCGCCCATGCCGACCAGACGCGCGGCCTGGTCGAAGGACAGGCTGGTGGGGTCGCGTTGTTCAAGGCGGGTGAGTTTTTCTGGCAAGGGGGCCACCACCGAGCGCATTTCGTGCAGCTCTTCGCCCATTTGCACGTTGCCGTTCTGGTAGGTGTCCAGGCGGCGGCTGAGCTCCTTGAGGCGGCGGTCGCGGCGGGCGTCGGCCTCGGCCTGCTGTGCGGCGGCCACGCGCTGTTTGCGCACGTAGAGCACAAACGCACACACGCTCGCGGCCCACAGCAGGGCCAGCACGATTACCGCCACCTCAAGGATCAATCAGATGTTCTCCAGGTCTGACCACTCTTCTTCGCTCATCATTTTGTCCAGCTCAACCAGAATCAGCAACTCGCCGTTCTTGTTGCACACGCCTTGAATGAACTTGGCCGACTCGTCGTTGCCCACGTTCGGCGCCGTTTCGATTTCAGACTGACGCAGATACACCACTTCCGCCACGCTGTCGACCAGAATGCCCACCACTTGCCTGTCGGCTTCGATGATGACGATGCGTGAGTTGTCGGTGATATCAGCGTTGTACAAACCAAAACGCTGGCGGGTGTCGATGACGGTCACCACGTTGCCGCGCAGGTTGATGATGCCCAGCACGTAGGCTGGCGCACCCGGCACCGGGGCAATTTCGGTGTAGCGCAGCACTTCCTGCACCTGCATGACGTTGATGCCGTAGGTCTCGTTGTCCAGCTTGAAAGTGACCCATTGCAGGATCGGATCCTCGGAACCTTTTGCGGCTGTGTTCTGCATACCCCAAACCCCTGACTAAAAACCTTAACGGTGTGTGTTGTCTAACCGCGCTCAAGCGCGGTCGTTTACGTGTCTGCCTGATGGCGGGTCGCGCCGCTGACGATCAAGTGGGCAAGTTCTGCCACGTCCAGCAACGCGCACATGTGCTCGATCACGGTGCCCGCCAACCACGGGCGTTGCCCGCGCTGCGAACGCCATTTGATCTGGTTGGGGTCCAGGCGCAATGAACGGCTGACCTGATGCACCGCCAGCCCCCATTCATAGCCCTGAACCGAAATAACGTATTGCAGCCCTTCACGAAAATCGTCGCGGTAACGCTCCGGCATCACCCAGCGCGCTGTGTCGAGTACGTTGAGTTTGCCGCTCTGGCTCGGCAGAATCCCCAAAAACCAGTCAGGTTGACCAAACAGCGGGGTCAACTCGCGATTGTGCAACGCGTAAATCGACCCCAGGCACACCAGCGGCACCGCCAGGGTCAGCCCTGCGACATCGAACAGCAGGCATTCAAACGGCTCGCTGGCCCACGCCGGGCGACCATCGTCCTGCACCGGCAAGCGGGTACCGATTGCATTCGGGCGCTGCACGTCGAGCAGCTGCGGCGCCAGTAAGTCGGCATTCGGCAACACCTCTGACAACGGCACCGGCACCGCCAGTTCTTGCACAGGCTCCGGGGGCGTCAGGCGGGCATCACGGACTTGCTCTTCCAGCACCGCAGCAGCGAATTCGTCCAGCGCCTCGGGCTCGGCCGTCAGTACAGGCTCCGGCGCTTGCAGTGCCTCTTCGGTTGCATCAAACAGCAAATTGTCCAGGTAAGCCTGCAAGGCCACTTGCGGGCTTGTAGACAGCGCGACCGGTTGCTTCATCAGGTGCCTCACTCAACCTTGGCGCGACCATGACCTCTAGGGGTTATCGGCCACGCCATGCAGATACTTGAATGCACGCCCAGCTCACACCGGCTGCGGTGTGAGTTGCTGGGTCAACATGTGTTTGAGCAACGCGCGATACGCAATCGCACCCCGGCTTTTGCCGTCGAACTGCGAAGGCGTGAGCCCTGCCCGGCTGGCGTCACGCAGACGCGTGTCGACCGGGATAAAGCCCTGCCACAGTGTTTCGGGGTGTGAGTCACGCAGTACCCGCAAAGTGCTCATAGAGGCCTGGGTGCGGCGGTCAAACAGAGTCGGCACGATGCAGAACGGCAACGCCTGTTTGCGCGAGCGATTGATCATCGCCAGCGTATTGACCATGCGCTCCAGGCCCATCAGGGCCAAGTGCTCGGTTTGCACCGGGATGATCAACTGCTGGCTGGCCGCCAATGCATTGACCATCAGCACGCCGAGCAAGGGCGGGCTGTCGATGATCGCGTAGTCGTAGTCCTGCCACAGTTGCGCCAGGGCACGGGCGATCACCAGGCCCAGGCCACTCTGGCCCGGCGATTGGCGCTCAAGCGTGGCCAGCGCGGTGCTGGCCGGCAACAAGGCAATCTGCTCGTTGCTGGTGGGCAACAGCAACTGCGCGGTCAGGCCGTCGGGCACCTGCCCCTTGTGCAAGAACAGGTCGTAATTGCTGTGCTCAAGGGCGTCCGGGTCATAACCGAAATAACTGGTCATGGAGCCATGCGGGTCGAGGTCGACCACGACCACGCGCTTGCCCGCCTCAGCCAGCAAACCCGCCAGGGCGATGGAGGTGGTGGTCTTGCCGACCCCACCTTTTTGATTAGCTACAGTCCAGACTCTCATTCAGTTATTCCTCCCGGTTGCACGCGTGCCGACCGAGAATTGCCATGCACTTATAGGGACGGTGACGGGGAATTGACGGCATTCCCTCGAACCAGCGGCGTTGATCGTGGCGGTGCAGTTTGTGTGCCAGCACGCTTCAAGGCGGCATCTGGCGTGACGTTGGCGGCGCCGCTGCTGGTCAAACTGCGACGCACTTCCAGGTTACGTGACACAACCAACACCACGCGACGGTTGAGCGCACGCCCTTCAGGCGTTGCGTTATTGGCCACCGGCTGAAACTCGGCGTAGCCCACCGACGCCATGCGACCCGGGTCTACGCCTTGCATCGCCAGCATGCGCACAATGCTCGCCGAGCGCGCTGAAGACAGCTCCCAGTTGGTGGGATATTGCGCAGTACGAATCGGCAGGTTATCGGTAAAGCCTTCGACGTGAATCGGGTTATCGAAGGGTTTGAGGATCGCCGCCACCTTGTCGATGATGCTGAACGCCAGGTCATTGGGCATCGCATCGCCACTGCCAAACAGCAGGCTGGAGTTGAGTTCGATCTCGACCCACAGCTCGTTGCCACGCACGGTGAGCTGGTGTGAGGCAATCAAGTCGCCAAAGGCCTGGGTGATGTCATTGGCGATGGTTTTTAGCGGATCGTCCTGGGCCTGGCCCAACCCCGCGTCAGTGTTTTCGCTGTCTTTGATCAGCGGCTCGGCCGGCTTGGTGGTGAGCGGGCGCTCTTCGCCCACCGGGATCGGCTTGACGCTGCGCTCGGTGTCATTGAACACCCCCACCAGCGCCTGCGAGATCACTTTGTACTTGCCTTCGTTAATCGACGAGATCGAGTACATCACCACAAAAAAGGCAAACAGCAAGGTGATGAAGTCTGCGTAGGACACCAGCCAGCGTTCATGATTGACGTGCTCTTCAGCAGCGCGGCGGCGTCGGCTCATCGTTACCCCGTAAACCCTTGGAGTTTGAGTTCGATGGCCCGCGGGTTCTCGCCCTCGGCAATCGACAGGATGCCTTCAAGCAACATCTCGCGGTACAGCGACTGGCGCAACGCAATGGCCTTGAGCTTGCTGGCAATGGGCAGCAACACCAGGTTGGCGCTGGCCACCCCGTAAATGGTCGCCACAAACGCCACGGCAATGCCGCTGCCCAACTGGGTCGGGTCGGCCAGGTTGCCCATCACATGGATCAAGCCCATCACCGCGCCAATGATGCCGATAGTCGGCGCATAACCGCCCATGCACTCAAAGACTTTGGCGGCTTCAATGTCACGGGTTTCCTGGGTCATGTAGTCGACCTCCAGCACGCTGCGAATGGCTTCGGGTTCAACCCCGTCCACCAGCAGTTGCAGGCCTTTGCGCGAGTAGCTGTCGGGCTCGGAGTCGGCCATGCCTTCAAGGCCCAGCAAGCCTTCCTTACGCGCCGTAAGGCTCCAGTTGACGACACGATTGATCCCGCCCGCCATGTCGATCTGCGGCGGGAAGAAAATCCAGCCCACGGTCTGGATCGCCCGCTTGAAGGCGCTCATGGGCGACTGCAACAGCGCGGCGCCAATGGTGCCGCCCAAGACGATGAGTGCCGCCGGGCCATTGGCCAGCGCGCCCAGGTGCCCGCCCTCGAGGTAGTTGCCGCCGATAATCGCGACAAAGGCCATGATGATGCCGATCAGGCTGAGCACGTCCATCAGTGACACGCCTCAACCAAGTGGCGGCCCATGTCATCAAGGCTGTACACCGCGTCAGCGAGGTTGGCCTTAACAATGGCCATGGGCATGCCGTAGATCACGCAACTGGCTTCGTCTTGTGCCCACACCTGGCTGCCGCCCTGCTTGAGCAGGCGTGCGCCTTCACGGCCGTCCGCGCCCATGCCGGTCAAGACCACCGCCAAAACTTTGTCACCGTAGGTTTTGGCCGCAGAGCCAAAGGTGATGTCGACACTGGGCTTGTAGTTAAGGCGCTCATCGCCCGGCAGAATCCGTACCGTACCGCGACCGTCAATCATCATTTGTTTGCCGCCCGGTGCCAGCAAGGCCAGCCCGGGGCGCAAGGTGTCGCCGTCTTCGGCCTCCTTGACGCTGATGCGGCACAGCTTGTCCAGACGCTCGGCAAAGGCTTTGGTGAACGCCGCCGGCATGTGCTGCACCAGCACAATGGGCGCCGGGAAATTGCCCGGCAACTGGGTCAATACCCGTTGCAACGCCACCGGGCCACCGGTTGACGTGCCAATGGCCACCAGCTTGTAAGGCTTGCGCTTGGGGGCAGGCGAATGCGCGGCCGGGGCTGGCGCCGCACGGCTGGCAATCGGCGTAGTGCGGGTCGGCGCGGGGGCAGGC
>NZ_WIVZ01000036.1:0-57116 GCF_009600325.1 Pseudomonas sp. FSL R10-2189
GAACTCAGCAGTGAAACGATGCATCGCCGATGGTAGTGTGGGGTTTCCCCATGTGAGAGTAGGTCATCGTCAAGATTGAATTCCGAAACCCCTGTCTGCTAACGCAGACAGGGGTTTTGTTTTTGCGCGACGTAAATTCCCAAACGTCCCAATAATTCCTCAGACCATTCCCACATCTGCGACGGCGCGTTCGTCGGATCACACAAATAGCTTCAACAAACCGCTAATTTTTCAGCCGCTGATGCCGACAGCCTGTTGAGCAAGTCGGTTGGGCCTGATCGGCTGCCTGATCCCCCAAGCATGCTTCAACCGACATCCATCCTTTCGGCATAAGAAGTCCCATGCTATGAATCTCAAGTTCAGTCATAAAATTCTTCTGGCCGCTTCAGGCGTCGTCGTTTTAGCGTTTGCGTTGTTTGCCTTGTACAACGACTATCTGCAGCGCAACACCATCAGGCAAGACATCGACTCCTCAGTGGCGCAAGCCGGCAACCTGACCGCGAGCAGCATTCAGAACTGGTTGAGCGGTCGCATCCTGGTGTTAGAGAGCCTTGCCCAAAACATCGCCCACCAAGGCGATCAAGCTGACCTCGCCGGGCTCATCGATCAGCCTGCACTGACGTCAAACTTCCAGTTCACTTATATCGGTCAGTCCAATGGCGTATTTACTCAGCGCCCTGACGCCAAGATGCCAGACGGCTATGACCCGCGTGAACGGCCTTGGTACAAGCAAGGCGTCCTGGCAGACAAAACAATGCTTACGCCGCCTTACATGGCAGCTGTAGGCGGTCTGATCGTCACCATCGCCATGCCGGTCAAAAAGAACGGTGAGTTGTTGGGCGTTGTCGGTGGCGATTTAAGTCTGGACAGCTTGGTCAACATCATCAACTCCGTAGACTCCGGCGGTCTGGGCTACGCCTTCTTGGTGAGCGGAGATGGCCAAGTCATCGTCAGCCCCGAAAAAGACCAAGTGATGAAGAACCTGCGGGACATCTATCCCAGCAGTTCTCTGAAGATTGAGAAAGGCATTCAAGACGTGATGCTCAATGGCCAAGAGCGGATCATCTCGTTTACCCCGGTCACCGGTTTGCCTTCTGCAGACTGGTACATCGGTCAGTCACTGGATAAAGATAAAGCCTACGCGTCGCTCACTAAATTCCGGACTTCGGCACTCATCGCAACGGTGATTGCTGTGGCAGTGATTGCACTCCTGTTGAGTCTGCTGATTCGTGTACTGATGCGTCCGCTGACCACCATGGGCCGCGCCATGCAAGACATCGCGCAAGGTGAAGGCGATCTGACGCGGCGTCTGGCGATTGAACACAAAGACGAGTTTGGCGAACTGGCCGGCTCCTTCAACCAATTCGTTGAGCGTATTCATGCGTCCATCTCCGAAGTGTCCTCGGTCACTCGGCAGGTCCATGATTTGTCCGAGCGTGTGATGAGCTCGTCCAACGCCTCCATCGTCGGTTCAGACGAGCAAAGCGCACGCACCAACAGCGTCGCCGCTGCCATCAATGAACTGGGCGCTGCAACCCAGGAGATCGCACGCAATGCCGCCGATGCCTCGCAGCATGCCAGCGGTGCGAGTGAGCAGGCGGATGATGGCCGCAAAGTGGTCGAGCAGACCATCGAGGCCATGACCGAACTCTCACAAAAGATCAGCGTGTCCTGCGCGCAGATCGAAACCCTCAACGCCAGCACCGACAACATTGGTCACATACTTGATGTGATCAAAGGGATCTCCCAGCAAACCAACTTGCTGGCCCTCAACGCGGCCATTGAGGCTGCGCGTGCGGGGGAGGCGGGTCGTGGGTTTGCCGTCGTGGCGGATGAGGTGCGAAACCTCGCTCATCGCACTCAGGAGTCGGCAGAAGAGATCCATAAAATGATCACCTCACTGCAAATCGGCTCTCGCGAGGCGGTAAGCACCATGAATGCCAGCCAGATTTCCAGCGAAGACAGCGTAGAAGTGGCCAACCAGGCCGGTGCCCGTTTAATCAGCGTGACTCAGCGCATCGAAGAAATTGACGGGATGAACCAATCGGTAGCCGCGGCCACGGAAGAGCAGACCTCCGTGGTCGAAAGCCTCAACCTGGATATCACCCACATCAACCTGCTCAATCAGCAGGGGGTGGTGAACCTTAACGAAACCCTCAAAGATTGCGATGCGCTCTCGCAGCAAGCCAGCCGCCTCAAGCAACTGGTCGACAGCTTCAAAATCTGAGCCCCACCGCCCTTAATAAGTTATCCACAGCCCTGGCATTCTATGTGTCAGGGCTGTTTCGGTTTCTGGTCCTGGAGATAGCGAATAATCGCATTAACCCCGCGCTGCAAATGCTGCTCCAGTTCATTCACACACGCCTCCACATCCCTAGCCCGGGCATGCCGCAGCAGCGCCCGATGATCGTCCTGAGGCAAACTGCCCAAGCCCATCTGCTCAAGGTTAAAGCGCAAAAAACGCTCCTCTTCCACAAGCCCCGTTTCGATCAGTGCCAACAGCTTCTTGTTAGGAGCTTTACCGTAGAGCGCTTGGTGAAAAAGCCGATTGAGCGTGCCGATTTTTCCGAAATCCGTTTCGACCACAAGCGCTTCAATACAAGCCGACGCGGTCTTGAAATCCTCTTCACCAAGCAATGGCAATGACAAGCGCAAAGCCTGCGCTTCCAGTAAAAATCGCAGCGCGTAGGTTTCCAGCGAATCATCCTGAATCAAAGGCGCAACCACCGCGCCTTTATATTGGACGACCTGCAGCAACCCCTGGGCTTCAAGTTGGCGCAGGGCTTCACGAACCGGCATGCGGCTCACACCAAACAAGGCGGCCAGGGCCTGCTGACGAATAGCCGTCCCGCAGGGCAAACGTCCATCGAGGATGGCGTTGCGCAGCGACTCTTCAATCACTGACCGCGCCAGATGCGCTGGAATCGCCCCATGTACTTCAATACTGCTTAATAAGTTCTTTTTGACGGTCACGTTGACGCTACCCGCTGTGGACATTCGGCACGTTGATTTGGATCCAATTTACGTTAGGCACTGACTCTATTTCTGTCAAACCTTGTAACGAACAGGCTTTGATAACGATGTGCCCATCGTGAGCGCGCTAGTCTAACGCGGCGGTAAGCCAAGAGATTACAAAGGCTTCCACTGTTTTTTCTTGCGCTATTCCGAATGGACGGTTCCCCTTTTCCTGTGGTTTGTGCCCTACAATCGCGACAGTTAATACGGCTCCAGTCGTAGTCTTAATGCACATCAGGTGAAACATGGGCGTACTCAGTAATAGCGATGTCGACGAGCAACTGTTTCAACGCCCTGAACCGTCCCGCAACGCACTGACTCGACTGTTTCTCCAGCCGTGGCTGTTGTGCATTTTGCTGGTGGCCACGGCCGTGCGGTTTTACGGCTCAACCAGCTCGTCCATCTGGTGTGACGAAGGCTCCAGCTTGATGCTGAGTAACTACTCGCTCAGCGGCATCTGGTTTCATGCCGCACATGATGTTCACCCACCGCTGTATTTCATGCTTCTGCATGGCTGGATGGGCGTGTTCGGTGACAGCCTGGCCTCGATCCGTGCCCTGAGCGTTTTACCCGGCATCGCCACGGTGTTTCTGGGCATGTGGCTGGTGCGACTGGTCGCGACCCAAAGGGCTGCGTTGCTGGCAGGCATCCTGTTGGCGTTGCTGCCGACAGCCGTGCGCTACAGCCAGGAAGTGCGCATGTATTCGCTGCTGGGCATGTGGCTGATCGGTGCAACCATTGCCTTGATCTACTGGGTCAAAAACCCTGATAAAACACGCTATCTGGCCGTCTACGCGGCGCTGATGACCGCAGCGTTCTACACCCACTACTTCACTGCTTTTTGCGTAATGGCGCATTGGCTATACCTGCTGATACTGAGCACTCGTCACAGTGCAGCGGGCAGCTTGATCAAGCGGCCGATCTGGTGGCTGGCCAACGCCGGCATCGTCATCTTGTTCCTGCCCTGGCTGCCGGGCCTGGTGGATCTGCTGCAACACATGCACGAGCTAAAAGCTGGTGGCGATGTGGGCTGGGAGCCGCCTGTCGATGCGCGCTCTTTACCGGCCATGGTCTGGCAGCTTCTGACACAAGACGAAGGCGATACCCTGCCTTGGCCGGTATTTTGGCTGGCCCCCTTGGCGCTGTTTGCAGGCGTGATCTGGATCGCTGTGCGCGATGCCTCCCCTTATAAATTTCACGCGCTTATTGCGATCTACACCTTGCTGCCGATCCTGGCGATTTACGCCCTGTCGTTTATCTCGCCCATGTTCATCGAACGTTACGTGAGTTTTGCCGCGCTGGGCTTGCCGTTGCTCGTCGCCATCGCAGTCGACCGCCTGCTTGTGCACAAACGCGTTATAGCAATTGCAGTGCTTGTGCTGTTCATGGGCGTCGAAAGTGTGGGCCTGCGCAGCAACTTCAGCAGCGATGCCGACCACTTTGACCAACTGGTTGAGCACGTGAATCAGCAGTTCCTGCCGGGTGACCGAATCATCGTCAGCGATCTGTTCTGGTACTTCAGTTACGTTTACTACAACAAAACCCCAGCCCAACCCATGCTCTACACACCGCCCACGCCAGACGGTGTCTCCGGGCGGCCGACGGCCTATGGTTTCGGAACGCTGGTAAACGAGGACGGCGCCAAGATCTACGTTGATCACCTGGCCGACGTACCCGCCGCCCCAGGGCGCATCTGGCTGATCAGCAGCAGCGTGCAGCCGGACGACTTCGCGCCCATTCCGTCCGGGTGGCACAAAACCCAGGATCTGACCATCGATGACACCCAGGTTCGACTATATTTGACCTGCGGCGCCACTGATTGCGGCGCTGATCTGCTCATAAAACAGACAACAGGTCAGCAGAATTAATTCGTAACACTTGACGGTGATCATCTGGCCGAGCAGTATTAATAGTTAGCAAACTAACATTGTGTGATGTCTCTTGCCTGACTCTCTAGATCAACTCCAAATGAGCATCAGCACCGGTATGGTGGTTGCGACCCGTCATTGGCGTCGCGTCTGCCAAACCACGCTGGTCAACTTCGGCATCTCCGAAGCCTGCGCCATGCCGCTGCTGATTATCGGCCGCTTGGGCGAGGGCGTGCGGCAAGTCACCGTGGCCCAGGCGGCGGGCATGGAAAGCCCGTCACTGGTGCGCCTGCTCGATCAGATGTGCAAGGCCGGCTACGTTGTGCGCAACGAAGACGCCAGCGACCGCCGCGCCAAAACCCTGAGCCTTACGCCCGTCGGTCGCACCTTGGTGCAGTCCATTGAAGCCCAGTTGGTACAACTGCGGCGTGCAGCATTGGCCGACATTTCAGTCGCTGATCAAGAAGCCGCCTTAAGAGTGATCAAAGCTTTTGAAGCCGCTGGCCAACTGCCTGATGGAGCGGCGTCTTGAACGGGTTTTTCAGCAGCATGCCGCCCGCCCGTGACTGGTTCTACGGCGTACGGACGTTTGCCGCCTCCATGATCGCGCTGTACATCGCCCTGCTCATGGAAATGCCCCGTCCTTACTGGGCGATGGCCACGGTTTACATCGTTTCCAGCCCCTTTGTCGGCCCCACCAGCTCCAAGGCGATCTACCGCGCCATTGGTACGCTGCTGGGGGCTTCAGCAGCGGTGTTCTTTGTCCCGCTGTTTGTCCAGACACCGTTTCTGCTGGTGCTGGTGATTGCGCTGTGGACGGGCATCCTGCTGTTCTTGTCATTGCACCTGCGCACCGCCAACAGCTACGTCTTCATGCTGGCGGGCTACACCATGCCAATGATCGCCTTGCCGATTGTGGATAACCCGCTCAACGTCTTTGACATCGCCGTCTCGCGAACCGAAGAGATCATGCTCGGCATCGTTTGTGCGGCCGTAGTCGGCAGCATGTTCTGGCCTCGACGCCTCACACCGGTGTTCATCGACTCATCGGCCAAGTGGTTCACCGATGCCGCCAACTACAGTCAGTACTTTTTGTCCCGCGAGGTCGACCCCGGCAAAGCCAGTGGCTTGCGCGCCTCAATGGTCTCGACCTTCAACACCCTGGAACTGATGATCGGTCAGTTACCCCACGAAGGCGCGCACCCGCAAACCGTGCGCAACACCAAAGAACTGCGCGGGCGCATGATCCACCTGCTGCCCGTGGTGGATGCCCTCGACGACGCCCTTTACGCCCTGGAGCGTCGGACCCCGGAGCTGGTCGATAAAGTCACGCCGGTGTTGCAACACGCGCGCACCTGGCTTGAAACCACCAGCGAAGGCGCCCCCGTCGAACAATGGCAAGCGCTGCGCAACGAGCTGCAACACCTGCAACCCAGCGCCGAAGCCCTGGATGACCGCCGCCAGCTATTGCTCTCCAACGTGCTCTACCGCCTGGGGGAATGGATCGACTTGTGGCAAGACTGCCGCAGCCTGCAACAGGCCATCTCCACCGGTGATCAAACCGTCTGGCGAGCGGTTTACCGGCACTGGCGGCTGGGTCGGCTGACGCCGTTTCTGGACCGCGGCCTCATGCTCTATTCCGCGTTCTCCACCGTCACGGCGATCGTCGTCGCCTGCGTGCTGTGGATTCTGCTCGGCTGGACAGACGGCGCCAGCGCAGTCATTTTGGCCGCCGTCGCCTGCAGCTTTTTCGCCGCCATGGACGACCCGGCCCCGCAGATTTACCGGTTCTTTTTCTGGACCTCGCTCTCGGTGCTGTTCGCCAGCCTCTACCTGTTCGTGATCCTGCCCAACCTGCATGACTTCCCCATGCTGGTGCTGGCGTTTGCCGTACCGTTTATTTGCGTCGGCACCCTGACCGTCCAGCCGCGCTTTTACCTGGGCACCTTGCTGACCATCGTCAACACCGCGTCCTTCATCAGCATTCAAGGTGCCTACGACGCTGACTTTCAGGTCTTTATGAACGCCAACCTGGCCGGCCCTATCGGTCTGCTGTTTGCCTTCATCTGGACCTTGATTGCGCGCCCCTTCGGTGCAGAGCTGGCGGCTAAACGGCTGACCCGTTTCAGTTGGCGCGACATTGTGCGGTTGACCAAACCCGCAACCCTGGCCGAGCACCGGCAAATGGGCGCGCAAATGCTCGACCGCTTGATGCAGCACCTGCCGCGTCTGGCCATGACCGGGCAAGACACCGGCATTGCACTGCGTGAACTGCGCGTGGCGCTGAACCTCCTCGACTTGTTGGCCTACGCCCCGCGCGTCACCGGCGGGCCGCAATTGCTGTTGCGTCAAGTGGTCAGCGAGGTGGGGGATTACTTCCGCGCCTGTTTGATGGCCGGTGAGCGTTTGACCATCCCCAGCGGTCTGCAAATGACCATGGACAGAACCCGGCGTGCGCTCAACGCCAATACCCTGCAAGACGAAAGCGATGCACGGATTCACCTGCTGCATGCCCTCAGTGGTTTGCGCCTGGCCCTGCTGCCGGGTGTGGAATTCATTGTCGATAACGACGGCCTGCAGCACCCGCACGTGCAAGGCATTGATGGAGCGCCGCTATGATCGGATATATCGATATCAGCGGGGTTTTCCTGCCTACGCTCCTGGTATTGATGGGCATCACCTACCTGCTGTTTTTAGCGGTTCACGCGGTTCTTACGCGTCTGCACTTTTACCGCCTGGTCTGGCACCGGGCTTTGTTCAACGTCGGTCTCTACGCTCTGCTACTCGGCGTTGTGGATTCGTTTAGTCGATATTTGATGACATGAAAAAACCTTTATTGACCTTGGGCCGCGTCGTTCTCACCTTGTTGGTGGTGGCGTTTGCCTGCGTCGTGGTCTGGCGCATGACCATGTACTACATGTTTGCTCCCTGGACGCGCGATGGCCACATCCGCGCAGACGTGGTGCAAATTTCCCCTGACGTGTCGGGCCTCATCAAGCAAGTCGATGTGCGCGACAACCAGCCCGTTACGCGCGACCAAGTGTTGTTCGTCATCGACCAGGACCGCTTCAAACTGGCCCTGCGCCAGGCGCAGGCGACCGTGGCTGACCGTAAAGAAACGTTAGCCCAGGCCCAGCGTGAAAACCGCCGCAACCGGGGGTTGGGCAACCTTGTTGCGCGTGAGCAACTGGAAGAAAGTCAGTC
The DNA here is from genome assembly GCF_009600325.1 of Pseudomonas sp. FSL R10-2189. NCBI lineage: Bacteria > Pseudomonadati > Pseudomonadota > Gammaproteobacteria > Pseudomonadales > Pseudomonadaceae > Pseudomonas > Pseudomonas sp. FSL R10-2189. The sequence goes on from NZ_WIVZ01000036.1 coordinate 8,088, forward strand.
GCGAGAAATGCGCGCCCAAGCCGCGCTCACCGAGGCCGAAGTGGCCGTCGACAGTGCCCAGCTCAACCTCGACCGCACCGTGGTGCGCAGCCCGGTTGATGGCTACGTCAACGACCGCGCCCCTCGGGTCAACGAATTCGTAACCGCGGGGCGGCCTGTGTTGTCGATTGTCGACAGCAGCTCTTTCCACATCGACGGCTATTTCGAAGAAACCAAACTCGATGGCATTCACGTCGGCCAAAGCGTTGATATCCGCGTGATCGGTGACGACGCCCGTTTGCGTGGCCATGTCGAAAGCATCGTGGCCGGCATCGAAGACCGCGACCGCACCAGCGGCCAGAACCTGCTGCCCAACGTGAACCCGGCCTTCAGTTGGGTACGGCTGGCGCAACGGATTCCGGTGCGCATCGTCTTTGATGATGTGCCTGAGGACTTCCGCATGATCGCCGGCCGCACGGCGACCGTTTCCATCATCCCGGACTCGCCCAAAGCCAAGCCGGCACAGGAGAAGGCGCAATGAAAGCGGTTCGCCTGGCAGCCGTAGGGCTGGGGTTGCTGCTGGCCGGCTGCCAGATGGTCGGGCCGGACTATCACCTGCCCAAAGACGCGGCCCAGCAGCGTCCAGACCTGCAAGGCACGTTGGCGGGCGAGGGCGATAACGTCGTCTCGGCACCGGTGCCCACTGATTGGTGGAAGCTCTACCAGGACCCGACGCTGAATGAATTGGTGCGTCAGGCCATGGCCTCCAACACCAACCTGCGCGTAGCGGCGGCGAACCTTGCGCGGGCGCGTGCCCAGGTTGAACAGGCCGAGTCGGCGGGCGGCTGGAGTGGTTCGGTCAAAGCCGGCGCCCAGCGCCTGCAAGAGTCGGGCGAAGCCTTTTTGCTGGCGGATAAAGTCCCGGTGGCCAACGTCGGTGACCTGGGCATCAGCACCTCGTATCAGTTCGATTTGTGGGGCACGTTAAAGCGCGGCATTGAGGCGGCACAGGCCAACGCCGATGCCACCCAAGCCGCCGCCGATACCGCGCGCATCACCGTGGTCGCAGACGTGGTGCGGGCTTACGTGCAGGTCTGCGCCGCCAACGAAGAACTGGGCATCGCCAAAGAGTCGTTAAAACTGCAAGCGCAAACCACCGCGCTCACCCAGCGTCTGCGCGATGCCGGGCGCGGTGATGAAACCCAGGTCACGCGTTCTGAAACCCAAGTCAAATCGTTGCGCGCTGAACTGCCGCGCTATGAAGCCCAACGTCAGGCCGGGCTGTTCCGTTTGTCGATGCTGCTGGCCAAACCGCTGGACCAACTGCCTGCCCATCTCGCCACCTGTGATGAGCTGCCGCACATCGCGCAACTACTCCCGGTGGGTGACGGTGCTGCGCTGCTCAAGCGTCGCCCGGACGTGCGCCAGGCTGAGCGCCACTTGGCCGCCGCAACCGCCGAAATTGGCGTAGCCACCGGCTCGTTGTACCCGGACATCAGTATCGGTGCCTCCATCGGCACGGTCGGGATCGTCGACAACCTCGGCACCGCGCCCACCAACCGCTGGGGCTTTGGCCCGCTGCTGAGCTGGACCATCCCCACCAATGGCTCACGGGCGCGAATCCGCGAAGCCGAAGCCGCCACCCAAGGCGCCTTGGCAAGCTTTGATGGCGTGGTGCTGAACGCGGTCCGCGAAACCCAGACCAGCCTTGTGCAATACACCGCTGCACTGCAACGCCGCGATGCTTTGGCCGAAGCCGATGACTCAGCCAAAAAAGCGGCCGACCAGACCCATCAGTTCTTTGCTGCCGGGCGTGAATCGTTCCTCGCAGACCTGCAAGCCACGCGCACCTACACCGATGTGCGGGCTCAGTTAGCGGCGGCCAACACCCAAGTCGCGATGAGCCAGATCGACCTGTTCCTGGCCCTGGGTGGCGGCTGGGAAAGTAGCCGTGCCCAAGCCCCGGCGGCGCCTAAACCCTGACAACACTGTCACGCAGTGGAGAGCGGCTGAGGATTATCATGTTGGCTTTAGGATGGGGCTTTTAATTACGTAGGAGAATTCTGCGTAGTCATCGGCCAAGCCAGCACGATTGTCCTCAGGGCCGCTTAATTCAGGCGCTACGCTCGCAAGCTTTACGCAATAGCGTCTACGCTGTGCGCTTATTCGCAGCGACCGAAACGCAGCGTCGACTCGCCGTGAGTGATAACCTGCTGCCACTTTTTGGCCCATGAAGGGCTCAGTAAAGACCGCATATCTTCAACACAACGGACATTGAACGGGTCAACTTGATGAACAAACCATTAGGCGTACTGGTCGGCATTGTTGTAATCGCAGGTGTTTTAAACACGGCTGGCGCCTGGTACACCGGCACCAAAATCGAAGGCGAACTCAAGACCTCGATCGCAGAGGCCAACAAAGAAATGGCCGCTCAACTGGCCGGTTCCGCGACCCACGGCAGCATCGAACTGGTGTCCATTGAGACCCACCTCTACAGCAGCACCGCGCACTATCGCCTGACCCTTCAGGATGATGCCGAAGGTTCTGATCCACAGCCGGTTGAGCTGTTGTTTGTCGATCACATCGAGCACGGCCCGATGCCGTGGTCGCGCATCAAGACCTTCAAGTGGGCGCCGGTCATGGCGGTCAGCAACTACGCCCTTGAGAAAACCCCCTTCACCGAAAAATGGTTCGCAGCCACCAAGGACCAGGCGCCTCTTATCGGCCAGGTCACCTTGGGCTACGGTCGTTCGGTGGACGGGCAACTGGAGTTGCTGCCCTTCGACCTTACGCTGGACGATAAAACCCGCATCAGTTTCTCGGGCCTGAACCTCAGCGCTCAAACCGATGAAGGCGCCCAGCACCTCAAAGCCAAAGGCTACATGGACTACCTCAAGCTCCTGGCCACGCCTTCCGATACCCCACCGGTATCGATAGAGCTGAGCGGGCTGACCCTGGCCAGCGACCTGAACAAAAGCACCTACGGTTTCTACTTGGGGCAAAACGTGCTGGAACTGAGCGAGGCGCAACTGACCTCAGGCGCAGCGCAATCGGTGCTCAAGGTCAAAAACTTTGAATACACCGGTTCCGCCTCGGCCAAAGACCGCCTGATGTCCGGGCGCCTGACCTACAGCCTGGGTGACGTCACGTTTAACGACAAGCCCGTGGGCAGCGCAGAAATGGTCATGTCTGCCAGCAACCTGGACATTCCAGCGATGCAGTCGCTGTTGCAGATCTACCAGACCAAGTTCCAGCCACAAGCCGACGGCACCCTGCCCAAGGTGCAACTGACTCCGGCCGAAGACGCCCAAGTGCAAGCCGATGTCAGCACGCTGCTGGCGGCCAAGCCGAACCTGGCGCTGGAAAAACTCAACATCAAAACCACCAATGGCGAGAGCCAACTGAGCATCGCGACCAGCCTTGCACAGCCCGCTTCGTTCGAGCTACCGCCGCTCGATGTGGTGAAGCAAATGCTGACCTCGCTGGATGCCAAACTGCAGCTGTCGAAGCCGATGATTGCTGACTTGGCGAGCGTTCAGGCGCAATTGGCCGGCCAGACCGACCCGAAACAAATCGCCCAGGTCGCCAACATGACCAGCGAACTGGCGGGCGTCATGGCGGTGCAAACCGGGCTGGCGAACGTTGAGGGCAGCAACATTTTGGCGTCGCTCAACTACGCCGCCGGTGTGGTGAATTTCAACGGGGAGAAAATGAGCCTCGAAGACTTCGTCACCCTCATGGGCACCCGCTTTGGCGGTGTAGCGCCTCAGTAAAAGCAGTCGCCGCCACAGGCTGCGAAGGGCTTGGCCCTTTCGCAGCCTGCCTGCACTCAGTACGCCATCGACCAGGTCAAGGTGTACGTCCGGCCCCGCCCTTGGTAGTCATACAGGTACTCCGGGCCGTAAGTCGGTGAGTAGAACAACGCGGCACGCTGGCCCCAGACCGTGCTGTATTCCTTGTCCAGCAGGTTCTGGATACCGGCGCTGAAGGTGCCGAATTCTGTCTCTTGGCTGCCCATCAAATCGAACGTGGTGTAACCGCTGATTTTGTGATCAGAATCGTCCTTGAGCGTGAAGGCGTGGTTGCCCTGCAAGCGAACATTACGACCGTCCCCATGCCAGCCCACGAACGCCGTTGATTTGGACAACGACGCGTAACGGGCATCGCGCTTCATCCAGTCGCCATCGGCGTCTTCCTCTTCGGAACGCACCAGGTGCAACGTGCCGCCCGCATCCCAGCCGTTGTTGAAGTGACGGGTCAGCGCACCTTCGAAACCAAAGTCGCGGCTCTTTTTATCCACCACATCAATGGTCAGCGTCGCGCTGTCGGTGGTGATGACTTTGTCAGACCAGATGTAATACACCGCAGCCTGCGCGTCCCAGTCCACATCGGCAAAACGCCAGCCGGTTTCGACCTGACGGCTCTTGATCCCGGCCAGCGGGTTGTCTTTAACGCTCAGGCCCGCCTTGCCGTAGTACTTGGCCGGGTCCGGCAGGTCAAAGCCTTCGCTGTAATTGATCCAGGTCTGGTGGCCGTTCTTGAAGTCATAAATGGCGCCCAGGTTGAACAGGTTGACCGCGTAATCGTTGCTGCCACCCGGGATGCCTTTGAACACCCCCACGTCCACATCCATTTGCTGGCGGCGTGCGCCACCGGACAACGTCAGGGCGTCGGTGAGCTTCCAGTCCGCCTGGGCATACACCGAGTGGCCGTCGACGCGGTAGCTCGGGTAACGCGGGGCTTTGCTTTGGGTGTCCAGATCCAGCCCGCCGCTCTCGGAAGAAATGGCCGAATTGAACACACTTTGCGTGGCGTTAAAACGCTCACGGTCCAGGTCCACGCCATAGGTCAGCTTCACGCTGTCCCATTGTTTGGCGAACAGCGCCTTGAGGCTGGTGACTTCAAAGTTTTGTTGCGACGCGGCGAAGTAAACGCCGTTGGCGCCTTGGGGTTTGCCCGCGTTGTAATACGGGAACGGGAAGAAATTGTTGTCTTCCTTGCGGTACGAGCCCTGCAAGTAGAAGTCCTGGCCCAGCAAGTCACTGTGGTGATAGTTGGCGTTGAACAGCAGGCGCTTGGAGCGTGGCTCAAGGTCGGTGTGGTAGCCGCTGCGGATCTCGGCATCTTCCAGATTGGACGGTGCCTTGTCGTGCAGGTTGGGGAAGTAAAGCCCGGTGTTGCCGTTGTTGCCCGAGTCGTAATACTGCGCCAGCAGGTCAAGGTCTTGCACGTCATCGAGCTTGATCGCCAGGCTGCCCATCAGGTCCAGCGTGCGGTTGTACTGCAAATCAGTCTGAGTGTTGTCGATAAAGATCTGGTCGCCTTTACCGTCGTAAAACGCTTTGTTCTGCTCGCCAGAAATCCCCAGGCGGCCGTACACCCGATCGGTCCCGCCGCTCACCGATTGCGAGATGCGGCTCGACAGGTCATCGCTCTTGTTGAAGCCGCTGGTGCCCGACACTTCGGTTTCAAACTGGGCCGGGCCGGGGGCGCCTTTTTTGGTCACGATATTGATGATCCCGCCCGTGGCGCCGCCGCCGTATAACGCGCTGGCGCCCGACAACACTTCAACCCGCTCCACGTTAAACGGCGAGATGCTGTCGAACTGCCGCGACAGGCCGCGCGAGCTGTTTTGGCTCACGCCGTCGATCATCACCAAAACGTTGCGCCCGCGCATGTTCTGGCCGTAATTGCTGCGGCCTTCGGGGGCCAGATCCAGGCCGGGCACCAACTTGCCAATGGCTTCTTTGAGGGTGACGCCGGTATCCAGTTGCTCTTGCAGTTGCACCTGATCCACCACCCAAACCGTACCGGGAATTTCACTGATGGCGGTGCTGGTGCGCGCGCCCACACTGACTTCCAGCGCCTTGAGTTGCAGCCCTTTTGCCGCCGTGTCCGGCTTGCGCACAATCACCGTGCGCGCGTCGCTGAACTGCCAGTTCAAGCCGCTGCCCGCCAACAGGGCTTGCAGCGCCTGTTCAATGCTCATCTGGCCGTCCAGCGCAGGGCTGTGCAGCCCGGCCACTTCGGCAGAGGTGAACAACAGGTGCAAGTCAGCCTGATCAGCAAACTGCGTCAGCGCCTGGTCGAGGTCTTGGGCCGGGACGGCAACGTTGACCTGGCGGGTGCTCACCGAGGCGTTGGGCGCTGTTGCCGGTGCCGCGTGCGCGGTGGCGTGGAACGTGCCCGCCAGGCTTGCCAGCAACGTGGTGGCCATCAGCGTTTGACGCAGTCGTTGTTCGGTGGGGCGTGCGCCGCGCGGCTGTTTGATGGGCTGGACCATTGCGGTGTTAATCCTTGTCTGGGTTTTTATATCGCTAATGAGAACGGATTCGCTCTTGGTCTTAGTACGACGATATGCCCGACAGGATCTTGCAGTGCCCGCGTGAAATTATTTTCAGTGCACCCACGCCACAAACGGCAAATAGGTGATGTTGAGCCCGTAACGCTGCTCAAGGGTGTGCAGCAGATTGTGCGGATCATTGAGGTCAAACACCCCGCTGATCTGCATCGCGCCCAAGTCAGTGTCCGGCAGCACAATGCGGCCGTACTGGTAACGCTCCAGCTCGCTGAGCACTTCCTGCAAGGGCTTGCGGTTGAAAATCAGTTTGCCGCGATGCCACGCCGTCAGCGCATTGGCATCCACCTGCTGGCGCTCGGCAACGGGCTGGCCAGCGTGATACAGCGCTTGCTGATTGGGGCGCAGCTCCAGAGTCTGGGACTGATGCTCAACCTGCGCCGCGCCGGTGGCCACCAGCACGCGGGTCTGATCGGCGTCACGGCGCACACTGAATGTTGCCTCCTTGGCCTGCACCCGGTCCTGACCGGCCTCAACCACAAAGGGCCGGGCCGGATCGTTCGCCAGTTCAAACAGCGCTTCGCCTTTGCGCAGCGTGATGGTGCGCTGGCTGGCGGTGAAATCCACGGACAACGCCGTGGCGCTGTTCAGTGTCACCCGCGTGCCGTCGCTCAACAGCCATTGCTGGCGCTGACCGACCCCGGTGTGATGGGTGTCAGACCAACGCGGCATGTACTCCAGGCCGCCGTAGCCCAACACGGCCATGACCAAGCCCGCCGCCAGCCCGCTGGCCCAGCGAAACGCGCGGCGACGCGGGCGCGTACGGTGTTGCTCGGCAGTGGCGGTCAAACCGATATCGGCCCACAGCGCTTCGGCCTCGCGGGCGGCGGTTTGGTGGGCCGGGCTGAGGTGCTGCCAGCGTTGGTAGGCCAGGCGCTGACGAGCACTGGCGTCGCCAGAATGCAGCAGCGTTTGCCACTCAATGGCTTGATCGTCGAGGTCGTCAGAGGAGGGTGTTGAGGGCATTGCGGCGGGCTCAGGCATGATTGTGTTTGAGCCAGTCACGGCAATGGCGCAACGCCTGGCCGATGTATTTTGCCACCATACTCGGCGACACGCCCAGTTCTGCCGCGATCTGCGCTTGGGTCATGCCATCGAGACGGCTCAGCAACAACGCTTTGCGGGCATTGGGCGAGAGCTGTTGCAGGGCTTCATCCAAAATACCGATGCGCTCTTTGGCCAGCAATAAACCTTCTGGCGGCAACCCCGGGTCGGCGATGTTGATGGACGGCGGCTCGGCGCTCAGATTACGGGTCTGGCGCTGATCAACCCGCAGCGCATCAATGGCCAGATTGCCCGCCACCTTGAAAATAAAGTGCCGATCATTCAGCACCGTGACCGTATCAGGGTCGATCTTCGCCAGCTTGATCCAGGTTTCCTGTGCAACATCCGCCGCCCGATGCCGGTCACGCAGGCGCCGCGTCAGGAACGACAACAGATCGTCGTAATGCTCCTGAAAGCTGGCCAGCAACGTTGAAGGGGAGGGCGAAGGCATGAACGGAAAGCCCGGACGAGAAAGGGTCATAAATGAGAAGCCGTATCATTCACGATTGCGCCCGCCAACGCAACGCCCAACCCACCGGCCCCCCTGTAGGAGCGAGCTCGCCTCGCGATCTCTTGATCTGGCTTTTGCCCTTAAGAGCTCCCTCACCCGTAATAGCCTCTTGCCTCCAACTGCGCAAATGATAAAGAATATCAACCTCATTTAAATCGAGCAGCGCAGGCGCCATGGCCTCTGAAACCGAACTGGAGCGATGGTATGCCGAGTGCGCGCCGCGTCTGCGGCGCTTTCTGCTATTAAAAACACGCCAGCCCGAACTGGCGGACGACCTCACCCAAGAGTGTTTTGCCCGCCTGGCCATGCGCGAGAGTGAAGAGCGCCTGCAAGAACCCATGGCGTTCCTGTTTACCATGGCCAGCCGTCTGGTCATTGACCATCGGCGCAGCCATCAACAGACCCGCACCGACAGCGTCCCCCTCCAAACCCTGCACGAAGTCGTCGACCCGATGCCCGGCCCGGACATGCGCGCCCAGGCCCAGCAAGACATGCAACGCCTGTTGCAGGCGATGGCCGCGCTGCCCCTGCGCACGCGTCAGGTGTTCCAGTTGTGTCGGTTCGAAGGCATGAGTTATCAACAGGCCGCCGAACATTTGGCGATTTCCACCAGCTCCGTGCAGAAGCATCTGGCCATGGCCGTCAGCTTCGTCGCGCAAAAAATGGAGCATCGCGGATGAAAACCCTGCACCGTATGCGTGTTTATTTACCGGATGTGGCCGCCTTGCCCGTCATATTCCCTATACGCCCAAAAAAGAGAACATCCTGTGATGACGCCTGACGCCACTGCTGAGCGAATCCGCCAGCAGGCCGCTGACTGGGCCGTACGCCAACGCATGGAGCGGCTGGATGCGCAACAAATGGACGCGCTGGAGCGTTGGCTGGACGCCGACCCGGCCCATGCCGATGCTCTGGCCGACGCTGAAATGCTCTGGGAGATGGCCGAAACCCTGCGCGCCAATCCGCTGTTTTCCACCCCCGTCCCCGTGGCGCGGTCCACCCGTGTGCGGCGCTTCCTGCGCGGCCTGTTTACCTGGGAACCGCGGATGCCCGTGCGCTGGGCGGGCGTTGCAGGCCTGTTGCTGGTGGTGATGCTGGCGGTGAACAGCCGCGACACTCTGGCCCCATTGATGGCCGATTACCGCACCGGCACCGGCGAAGTTCGCACCTTGACCCTCGCAGATGGCAGCCAAGTGCTGCTCGGCTCGCGCAGCGCCCTGGACGTCGATTACGACGGCCATGAGCGCCGCGTGCGGCTGATCCAGGGCGAGGCATTGTTCAGCCCGGCGCCGCGTCAGGGCGAAGAAAAACGTGCGTTCGTCGTCGAAGCCTCCGGCGGCCGAACCCAAGCATTGGGCACGCGCTTTGTGGTGCAACGACAAGACAGCGACAACGCCTGGGTCGGCGTGCTGCAACACAGCGTCAACGTCAGCCTGCAACAGCCCCAGAGCGAGCTGACGCTGAGTGAGGGCCAGGCCGCCCGCTACCAACGCGGCCAGGGCATCGTCGCTCTCAGCGACGACCCGACACAGCGCGCCGACTGGGCGCAGGGCGTGCTGATCTTTCGCAATGTGCCCCTCGATCAGGTGCTGCAACGCTTCTCGGACTTCCGCCCCGGCGTGCTCAAACTGGTCGCCAGCGAGCAGGCGCACACCCCGGTCAGCGGCTTGTTCCACCTCGACAACCTCGATGCTGCCATCCGTACCCTGGCGGCCGAACGCCAGCTTCAGGTCGCCCAACTGGCCGGCGTGACCGTGCTGTATTAAGCCCCGACCACGGGCTGGAAATTATTTTTACCTAGGGTGTGCGACCATCCGTCAATGCTAATGCAGATGAAATTCATTAGCATTCAAGGAGTGGTTAAGGATGAACGTAGAACGACCGATCCCCAGTCGTCTGGGACGGGCTATAGGCATGGCCATCATGCTGCTTGGCGTGGTATCGACAGGCCAGGTGGCCGCTCAGCAAAGCACGGCAACGGGGGCGCCGGGCAAGGTGGCCACGCTCGACAGCGTTCGTCCGTTCAACGTGCCCGCTCAGCCACTGGACACCGCCATCTACGCCTTGGCCGCTCAAGCCGGGATCGATCTGCTGGTCGGCGACGCACAGCTGCAAGGCCGCACGGGCCACGCCGTGCAGGGTAACTACAGCATCGCCGCGGCCCTGAGCCAGTTGCTCGACGGCAGCGGCATCCGCTTCGAACACAACCAGGCCCAAGGCAGCAAACGCCCGTCCGTGCAGTTGTTCCAACTGCCGGTGCACGAAGGTAATGTGCTGAGCTTGTCGGCCACCCAAGTCAACGCCGCGCACCCTGGGGACTGGGTCTACCAGGCGCCGCGTTCGGTCAACGTGGTCAGCCGCGAACAACTGGACCGCAACCCGCCGCGCCATGCCGCCGATATGCTCGAAGAAACCACCGGCGTGTACTCGGCGGTCAGCCAGCAAGACCCCGGTTTGTCCGTCAACATTCGCGGCATTCAGGACTATGGTCGAGTCAACATGTCGGTCGACGGCATGCGCCAAAACTATCAACAAAGCGGCCACCAGCAACGTAACGGCACGCTGTATGTCGACCCCGATTTGCTCTCCCAGGTCGTGATTGAAAAGGGCGCCACGTCCACCATGGGCGGCGCGGGCGTGATTGGCGGTATTGCCAACTTCCGCACCCTCGAAGCGTCGGACCTGCTCACCGATGGCAAAGAAATCGGCGGCCGTATCCGCGCCACCACAGGCCTTGGCGGGCTGGGCAATGGCACCCACTTTATCGGCAGCTCGGCCTTTGCCATCGGCGGCGAAGTCTGGGACATGCTGGTGGCCGCGAGCGAGCGCCATCTGGGCGACTATGACCCCGGCACCAAAGGCTCCATCGGCGAACTGCGCACAGGCTCTGCCGCCCACCCGGAAAACGCCACCCGGCTCAAAAACTCCCCGGTGGAATACTCAGGCTCGGTGATGCGCTCACGCCTGATCAAACTCGGCCTCAACCTGCCACACGACCAGCGCTTGCAACTCAGCTACCTGGTGACCAACGTCAACTACACCGACGCCAACATGATGAACGTCGAGAAGGCCGACCTCTGGGACAAACTCGGCAGCAACAGCGTCAGGGCGCAGAACCTGGCGCTGGACTACAGCTACACGCCGGACAACCCGCTGATCGACTTCAAGGCCAAGGTCTACCACGTCGACAACCGCAACCAGCAGAGCACCCTGGCGCGCGGTATCAGCCCTGGCTACAAGGTCACCTACCAGACCGACACCTACGGCCTGCAAGCGCAGAACACCTCGCTGTTTGCACTGGGTGAACGCTCGATCATCAAAGCCAACTACGGGCTGGAGTTCTTCTACGACAAAGTGCGCCCCAACTCGACCCAAACCGTGGCTGAAGGCGCCGTGCTCGATAGCCCGGACTCAGAAAACATGACACCCAAGGGCGATCGTGGCGTGGCCAGCCTGTTCACGCGTCTGGATTACGACTACGACGACTGGTTCAACGTGAACGCGGGCTTGCGCTACGACCGTTACCGGCTGCGCGGCAAGACCGGCCTTGAAACCCGAACATTCGTGATTGGGACCACCAAACAGATCGGTGAGTCGGTGCACTACGACGTTGACGAAGAGCAAGGCCGCTTCTCGCCCACCTTCGGCCTGTCGGTCAAGCCGGGCCTGGACTGGATGCAACTGTTCGCCACTTACGGCAAGGGCTGGCGCCCACCGGCCGTGACCGAAACCATGATCAGCGGGCGGCCCCATGGCGGGGGCGCAGAATTCACCTACCCCAACCCGTTCCTCAAGCCAGAGACCTCGACCACCTGGGAAGTGGGCGTCAACGTCTTCAAAGACAGCCTGTTCCTGGACGGCGACCGCATAGGTGCCAAAGTGTCGTACTTTGACACCCGGGTCGACGACTTCATCTTCATGAACATGGCCTTGCAAAAGCCGGGTTATGGCATGGCCAGCCTGGGCAACAGCGCCTACGTCAACAACCTCGAACCCACTCGCTTCAAGGGCATTGAGTACCAGTTGGACTACGACGCGGGCCGCGCCTATGGCCAGTTCAACTACACGCACATGATCGGCACCAACGACTACTGCAGCAAAACCGCCTGGCTGGGCGGCGTCACCAAAATCGTCAAAAAACCCGGCAGCCGTCAGCCGGTAGACGCCATGATCCCTGATGACATCGCCAACGGCTCCTCGCATTGCGGCGCCATCCTCGGTTCCGCCGAACACATGCCGATGGACCGCGGCACCCTCACCCTGGGCGCGCGCTTCTTCGAGCGCAAACTGGATATCGGCGCCCGCGCCCGCTACAGCGGCGGCTATTCCATCGCCGGCGGCCCGGACGTGACCGTCTCACAGGGCGGCGTCTACCCGGCAGACTGGAAGCCCTACACCGTCTACGACCTGTACGGCAGCTACCGGGTCAACGACCAGTTAAACCTGCGTGTCGCCATGGAAAACGTCACCGATCGCGCCTACCTCGTCCCGCTGGGCGACGTACTGGCCTTCACCCTGGGCCGTGGGCGAACCCTGCAAGGCAGCGTCGAATACCAGTTCTAATCTTCATCCCTCCCCCTGTAGGAGCGAGCTCGCCTCGCGATCTTTTGATCTTAAAAAAGCTCGCTCCTGCACCGCATCAGCGCCGCGCCGATATCTGCTGCGGGGCCAAAAAGGCGTCGTGGAAGTACGTGCGAAACGCCTGCATCGCCGGGCTCAAGTCGCGCTCGCGATGCCACGCCAACCCCACGCTCATGGGCGTCACGGCGTCGGTGACGGTCACGGTTTCAATGCGTTTGCCTTCCAGTGACCACGGCCGGTGCACCAGGTCCGACAGGATCGCCACGCCGCTGCCATTGGCAACCATGCTGCGCACCGCTTCAACAGAACTGGTGCGCACCCGCACGCTGGGCTGTTGGTGGCTCTGCTCCCAATAGCGCATCGCACTTTGTTCTGCTTCGTCCACGGTGAGCAAAATGTAGGGCTCTTTGGCGACGTCGGCCAGGCTCACGGCCGAGCGCTCGCACAGCGGGTGATGGCTGGGCAGCCACAACCGGCGCTCAGAGTTGAAGAGTGTTTCGGAGACGATGTCCGGGTGCGTCAGGTTCGCCGTCAGCACCACCGCCATGTCGAAACGGCCCTCCAGCAACCCTTGCTCGATCGCCGTGCGTTCTTGTTCATGGACCTCGATGGTGACGTCCGGGTGCCAGTGTTCAAGACGCTGCAAATGGTGCGGCAGAAAATAACCGATCACCGTGTAGCTGGCCGCCAAGCGCAACACGCCGCTGGCGCGAATGTCCGGCAGTGGGCTGTTCAAGGCGTCATCCACGCTGCGCAAAATCACGTAGGCCCGGTTCAGAAAATGCCGCCCGGCCTCGGTCAAGGTCATGCCCTGAACCGAGCGCTGGAATAACAGCGTGCCGACAGTGCTCTCCAGCTCCTTGATCGCTGTGGTCACCGCCGACTGGGAAATATTCAAATAAATCGCCGCCTGAGAGATTTGCCCAATCTCGGCGGTGGCGACGAAATAGCGGACTTGGCGCAGGGTCAGTGACATGGGCACTCCATAGGACATCTATCTGTTTTTCAGAAGGCATCCTATCTATTAATAGATCTTTCCACGGGGTTGGCAGCACTCTAACGTAGTTTGCATGCAGTCATCAGCACCAGGAGCAACACCCATGCACACCGTAGATTTCAACTCCGACATAGGCGAGGGCTTCGGCCCGTGGACCATCGGCGATGGCGTCGACACCGAACTGATGGCCTTCATCAGCTCGGCCAATATCGCCACCGGTTTTCATGCCGGTGACCCGAGCACCATGCGCCGCACCATCGAGCAAGCCAAGCGACTGGGCGTGGCCATTGGCGCGCACCCGGGCTTTCGCGACCTGGTCGGTTTTGGCCGTCGCCACATCAATGCCCCGGCCCAGGAGCTGGTCGACGACATCCTCTACCAACTCGGCGCCCTCCGTGAGCTGGCGCGTGTTCAAGGCGTTGCGCTGCAACACATCAAGCCCCACGGCGCGCTCTACATGCACCTGGCCCGCGACGAAGAAGCGGCGCGCTTGCTGGTCGAGAACCTGCAACGTCTGGAGCCGGAGCTGCTGCTGTTTTGCATGCCGGGTTCGGTGATCTGCCGCATCGCGCAAGCGTTGGGCCAGCCGGTGGTTCGCGAGTTTTATGCCGACCGCGAATACGACCTCAGCGGCTCCATCGTGTTTACCCGCAATGTGCGCGCTTACGACCCGGCCCACGTTGCCGAGCGTGCGTTGCGTGCCTGTCAGGAGGGCGTGGTACGCACCGTCGAAGGCGAAGACCTGGCCATCGAGTTCGATTCCATTTGCTTGCACAGCGACACGCCGGGCGCGCTCGTTTTGGCCCAAGCGGTGCGCGGTGCGCTGGACGGTGCCGGGCTCAAGGTGCGCGCGCCGCGTTAATCCCTGAACACCTGGCGCCAGAAACCAGGGTTTAAGCATCGATTTATTTTTTGCCTGCCTTTCTACAACTATTCCAAGAGGAACAGACATGGCCGAACACACCGTCATCACCCCATTGCCGGGCACGTTCTACCGCAAAGCTTCACCGGACTCGGACAACTTTGTTGAAGTGGGCGCGCAGGTCACCGCCGACACGGTCATTGGCTTGATTGAAGTCATGAAGCAGTTTTCTGAATTGACCGCCGGGGCAGCCGGTCGGGTCAGCGCCTTCCTGGTTGAAGACGGCGACCCGATCGAGCCGGGCCAGGTCATCGCAACGCTCGACGACGAGTAAGGGCGCGACCATGACCCAAGGCATTCATAAATTACTGATCGCCAACCGTGGCGAGATCGCCGTGCGGATTATTCGCGCCGCCCAGGCGTTGGGGATTCCCACCGTGGCCGCGTGCAGCGAGGCCGACGTCGACTCCCAAGCTGCGCGCATGGCCGATGAAGTCCACATCCTCGGCCCGGCCCGCGCCGATAAAAGCTACCTGAACATCGAGGCCTTGATCGGCGCGCTGAAAGCCACCGGCGCCAACGCGGTGCATCCGGGTTATGGCTTCTTGTCCGAGAACGCCGACTTCGCCGAAGCCGTGCTCGCCGCCGGGGCGATTTTTGTCGGCCCCAGCCCCGACACCATCCGCCGCATGGGTGACAAAGCCGAGGCCCGCCGCACCGCGCAGGCCGCAGGCGTGCCCGTGGTGCCGGGCTCTGCGGATGAGCTGTTCGACGTCGAGTCCGCGCTCAAGGCCGCCGAGTCCGTGGGCTATCCCTTGCTGATCAAAGCGTCGGCCGGTGGCGGCGGGCGCGGGATTCGCCTGGCGCAAAGCGCCCAGCAACTGAGCGAAGAATTCCCGCGCGCCCAGCGTGAAGCGCAGACCGCGTTCGGCAATGGCGCGGTGTATCTGGAGCGCTTTATCGGCAAGGCGCGGCACATTGAAGTCCAGGTGCTGGGCGACGGTCAGCGCGCCGTGCATTTGTTTGAGCGTGAGTGCTCGTTGCAGCGCCGTCGGCAAAAAGTCTTCGAAGAAGCGCCGTCACCGGTCCTCACTCAGCAGCAGCGCGAAACCCTTTGCGAGAACGCTGTACGCTTGGCCGAGTCGCTGGGCTACAAGGGCGCTGGCACGCTGGAATACCTGTACGACGATGAGACAGGCGAGTTCTTCTTTATCGAGATGAACACGCGGATTCAGGTCGAACACCCGGTCAGTGAATTGATCACTGGCATCGACCTGGTCCAGGCCATGTTGCGCATTGCTGCTGGCGAGCCGTTGGGCTTGCAGCAAAGCGACATCCGCCTCAATGGCGCCGCTGTGCAAATGCGCTTGAATGCCGAAGACCCGGCGCGCAATTTCTTCCCCAGCCCCGGCGTGGTCGAGGCGTTGGTCTGGCCGCAGGGCGAGGGCGTTCGCGTCGACACGCACCTGTATCAAGGCTACCGCGTGCCGCCATACTACGACTCGTTGCTGGCCAAACTGATTGTGCACGGCGCTGACCGTTCGCAAGCCTTGGCCCGGGCATCACACGCGGTAGAGCAGACTCAATTGACCGGCATGGCCAGCACCTTGTCGCTGCATGGCCAGTTGTTGAAACAGCCGTGGCTGCACAGCGCGGACTTCAACACCGGCACCTTGGAAACCTGGTTGACCGAGCACTCTGGTGGAGGTGACGCATGAATACCCCAATCCGCTACAGCTTCGGCGCGGACGAGCATTTGTTTGCCGAAGTCAGCGACAGCATGTCCCTCGAAGCCTTCTTCAAAGGCATGGCCGTCACCCGCGCCGTGGAGCACATGGCCCTCAATGGCGTGCTTGATGTGTGCCTGGCCAACGCGTCATTCCAGATCCGTTTTGACCCGGACCGCATCGCCCCTCAAACACTGCTCGACGCCGTAAAAAGCGCCGAAGCGGGGGCCGTCGCCGAGCGCTCGTTGCACACCCGCATCATTGAAATCCCGGTGCTCTACAACGACCCGTGGACGCACGAAACCCTGATGCGTTTTCGCGATCGTCACCAAGATCCGAGCGCCACGGACCTGGAATACGCCGCCCGCATCAACGGCCTGGCCGATGTCGAGGCCTTCATCGAAGCCCACAGCGGTGCGCCGTGGTTTGTCTCCATGGTCGGCTTTGTTGCCGGGCTGCCGTTCATGTTCCAGATGGTGGAGCGCGAGCGGCAATTGCAGGTGCCCAAATACCTGCGGCCGCGCACCGACACGCCCAAATTGACCCTCGGTCACGGCGGTTGCTTCGGCTGCATTTACTCGGTGCGTGGCGCGGGCGGTTATCAAATGTTTGGCGTTACCCCGGCCCCGATCTACGACCCGCAGCAGAACCTCGCCTACCTCAAGGAACACATGGTGTTCTTCCGCCCCGGTGACATCGTGCAATTCAAACCGATGAGCCGCGAAGACTACGACCACGCCGTGGCCGAGGTCGACGCCGGGCGTTTCGATTTGCGGATCCGTCCGGTGGAGTTCTCGCTGGACGCGTTTCTGGCCGACCCGGTTGGCTATCCACAGTCTTTGTTGCAGGTGCTGGCATGATCAAAGTACTCAAACCCGGACTCGCCACCTCGGTTCAAGACTTGGGCCGCGAAGGCTACTACCACTTGGGCATCCCGCCATCCGGCGCGCTCGACCAATACGCCTTGAGCGCCGCCAACCAGTTAGTGGGCAACCCGGCCGGTGCAGCGGCGCTGGAATGCACGCTGCTGGGGCCGGAACTTGAGTTCCAGCAAGACGCGCTGGTCGCGGTCAGCGGCGCCCACATGACACCCCGCCTCGACGGCATAGAAATGCACCCCGACACCGCGTTCTCGGTGAAGGCCGGGCAAGTGCTGCGCTTTGACTTTCCGAAGGCGGGCGCCCGCATGTACCTGGCGGTGGCGGGAGGCATCGACGTGCCGGTTGTGCTCGGCAGCCGCTCCACCTATGCGCTTGGCGGGTTGGGCGGCTTCAACGGTCGGCGGTTGGTGGCGGGCGACGAACTGCCCGTGGGCATTGCCAGCGGCAAAGGCCGCGCCGGGGCCAGCTTGCCCATGGCCTTGCGCCAGGCCATTGGTGGCGAAATCACCCTGCGGGTCGTCCCGGGCCTGTACTACGAGCGCCTCAGCGAAGCCGCCGCGCAAAGCTTCTTCGCCGAGCCCTGGACCGTCGGCTCCGAGGCCGATCGCATTGGCTACCGCTTCAAGGGTGGCAGCGCCTTGAGCTTCCAGCCGCGCGAGCAACCGTTTGGCGCGGGCTCCGACCCGTCCAACATCGTCGACAGCTGCTACCCGATTGGCTCGATCCAGGTTCCTGCCGGGCTTGAACCCATCGTTTTACACCGCGACGCCGTCTCGGGTGGTGGCTACGCCATGATCGGCACCGTCATCAGCGCCGACCTCGACCTGATCGGCCAAATGCAACCCAACCAAAAGGCCCGCTTCGTCAGCGTCACCCTCGACCAAGCCCTTGAAGCCCGGCGTTCCTACAAGAAAAAACTCACCTGCCTGAGCAAACTATTCACCTGACCCCACCCACGGTAGGAGCGAGCTTGCCTCGCGATCTTTTGACCTTGAAAAGATCGCGAGACAAGCTCGCTCCTACAGTTTTTACGCTGAGCAAGACAACTGATAGAGACCGTTCGGGGTTTCCAGTGTGCTCTCTACCCATGTTTGGATAGCCCGCACTTGCGCTGGGGTGAGGGCGTACTCATAGATTGCCTCTTCATCCGAAGCCCATCCCATGAGCGCTTTGAGCTGTTCAGCATGCGCGCCAGGGATAGCCACTTCGTTTATTAGCTCTTCTGTGGTCTTATCGAAAATCAAAACAGAATGGTTCATGGTTCTACTTTCTTGGTGGGTTTCGTTTATTTACCTCTGCTGTCATCTATTCGATGGCACTCATGCGCGACGATCTCGTAACAGTTGCCGAGCCTGCGAGGCTACGTCCGATTGCGCAGCGATCGTAAACCCTGAAAGCACGATTGAGCTGCAGAGCTATTACGCCCCAGAAAGTCATCAACGCTGTCGAAAGGCTCAATAATAAATTTCATAACGTCGATGCCTACGTTAAGCAACACACCCTATAAACAGTGCCAAATCTACTATCGTGGGCTCGTCCAACAGCTTCGCGAACAGTCGTGCTTGATCAGGCGTAATCTCAGTCTCCCACCCGCCAGCCTCGTCCAGTGATTTCCAATCCATAATCTTAAGAGACTCGACCACAAGATCACCCTGCAGAACACGCTCAAATTTCAATGAGTCATCCGTATTCGGCGCTGGTAGAAAACCTGTTAGTTGTAAGTGCATTGTTTTGCTCCTATTTGTTTTTGAGTGGTTCGGCCGTTTTTGGACGAAGCCACTTTTATATCGGAGCAATCGGGTGATATCGCTGGAGTTTACGCATTGACAGTGAGCTGAAAATCATAAGCCGATGTATCGAAGTTTTCGTTCGCGAGCTTATCTAGCGCTACTAATTGGTCTGCTCTGAGGTCGTAGCCTTCCCAACCTTGCTGTTGAGTTGTCCACTCCATAATGACTTTCACCTGTTCGTCATGTATCGCAGGGATAACAAATTCAAAACCAGTAATTCAGTCGTTTTATCGAAGACCTCAACAAAAAACTTCATTGACTTCATCCCTTATTTCTGAGCCAGATAGATAATAAATACAGTTCGGTGTTTCTAATGTTCTCTCTAACAACTGCTCGATGGCTTGTAGTTGAGAGGGAAGAAGGGCGTAGTCATAGACTGCATCTTCATCAGAGGTCCATCCCATTAACGCTTTAACCTGCGCGGCATACATGGCTGGAATTAAAACTTTACTGAGCACCTCCTCAGTGAGCTTGTCGACAATAAAAACAGAATGGTACATGGCTCAATACTTTTTGTAGGGGGCTAAAGATAAATAGCATTCGTCTGCTTCGTAAAGGTCTTCACCCATATGCCGATTTTTTTGATATCAATCTCTATAGTTAAATGAAACTTGGTAGTCGTAGATATTTAAATCTATGCGATGCTTAAACAAAGGCTGTAAAGTTTCAAGCCATTTATATTTAACGTCAAACCCGCCGTTATTAATATTGTGTGCAACAGGAATTTCAAGCTTTTCCATCACGGTGCTGTCCTCCCCGAGGTCTATGGAGGACTCCTCTGCGACCCAGTATTCTGTTGTTTTATCAAACCATTCCAGCTCTACTCTAAGACCCACGTGTAACCTCACAGATATTTTTTAATGTTACGGCCATTTTTCGGAGGATCAATTTGGTCTCCGGTCATAGGGTGATATGAGCCCAGATGGCTTCCATCGCTTGCTCGATAAAGTTCCAACTCACCATGCAGCGAGTCCCACTCATAAATAAACCTACCTTTTTTATCTATCCAGCGTGAACGATAACCACCACCCCCTTGTACTGGCGTTTTTTTCTTGGCTCTTATAAGCCCTGGGAATGCAAGGATTTCATTCGTTTTGGGGGGAGCATGATAATCATGCCCATACTCCTTTACGCCCTTTCGAGGCACATTCAGCACAACATAAAGCGGCGCCACACCCGAGTCAGCCGGGAACACCAAAATGAAGTCTTTGTAGTTCGGTGGATAAATCGGATTAACGATCAGCGCGTCAGCGGCTTTTGTCGGCGGGTAGATCCATATCTGCGGAGTGTGCGGCGCACCTTTTAGCGGTGGAATCCCGAGTGTGTCCTGAGGGTTTGTCGCGGGCGTCCAGATCAACTCCACACCATCACCAAAGTCCGCCACCTGCTGCGAGCCGCGCGGGGTGAACTGGATGACGTCGATCATTTCCCATTCGGGTGTTGAGCCGGTGTAAAAGCCATAGCCCTTGAGCGATCCATCTGCCTGTTGCTCAACCTGCAAGCGCATACGGGTGCGGGCTTGCTTGAGTGAGCGCAGTTGGTCTTCGGTGTACAGGGCGCTGTCAGCCAGTGAAGACGGCCATAAAAAGGCGAGCACGCCCAACAACGTGCTGGCAATCATCGTTCCACCAACGGCGGCAACGCCTCCAGTGGCGGTCGTTCCAGTGGCGGTGCCGCTCAAGGCCAGACCACCGATACCCGCCGGTACCGCGCCACTGATTAAGGCCAGTGGCACCAACCCGGAACTGTCGGTCTGGGTCCCACCCAAAATCGCAAAATTGCCGTAGTCACTCAGGCTAACAACCGGCACGAAACCCGCCGGGTCGCTGTAGTTGATAACGGCATCGGGCAGCTTGCTGCACTTGGCGAACACACAGCCCCGCCGCTCAGGTTTCTGATGGCTTTGCTGAGCGGCCGCTTCAGCTTGGCGGCGCGCCATGTAGGCATTTTGCCGGGCCTGAATGGCCTCGTAGGCCTTGATCCCGGCATCACGTTCTTTGAGTTCGGCCGGAGTCATGTCATCAAAATACGAAGCCCCTTGGCCGCCATCGCCACCCACACGCCTTAGTGTTTGCGTCACACCTTGCTTGCTGCTCATAGGGCGCCTTCCAGTAGGAGAGCGCCGCACGGTATCGGCATCAAAATGCAGCCGAAATCAGCTTGATCGGCATTGTCTGTAGGCAGGCAGACTTAGGCCTGAAGGATTTTTACAGCGCGCAGTTTGTAAGGCGGGCACAGAAAAGCGCACCCTCCTACGTGAAGTGCAGCAATGGATGGCTTCTTGACGTTGAGGGCAGGGGTACTGTGCACCGTCACTGAAATAAACAGTGGTCGGGCCTGGAAACCCGGGTAACAATAATCGCCTTAACGCCCATCTAACTTCGATTGCTGGCGTTTGTATGCGTTATGGCGGCTATGCGCGGGAGGTCTTCAGGCCTGCCGGGTTCCTATTGTCCCGGTTTTCCAGCCCGCGTATGGCTGTCACCTTTTGCCTGGAAACAAAAATGACAGCTCTTAATTACTTTAGGAGCAAGATCAATGACCACCTCTTCCCCGATCAAAACCCTGGGTGTCGTGACCTTCGGCCCTTGCGGCGCAGACGATCATCAGTTGTTTCGTGTAAACCCGGATATCCCGTTGCGCCAAGCGCTAGAACAAGTCTCGGCCTTACTGTTCTGCGCCAAAAAGCTGGCCCTTGATGCTGCCTTGGAACACGACGGCGAACGCCATGCCTGGGCCTCGCACTACCTGTGCGACATGGGCAAAGCCGTCATCGACGACCTGTGCCTGCACGACCTCTAACCCACCCCCCACCGATCTGTAGGAGCGAGCTTGCTCGCGATCTTTTGATCTTTCCAAAGATCGCGAGGCTCACGCCTACAGATGAACAGCACTAAATCGACTATCCTCGCAGCCTCAGCAAGCGCGCAGCGGCATTAAGGAAGTCCCCATGGCATTTGATTTGAGCAACACCTTGGTCGTCGGTATTTCCGCTACCGCGCTGTTCGACATGAGCGAATCTGACCAAATGTTCAAGGACGGCCTCGAAACCGACCCTGAGAGCGCGATCCCCAACTACCGCCGCTACATGCAAGAGCGTGAAAACGAACTGCTGAAGCCCGGCACGGGGTACTACCTGGTCAAAGCCCTGCTGGACCTGAACCGGCATCGCAAAAGCGACGACCAAGCGCCGCTGGTCGAAGTGGTGGTCATGTCCCGCAATAGCCCGGACACCGGCATCCGCGTGCTCAAAACCATTCGTCACGACCAACTGGCAATCACCCGTTCGGCCTTCACCGGCGGCGAGTCAGTGGCCGATTACATCGACGCCTTCGATGTGGACCTGTTTTTGACCACCAACGTCGAAGATGCGCAAAAGGTCATCGACTCCAGACAATGCGCCGCAGCGATCCTCACCGCACCCCCGGCCAACGCTCCGCAAATCCCCGAAGGCCAAGTGCGCATCGCCTTCGACGGCGACGCCGTCCTGTTCTCCGACGCCAGCGAACTGGTCTATAAAACCAAAGGTTTGGTCGCCTTCCAGGCGCAAGAAGATGCGCTGCAACACACCCCCATGGAAGAAGGCCCCTACGCCAGCCTGTTAATAAAACTGGCCAGCTTGCAAGAACGCCTGCCCACCGGCAGCAAAGACTCCCCCATCCGAATCGCCATCGTGACCGCGCGCAACTCACCCTCAGAAATGCGCGTCATCAACACCCTGCGCGCCTGGGGCGTCTACGTCGACGAAGCCTTCTTCCTCGGCGGCGTCGGCAAAGCCAAAGTACTCACCGCCTTCAACCCGCACATCTTCTTCGACGATCAAGACATCCACCTGGAAGCCGCCGCCACCCTGGTGCCTTCCGGCAAAGTACCGTACCTGACGCGCACAAACGTACTGGAGCTACCGGCTCCGGCTGACAAGGAAGGGGGTATGTTGGAAGCGGCCGATTCGGGGGTTGAGTCGGCTGAGCCGTAGAAAGGCTCAATACAAAGAAAAGATGGCGCACCAGGCGGGATTCGAACCCACGACCCCTGCCTTCGGAGGGCAGTACTCTATCCAGCTGAGCTACTGGTGCAACGCGGGCGCCATGATACTCATCTGCGTGTCGCCCGTCCATGCCGCTGATTCGTCGGGTGTTTCTTTGTGCGTTATGGGGTATTAATGAGGACTAGGTGAGAAAAGGGTGAAATCAGGCCGTTTGTTCTTTTTTTCGAACAGCCTATTGTCCTTTACCCCTGTTGACCCTAGGATTCGTTTGAGATTTCAAACGCTCTTGTCTGAGTGCTGAATCGCACGGCTTATTCTTTGTGCGCTATCCAAGTACTTTGGCAGTGAATGACTTCCTGACGGCAGCCTTCTATGGCGCCTTTCTTCTATCAATAATTCGCCCCGCCTCTGCGCGGTGCTGTTAAGGAAAGCCAACATGCAGCTCAAAGACGCACAACTGTTCCGCCAACAAGCCTATATCGATGGCGCTTGGGTCGATGCGGACGGTGGTCAGACGATCAAGGTTAACAACCCGGCCACGGGCGAAATCATCGGTTCCGTGCCAAAAATGGGCGCGGCTGAAACCCGTCGTGCGATTGAAGCCGCAGACAAGGCGTTGCCAGCCTGGCGTGCACTGACCGCCAAAGAGCGTGCAGGCAAACTACGTCGCTGGTTTGAGCTGTTGATTGAAAACCAGGACGACCTGGGCCGTCTCATGACCCTGGAGCAAGGCAAGCCACTGGCTGAAGCCAAGGGCGAAATCGCTTACGCCGCTTCGTTCATCGAGTGGTTCGCTGAAGAAGCCAAGCGCGTCTATGGCGACGTGATTCCAGGCCACCAGCCTGACAAACGCCTGATCGTGATCAAACAACCGATCGGTGTGACCGCTGCCATTACGCCGTGGAACTTCCCGGCTGCCATGATCACCCGTAAAGCAGGCCCGGCACTGGCCGCAGGTTGCACCATGGTGATCAAGCCGGCTTCGCAAACCCCGTTCTCCGCGTTGGCACTGGTTGAGCTGGCGCACCGTGCCGGTATTCCAAAAGGCGTGTTGAGCGTTGTGACAGGCAGCGCTGGCGACATCGGCGGCGAGCTGACCAGCAACCCGATCGTGCGCAAGCTGTCCTTCACCGGTTCGACCGAAATCGGTCGTCAACTGATGGCCGAATGCGCCAAGGACATCAAAAAAGTTTCTCTGGAACTGGGCGGCAACGCGCCGTTCATCGTGTTTGACGACGCTGACCTGGATAAGGCCGTCGAAGGCGCGATCATCTCCAAGTACCGCAACAACGGCCAGACCTGCGTGTGCGCCAACCGCCTGTACATTCAGGACGGCGTGTACGACGCGTTCGCAGAAAAACTCAAAGCGGCTGTGGCCAAGCTCAAAATCGGTAACGGTCTGGAAGAAGGCACCACCACCGGCCCGCTGATCGATGACAAGGCTGTGGCCAAAGTCAAAGAACACATCGCTGATGCACTGAGCAAAGGCGCTACCGTGCTGGCAGGTGGCAACAGCCTGGAAGGCAGCTTCTTCGAGCCGACCATTCTGGTCAACGTGCCGAAAAACGCTGCCGTGGCCAAAGAAGAAACCTTCGGCCCGCTGGCACCGCTGTTCCGTTTCAAAGACGAAGCCGAAGTGATCGAGATGGCCAACGACACCGAGTTCGGTCTGGCGTCGTACTTCTATGCGCGTGACATGAGCCGCGTTTTCCGTGTTGCAGAAGCACTGGAATACGGCATGGTCGGCGTTAACACCGGTCTCATTTCCAACGAAGTCGCGCCTTTTGGCGGCATCAAGGCGTCGGGCCTGGGCCGCGAAGGCTCCAAGTACGGCATCGAAGACTACCTGGAAATCAAATATCTCTGCCTGAGTATTTAACTCGGCGGGTGGTTCAGCAGAAGGGGCACGAGAGCGATGCTCCCTCTGTGTTTCAAACTGTTAATTTTTGTGGCCGGGAGCGCCATGCCAGTCGATCATCGCATGCTGGCATCGGTGTTACCCAGGCGCGTCAGCCTTGAACCACGCCGTTAGATAAACGGCGAATGAGGAACACCATGAGCAACAAGACCAACGCATCTTTGATGAAACGCCGTGAAGCCGCTGTCCCTCGCGGCGTTGGCCAGATCCACCCGATTTTTGCCGAGTCGGCAAAAAACGCGACCGTAACCGACGTTGAAGGTCGTGAATTCATCGACTTCGCGGGCGGCATCGCGGTACTGAACACCGGTCACCTGCACCCGAAAATCATTGCCGCCGTGCAAGAGCAACTGACCAAGCTGACCCACACCTGCTTCCAGGTACTGGCTTACGAGCCGTACGTAGAGCTGTGCGAAAAAATCAACGCCAAGGTCCCAGGCAACTTCGACAAGAAGACCCTGCTGGTGACCACCGGTTCGGAAGCCGTTGAAAACGCCATCAAGGTTGCCCGTGCAGCTACTGGCCGTGCTGGCGTGATCGCGTTCACCGGCGCTTACCACGGCCGTACCATGATGACCCTGGGCCTGACCGGTAAAGTCGTGCCTTACTCGGCCGGCATGGGCCTGATGCCAGGCGGTATCTTCCGCGCTCTGTACCCATGCGAGCTGCATGGCATCAGCGTTGACGACTCCATCGCCAGCATCGAACGCATCTTCAAAAACGATGCCGAGCCTAAAGACATCGCCGCCATCATCATCGAGCCAGTTCAGGGCGAAGGTGGTTTCTACGTGGCGCCGAAAGCGTTCATGGCTCGCCTGCGTGAACTGTGTGACAAGCACGGCATCCTGCTGATCGCTGACGAAGTACAAACAGGCGCGGGTCGTACCGGCACCTTCTTCGCCATGGAACAAATGGGCGTGGCAGCTGACCTGACCACCTTCGCTAAATCCATCGCTGGCGGCTTCCCGCTGGCGGGCGTGTGCGGCAAGGCCGAGCTGATGGACGCTATCGCTCCAGGCGGCCTGGGCGGCACCTACGCCGGTAGCCCGGTGGCGTGTGCAGCGGCATTGGCTGTGCTGGACGTGTTCGAAGAAGAACACCTGCTGGACCGCTCCAAGGCAGTGGGCGAGCGTCTGGTGTCTGGCCTCAAGGCTATCCAGGCCAAGTACCCGGTGATCGGTGACGTTCGTGCATTGGGCGCCATGATCGCGGTCGAGCTGTTCGAAGGCGGCGACGCACACAAGCCAAACGCAGCAGCCGTGGCTCAAGTCGTTGCTAAAGCGCGTGAGAAAGGTCTGATCCTGCTGTCGTGCGGCCCGTACGGCAACGTCCTGCGTGTTCTGGTGCCATTGACCGCTCCAGACGAGCTGCTGGACAAAGGCCTGGCCATTATCGAAGAGTGCTTCGCTGAGCTGGCGTAAGCCCGCCGTGGAGATGTGACTCGATAGACAAAAAAAACCGCTTCGGCGGTTTTTTTTGGTTTAAGCGATTCAGACATGTGATTTTTCTGTATCCATGCGTTGCCATTGTCTAAGGTGCAGGCATTGCGCTGGGAGCAGATTGAATGGCCGTTGTAGATTTATCCGTTGTACCGAGTGTATTGATTGCCGAGGCAGATCCATGGTCCCGGGATCTGCTCAAGCAAGTGGTGCTGAGTGTTCGGTGTGACGCGCAGTTGGATGTGTGTGGTGAAGGGCAGCAGGCACTCTTGCTGCTGAGCCAAAAAAGTTATGACCTGGTGATTTCAGACCGGGACCTGCCCGGTGTCAGCGGGCTGGATGTGTTGCGCAGTGTGCGCCAACGTCGTCGCAGCCCGGCCTTGCCGTTTATTTTAGTCAGCAGCCGCAATGATAGCGCCAGCGTGCGCGAAGCCTTGCCGCTGGCGCCCACCGCCTATCTGACCAAACCGCTGGACCTGAGCGGTCTGACCAAGCGTCTGCAGGGGCTGTTACTGAGCGCGGGGCAAGAGGTGCTGTGTGACGTGCCGTCACTGGCGCCCGGCATGACCCTCAAACGTTTTCTGACACAGCGTCGGGCGTCCTCGGATGGCGCGCCGCTGTGGATCGATGCGCGGGCAGCGGTCAAGCGCAGCCTCAGCCCTGACGGCCTCAACCTGGCGGCGCTGGAAGATGAAGTGTGCAAAGACCCGCAAATTACCGCCGTGCTGATTGCCGCGGCCAATAGCGCTGCGCAGCACCTTGCGCGGCCCGCCCAGACGCTGAGCCACGCCTTGCAGCGGCTGGGCCCGGCGCAAAGCATGAACCTGGTGCAAGGGCTGACGCTCAAGCACAGCGCGCAACTGAACGACCCGCGTCTGGCCGATTACGCCGAGCACCAGTGGGCGGTGTCGTTGCGCGCGGCAGAGTACGGTCGCACCTTGGCAGGCATGCTCAACCTCGATCAGCAGCGCTGCTACTGCGCGGGTTTGCTGTACCGCCTGGGTGATCTGGCGGTGCTGCGCTGTTTGCAGGAATGGCAGCAGGCGGGGGGCGAGCTGGACACGCAGGTGATTGACGAGTCCCTGGCCGAGTTCGGGGCCGCCTATGGCTCTGCGTTGCGCACACGCTGGCGCTTGCCGCTGGAGCTGCGCGAGTTGATCGCGGCGGTGTATCACTTGGGAGGCGGGGTGTACTCGCGTGAGGCGCTGGTCATGAACCTGGCCGGGCAGCTGGCGGTGCTGGAATCAGAAGAAGGCCTGGATGCACTGGCCAGCAGCAAGACCGCGCGTTTGCTGCGGGTGGGCAGAGCAGAACTGTCGCGCCTGATGAGCAAGGTGCAAAGCACCGTCTAACCCTGTTTGCGTAGGAGCGAGCTTGCCTCGCGATCTTTTGATCTTAAAAGATCGCGAGGCAGCCGCCCGCAAAGCAGCAACCGCTCTTAAACCGCCGCAGGGCGCAGCGAGTAGGTTTTCAGCTGTTTGGCAAATTCACGCAGCGAATGAATCCCGCTGGCTTCCGCCTCATGGACCCATTCCTTGATCGCCGCCAGCATGTCGTGACCATTGGTGCTGGTCTTGATCCAGATCTGTTGCAGCGCCAGACGCTTTTCATAGATCACTTTGAGCGATTGGCTGTGCTCCAGCAGGGTTTCGATACGCTGATGATGGCGCTCTTCCAGCAGGCTGGTTTCACGCGACAGCAGGCGCTTGGCCCGGCGGAACTGGTGGCGAACCGAGTGATCGACCTTGGCCAGCTCTTGCTGCACCAGCGGTGCGATCACCAGCTTGCGGTACTGCGCCATGATCTGGAACCGGTTGTTGAGGATCGCCATCGCGGTGTCCATGTCCAGGCTGCCTTTGCCTTCGACCCGGTGGGCGATAGGCGCAACCCGCTGAACCTTGGCCAGACGCAAAAAGCTGAACACTTTGATCCACGCCCACCCCAGGTCGAACTCCCACTTCTTGACCGACAGCTTGGCCGAGTTGGGATAGGTGTGATGGTTGTTATGCAGCTCTTCGCCACCAATGAGGATGCCCCACGGCACCAGATTGGTCGCAGCATCGCGGCACTCAAAGTTGCGATAACCGACCGCATGGCCCAATCCGTTGACCACGCCCGCAGCCCACACCGGGATCCACATCATCTGCACGGCCCAGATGGTCAGGCCGATGGCGCCGAACAGCAGCAAATCAATCACCAGCATCAAGGCCACGCCCAGCAGCTTGTAACGTGAATAAAGATTGCGCTCGATCCAGTCTTCAGGGCAGTTTTTGCCGTAAATACGCAGCGTTTCAGGATTCTGTGCTTCTTCGCGATACAGCTCTGCACCTTTTCGCAAAACGGTCGATAACCCTTTGACGACCGGGCTGTGCGGGTCATCGGCGGTTTCACATTTGGCGTGGTGTTTGCGGTGAATGGCCGTCCACTCGCGGGTGTTCTGCGCGGTGGTCAGCCATAGCCAGAAGCGGAAGAAGTGTTTCAGGCCACCGTTGAGTTCAAGTGAGCGGTGAGCTGAGTAGCGGTGAAGATAAACCGTGACACCGATAATGGTCACGTGGGTCATCAACAGGGTGACTGCAACCAGTTGCCAGGCTGACAAGTCAAGAAAACCGTTGTACCACATAGGCTGTTTGGCCCTCGGGAAGATGAAATAAATTGCAACACGCATTATCACCATGCAGCCATTTAAAACCAGTCGCCCTTTGAGATAAGAGTGGCTGGATGTTTCTTACTCTATAATTCCCATTTTTTTGTAGGCGTTATAACTTTCTCATGTCGGTTTCTTCTCGCAATGCCTTGCGTGCAGCCCTGCTTTACGGGTTGTTATCGGTAGTCTGGCTGCAAATAACTGATCATTTATTGAGCAGTTTTTTTGACGATTCGGCGCAGTTGGCGCACTGGCAGCTCATCAATGGATATGTGTGGGTGTTTGTCAGCGCCGTTCTGATCTTTGTCGCCCGCTCCCAACTGTTGGGTTTTCTCGGCGGCAGCGCCAGTTTGAAGCGCCAACGCGAGGATCGCGAGCGTCTGCGCCAAGCGGCAGCGGTGTTTGACTGCACCCGTGAAGGGGTGCTGGTCACTGACCGTACAGGTGCAATTGTGCATGTGAATCGGGCGCTGGTTGAAATCACCGGATATACGGTCGAAGAAGTGCTGGGCAAACGGCCCAACATGTTCAAGTCCGGTCACCATGACCTTGAGTTTTACCAAGGTGTTTTCAAGTCCTTGCAAGAAACCGGCGACTGGCACGGCGAGATCTGGAACCGGCGCAAAAACGGCGAAATCTACCCGCAGTGGCAAACCGTACGGGCCATCACCGACGAAAAAGGCCAGCTCACCCACTATGTCGCGGTGTTCACCGACATTTCGGCGATTAAAAAATCCCAGACAGACCTGGCGCGGCTGGTCCACCATGACCCGCTCACAGACCTGCCCAATCGTTTGCTGTTCACCGACCGTACAGAGCAAGCCTTGACCTCTGCGCAGCGCCACAAGACAGGCTGCGCGCTGCTGATGATCGACCTTGATCATTTCAAAATTATTAACGACAGCCTGGGGCATAACGTCGGCGACCTGTTGCTCAAGGCGGTCAGCGGGCGTTTACAGCGCGTGTTCGGCAAAGGCTACACGGTGGCCCGGCTGGGCGGCGACGAGTTCGCCGTGCTGATCGAAAATTGCTCAAATGCGAGCCGCGCCGAGGTGCTGGCGCAGCAGGTGCTGGAGGCCATGAAAGCAGCGTTTGAGATCACCGGCCATCAACTGTTTGTGAGTGCCAGCGTGGGCATCAGCGTGTTCCCCGGCGATGCGCTGAACGCCGAGCAACTGCTGCGCAATGCCGACTCGGCGCTGTTCAAGGCCAAAAGTGCGGGCCGCGAAGGCTACGCGCTGTACACCGAAGAACTGACCGTGCACGCCCTTAACCGGATCGAGGTGGCCAGCGACTTGCGCCGGGCGCTCGAGCAGCAAGAGTTGCGGGTGTTTTACCAGCCAGTACATGACCTGCAAACCAGCCGCCTGATCGGGGTAGAAGCCTTGGTGCGCTGGGAGCACCCGCTGCGGGGGCTGGTGCCTCCGGGGGAGTTTATCCCTATCGCTGAACGCACCGGCCTGATAGCCGAAATTGACGCCTGGGTGCTGGAACAAGCCTGTTGGCAGATGTGCCAGTGGCAATCGGCCGGCGTGCATTTGTCGTTCGTGGCGGTGAATATCTCCAGCCGCCTGTTTGCCCGCCCGGAGCTCTACACGCTGGTGTCCACCGTGTTGACCGACAGCGGCCTGGACCCGGCCTTGCTGGAGCTGGAAGTCACTGAAAGCGCGGTGATGGAAGATTCACAAGGGGCGCTGGAGCAGATGCACCGCCTGCGGGCGCTGGGGTTGCGCCTGGCCATTGATGACTTTGGCACCGGCTTTTCATCGCTGCTGCGCCTCAAGCAACTGCCTGTGCAAAAACTCAAAATTGATCAGGGCTTTGTCGCAGGCTTGCCTGAAGACAATGACGACGTGGCGATTGTGCGCGCGGTCATTGCCCTGTCCCAAAGCATGGGCTTGCAGGTGCACGCCGAAGGCATCGAACACATCGAGCAGGCGCAGTTCCTGCTCGACTTCAAGTGCGATCTGGGCCAGGGCTACTGGTTTGGTCGCCCGGTGCCTGCCAGCGAGCTGGACTGGCAGCGGGCGCCCGCCATTCGCACCTGAGCGCTGCCTCAGGCTTTCTCGGGTGGCAGCTCAGGCAGTGCGCGAAGGGCTGCTTCGTACCACTCGGTGTTGAACGCGCGGTCCTCGTCGAGCATCGCGTCGATCTCGATGGCCAGTACGTGGGCCATCAAGTTCAAAATCTCTTCGCGCTCGTAACCGACCAGGGTCAGCTTATTGAAGGTGGCCTTGGCCGCGGGCGGGTTGTCGCTTTCGATCTGGTTTTCAATTGCCTGGGTCAGGGTGGATTCTGCGAATTCTTCTTCGTCGTTGTCGATATCAGTTGGCTCGCTCATGGGCAGGCTCCTTAAGGTAAGGCCGGCAGTTTAGCGGTATTCAGCGCAATGATGCTGCTGGTCAGCTTAGCGGCGAAGCTCTATAACAGCTGCTGCCAACCCCAACATGGCCTGGAGGCTTTGTGATGCTCAAGCTTTATGGATTCGCCGTCAGTAACTACTACAACATGGTCAAGCTGGCGCTGCTGGAAAAGGGCCTGCCGTTTGAAGAGGTCGCATTTTTTGCCGGCAAAACCCCCGAAGCGCTGGTGGTCAGCCCTTGCGGCAAAGTGCCGGTACTGGGCGTCGAGCAGGGCTACGTCAACGAAACCAGCGTGATCCTCGACTACATCGAGCAGACCCAGCCGGGCCCCAAACTGCTGCCGACCGATCCCTTTGAGCGTGCCCAAGTCTTGGCCATCGCCAAAGAAATCGAGTTGTACATCGAGTTGCCAGCCCGTACGTGCTATGCCGAAGCGTTCTTCGGCACGCAAGTCCCTGAGGCGATCAAGACCAAAGCCAAGGCTGAGTTGCTGCACGGCATTGCGTCGCTGGCGCGTCAGGCAACATTCGCACCGTATGTCGCGGGCGACACCCTGAGCGTGGCGGACATTTACTTCCTGTACAGCGTCAGCCTGGCCTGTGGCGTGGGCAAGAAAGTCTTCGGCCTGGACCTGCTGGCCGAACTGCCAGGCGCCAAGGCGCTGCTGGAGCACCTTGAGCAAAACCCGCACGTTAAACGCATCGCGGCAGACAAAGACGCAGCCATGCCGCAGTTTTTGGCGTGGATTAGCAGCAAGAAGTAAATCTGTAGGAGCGAGCTTGCCTCGCGATCTTTTGACCTTAAAAAGATCGCGAGACAAGCTCGCTCCTACAAGCGCAGTGTTTAACGGCTGGCCAGCAAGGCCTTGCCGCGAACCACTGCCGCTTTCACCTGGGCGGGCGCTGTGCCGCCAATGTGATTACGGGCGTTGACCGAACCTTCCAGGGTCAGCACGGCAAACACGTCGTCTTCAATCTGATCGCTGAACTGGCGCAGTTCTTCCAGGCTCATTTCGGCCAGGTCTTTGCCCGTTTCCACGCCGTATTTCACAGCATGACCAACGATTTCGTGGCAGTCACGGAACGGCAGGCCACGGCGCACCAGGTAGTCGGCCAGGTCGGTTGCCGTCGAGAAACCGCGCAGCGCCGCTTCACGCATGATCGCGTGCTTGGGCTTGATCGCCGGGATCATGTCGGCAAACGCACGCAACGAGTCACGCAGGGTGTCAGCGGCATCGAACAGCGGCTCTTTGTCTTCCTGGTTGTCCTTGTTGTAGGCCAATGGCTGGCCTTTCATCAGGGTCAGCAGGCCCATCAGGGCACCGAACACGCGGCCGCTTTTGCCACGTACCAGCTCTGGCACGTCGGGGTTTTTCTTTTGCGGCATGATCGAGCTGCCGGTGCAGAAGCGGTCGGGCAGATCAATGAACTGGAACTGCGCGCTGGTCCACAGCACCAGCTCTTCGGAGAAGCGCGACAGGTGCATCATCGCAATGCTCGCGGCGGCGCAGAATTCGATGGCGAAATCGCGATCCGAGACGTTGTCCAGCGAGTTGCCGCCCACGGCGTCAAAGCCCAGCAGTTGCGCGGTCAGCTCACGGTCGATCGGGTAGGTGGTGCCCGCCAGTGCGGCGCTGCCCAGCGGCATGCGGTTGGTGCGTTTACGGCAGTCGACCAGACGCTCGTAGTCGCGGCTGAGCATCTCGAACCAGGCCAGCATGTGATGCCCGAAGGTCACCGGTTGAGCGGTTTGCAGGTGCGTAAAGCCCGGCATGATGGTCTCGGCTTCGCGCTCGGCTTGCTCCAGCAGGCCTTTTTGCAGGCGTGTGATTTCAGCCAGGATGAGGTCGATTTCATCACGCAGCCACAGGCGAATATCGGTAGCGACCTGGTCGTTACGGCTACGCCCGGTGTGCAGCTTTTTACCGGTCACGCCGATGCGGTCTGTCAGGCGCGCTTCGATGTTCATGTGTACGTCTTCCAGATCGACGCGCCAGTCAAAAGTGCCGGCCTCGATTTCGCTCTGGATGGTTTTCAAACCGTCGATGATGCTGTCGCGCTCTGCATCGGTCAGCACACCGACCTTGGCCAGCATGGTGGCGTGGGCCACAGAGCCCATGATGTCGTGGCGATAAAGGCGCTGGTCGAAAGTGACCGAGGCAGTGAAGCGCGCAACGAAGGCGTCGACGGGTTCACTGAAGCGGCCGCCCCAGGACTGATTGGTCTTGTCGGTGCTCATGGATTCGCTCGTAATCGGCTGAGGGGGAGTACATAAAAAGTTATGGCGGATCATAACAGGGTTGCCATTCAAGGCGTTGACGCAGGTCGGCAGGTTTTAACGGATTTGAGGTATAAACAAAATACCGAAACGAATTGTATAGATTGGCCCCATTCGTCTTGGCAACCGTCTACAGTTGGTCGTATGGAGCAGTCTTTGCAGGTCTTTGTAGCTTGTTGGACGCATCCGGTATTAAATCGAGCAACAGACACAGGTGAATTTTGCTGTGCGACTTGCGGCACTTTTTGGCCTTCACGCTAGTCTTAGCGTGGATCGCTGTGACAGCCGTCACTTCACCTGTCTACGCTATCCTTGTGCGAGACTCACGCAGGAATACAGCGCTATATGAATGTCCTGATCGTTGATGACGAAACCTTGGCCCGAGAGCACTTGAGCCGTTTGCTCAATGCTGTTGGGGGTTATACGCCGCTGGAGCCCGCCGCTACTCATGGCGAAGAGGCTCTGAGCCTGATCGAAAGCCTGAAGCCCGATGTCGTACTTCTGGACATCCAGATGCCGGGCCTCGACGGTTTGCAGGTCGCTGCCAAATTATGCGAGCGCGAATTGCCACCCGCCGTGGTGTTTTGCGTAACGCCTGACGAGTTCTCTGTTCAGGCCCTGCAAGACAGCGGTGTGAGCTATGTGCTCAAGCCGGTCAGCGCCGAGGCCCTTACTGCGGCCTTGAAAGACGCGCACCGGCCTAACCGTGTGCAACTGGCGGCCCTGACTCGGCCTGCCGCGCAAACGGGCAGCGGGCCGCGCAGCCACATCAGTGCCAGAACCCGAAAAGGCATTGAACTCATCCCTATCGACAAAGTGATTTATTTCATCGCTGACCATAAATACGTGACCTTGCGTCACGAGGGCGGCGAAGTGTTGCTCGATGAGCCCCTCAAAGCCCTCGAAGACGAATTCGGTGAACGCTTTGTGCGTATCCACCGCAACGCGCTGGTGGCGCGTGACCGTATCGAACGCCTGCAACGTACCCCGCTGGGGCACTTTCAGTTGTTCCTCAAGGGGCTCAATGGCGATGCACTGATTGTGAGCCGCCGCCACGTGGCGGGCGTGCGCAAAATGATGCAGCAGCTCTGACACGGCAAATGGTCATTGTGGTGGGAGCGGGCTTGCTCGCGATTCAGGCGGCGCGGTATGCCTGAATCATAGGGTCGATGCCATCGCGAGCAAGCCCGCTCCCACGCGGTATTTATTCGCCCTCCTATAACGGATGGCCTGCTCCTGGCTTAAACGGCCACGTACTTTCTGATACAAGTCAAAGCTGTTTTGGCTGAGCTGTTATTATCAGCCGTATCTTTTCAGTACGGATTGATCCATGTCCTCTCGCGAAATCCGCATCGCTACCCGTAAAAGCGCCCTGGCTCTGTGGCAGGCCGAATACGTCAAAGCCCGTTTAGAGCAGGCTCACCCAGGTCTTGTGGTGACGCTGGTGCCGATGGTCAGCCGTGGCGACAAGCTGCTGGACTCGCCGCTGTCGAAAATCGGCGGCAAGGGTCTGTTCGTCAAAGAGCTGGAAACCGCCCTGCTCGAAAACGAAGCTGACATCGCCGTGCACTCCATGAAGGACGTGCCGATGGACTTCCCTGAAGGCCTCGGTCTGTTCTGCATTTGCGAGCGCGAAGACCCGCGTGACGCTTTTGTCTCCACTACCTTTGCCAGCCTCGAAGCCTTGCCGGCCGGCAGTGTGGTCGGCACGTCGAGCCTGCGCCGTCAGGCTCAGTTGCTGACCCGTCGGCCAGACCTCGAAATCCGCTTTCTGCGCGGCAACGTCAACACGCGTCTGGCCAAGCTCGACGCCGGTGAATACGACGCCATCATCCTCGCCGCTGCGGGCCTGATCCGCTTGGGCTTTGAAGACCGCATCACCTCGGCGATCAGTGTCGAAGACAGCCTGCCAGCCGGTGGGCAGGGTGCCGTGGGCATTGAATGCCGCAGCGCTGACCACGAAATTCACGCGTTGCTGGCGCCGCTGCACCATGCCGACACGGCAGTGCGCGTGACCGCTGAACGCGCGCTCAACAAACACCTCAATGGCGGCTGCCAAGTACCCATCGCCTGCTATGCCGTGCTGGAAGGCGAGCAGATCTGGCTGCGTGGCCTGGTCGGTGAGCCCGCCGGTGGCACATTGCTGAGCGCCGACGCACGTGCCCCGCACAGTGCGGCGACAGCGTTGGGTGTGCAGGTCGCCGAAGACCTGCTGGCACAAGGCGCCGGTGAGATTCTTAAAGCAGTCTACGGCGAGGCGGGTCACGAGTGACAGGCTGGCGCCTGCTGCTGACCCGACCCGCTGAGGAGTCGGCAGCACTCGCGAACGAGCTGGCCACTGTGGGTGTGTTCAGCAGCCGCTTGCCGCTGCTGGCCATCGAACCGCTAGCATTGAGCGCAAGCCAGCGCGAGATGGTCGCCCACCTGGACCGCTATTGCGCGGTCATTGTGGTCAGCAAGCCCGCTGCGCGCCTGGGCGTGCAGTGGGTCAGCCAGTATTGGCCGCAAGCGCCTGAGCAGCCGTGGTTCAGTGTGGGTGCCGCCACTGCGCAGATTCTCGCCGAGCATGGCCTGGATGTTAGCTACCCTTTATCCGCAGATGACAGTGAGGCCTTGCTGGCGTTGCCCGCGTTTACCCAAGCGGTGACGTGCAGCGAGCCCAAGGTGCTGATCGTGCGCGGCGAGGGCGGGCGGGAAATGCTCGCCGAGCGCCTGCGCCAGCTGGGCGCGCAGGTCGATTACCTCGAACTGTATCGCCGGACGCTGCCGTCTTACCCGGCTCACACACTGCTTGAACGCATAAAAGCGGAACGCCTGAACGCGCTGGTGGTCAGCAGTGGACAGGGGTTTGAACATTTGCAGCAGTTGGCAGGTGATGCCTGGCCCCAACTGAGTGGTATGACATTGTTTGTTCCAAGCCCTCGCGTTGCGCAGATTGCGCGCGATGCCGGGGCCAAAAACGTTGTGGATTGCCGTGGCGCGAGCGCTACGGCTTTGCTGGCGGCGCTACGGGCACATCCCGTACCTGCTTTCTAACGCAAAGGATGGATACGTGAGCGAAACAGTCTTGCCAAAAGAACACGTGCAGCCCGCGCCAGAAGCGCCGGTTGAAAAACCTGTCATCAAGCCTGAACGCCGGGGCAATGGTCTGGCCGCCTTCGCGCTGTTGCTCGGCGCTGCCGGCATCGCGGTCGGCGGTTGGGCGGTATGGCAGATGCGCCATCTGGAAGCCAGCACTGCCGAGCAATTGGCAGAAGTGCAGGCGCTGGGCGCACAAACGCTGTCGATCAAACAAAGTGAGCAGCAACTGCTGACGCGGCTCAACCAGTTGCCTTCGGCCAACGACCTGGATAACCAGCGTCAATTGGTGGTGCAACTGCAAGGCGATCAGCAACGCTTGAATCAACGCCTTGAGACCGTGCTGGGGGCAAGCCGCAAAGACTGGCGTCTGGCCGAGGCCGAGCACTTGTTGCGCCTGGCCAGCCTGCGCTTGTCAGCGCTGCAAGACATCAGCAGCGCCCAGGCGCTGGTGCAGGGCGCCGATGATATTTTGCGTGAGCAGAATGATCCGGGTTCGTTCGCTGCCCGCGAGCAACTGGCCAAGAGCCTCGCCGCTTTGCGCAGCGTCGAACAGCCGGACCGCACGGGTGTGTTCCTGCAGTTGGCGGCCTTGCGTGATCAAGTGTCGCAACTCACCGCGCTGGCGCCCGAGTTCAAGGACTCCGGTGACTCATTGCTGGGCCTGACCGCCGATGGCGACGGGGCAAGCCGCTGGGAGCAATGGTGGGATGAAATCTCCCATTACATCCGCATCGACTTCAATGCCGACAAAAACGTGCGGCCGTTGCTGGCAGGGCAAAGCCTGACCCAAGTGCGTCTGGCCTTGAGCCTGGCGCTGGAGCAAGCGCAGTGGGCTGCGCTTAACGGCCAGGCCTCGGTCTACACCCAGGCCTTGGCGCAGGCGCAAGAGGTGCTCAAAGGCAACTTCAACCAGGACAACGCGCAAAGCAAAAAAATGCTGGAGCAAGTGGTTGAGCTGAGCAAACAGCCGGTCACGGTCAAGACGCCGGACCTGGCGGGCACCTTGAGTGCGATGCAGGCCTACCTTGAGCGTCGGCATGTCGAGGCTGACGAACCGGGTCGTGCGGCGGCCAAACCGGCCGAGGAGGCCCGCCCATGAAGCGTCTGTATGTGATTGTGTTCTTGTTGATTGCGGCCGCTGCGTGCGTCGGTCTGGCAATCTCCGAGGACGCAGGCTACGTGCTGGTGGCTTACAAAAACTTCCGCTACGAATCCAGCCTGTGGGCGTCTCTGGCTGTGCTGGTGATCCTGTGGCTGGTGATCTGGGGCATCAAACTGTTGGTTGAGCTGTTCAGCGTCTCGACTGGCCTGGTCAACCCGTGGTCACGGCGTAACCGCAGCCGTCGCATTCAACTGGCGATCGAGCAAGGCCAGATGGACTTGGCCGAGGGCCGCTGGGTCAGCGCGCAAAAGCACCTGACCCGCGCCGCAGAAGCCGAGCGCCAACCGTTGCTGTTCTACCTCGGTGCCGCGCGTGCGGCCAATGAGCAGGGCCGTTACGAAGAAAGCGACAGCCTGCTTGAGCGCGCCCTTGAGCGTCAGCCCCAGGCCGAACTGGCGATTGCCCTCAACCATGCGCAACTGCAAGTTGATCGCGCAGACACCGAAGGCGCCCTCAACACCTTGCAGGCCATGCACGAACGCCATCCGCATAATGTGCAGGTGCTGCGCCAGCTTCAGCGCCTGCACCAGCAGCGCGGCGACTGGTCGGCCCTGATCCGCCTGCTGCCTGAGTTGCGTAAAGACAAAGTCTTGCCTGCCCAGGAGCTGGCTGAACTTGAACGCCGCGCCTGGGGGCAAAACCTTGGCCTGGCGGCGCAACGCGACACGGGGGGCGAGGCCGGGCTGCAATCGTTGACTCTGGCCTGGCAGCAACTGACCTCGGCACAGCGTCAGGAGCCCACTCTGGTACTGGCTTATGCCGAGCAATTGCGTCGCCTGGGCGCACAGTCCGAGGCCGAAGAAGTGGTGCGCGGTGCGCTCAAGCGCACGTACGACAGCCACTTGGTGCGCCTGTATGGCTTGCTGCGTGGCAGCGACCCGGTCAAGCAATTGCAGACCGCAGAAGGTTGGCTCAAGGCGCACCCGGCGGACGCCAGCTTGCTGCTGACCCTGGGCCGCCTGTGCTTGCAGAACAGCCTGTGGGGCAAGGCGCGGGACTACTTTGAAAGCAGTCTCAAGCTTGAGCGCAACCCAGAAACCTGTGCAGAGCTAGCACGGCTCTTGGCCCAGTTGGGTGATACGGCGCGCAGCAACCAGTTGTTTCAGGAAGGCCTGAACTTGCTGGATGAACGTTTGCTGGCGCTGCCCTTACCGCAATAGAGCGTTTTGTAAACACCCCCTGTGGGAACCGTCATTGACCGTTTTCACAGGGGTGGACCGCTTTTTAGGCACGCCAAGAAATTTCGTACACTGCATGCACTAAAGGCTTTCAGCTGTTGTTGGTGATTCCCTACAAGCTTACGGAAGTATCCGTATTGGCTGGCCTTGAAAGGGCTATTGGCTTTCCTCTACCGTACCCGCCTGTCTATTTTGTTACGGAAAAGCCATGTTGTTGGCCTGCTCACGTTTCATATTCCTTTTGGCGTTGGTTACCAGTGCTGCGGTGCTGGGCGCCTCTCTGTATCTGGAGTACGGGCCCGGGCTGAGCCCCTGTTTGCTCTGTCTGGTGCAACGCTATCTGTTACTGGCTTTTTGTGGGGTCAACCTGATCGCCTTTGTCCATGCGCCGCGTGCCGTCGGCGTACTGGCTTACTCAATGGTGGCCATGCTGCTGGCTCTGGCGGGTTTGGCCAGTGCCACCTGCCAAGTGCTTTATCAGCGATTACCGGCGCAGCAGTTGATGATTTGTCAGCCAGATTTGGCGCACCTGTGGAACAACCTGTCACTGGGCGATCTGTTTACGTCGGTCTACCGCGGGACCGAAGCCTGCGCGCATATCCAGTGGACACTCTTTGACCTGAGCATCCCCGAGCTGAGCATGCTGGCGTTTGCAGGTTTGGCGGCGCTGAGTCTGTTCCAGTGGGTGCGCTATTTCTTACCGCGTAAAAAGCCCGGTCCTGCGACCAGAAGTAGCACTTCGTATTAAACGCTTGTATGAACTTTCTCTCGTGCGTACCTTGAAGCAGTTGCTTGGCGGGCATAATCTGGCCCGCACGCATTGTTGGAGTTATATCGCCCATTGCCGGTGTATCTGCACAGGTTTTGGTCCACACAGGCCCGGCTCAGTCGGGTGGCATGGGCCCACTAGGGAAGAGAGATCATCATGCTCGAAAGATGTAAGAGTGCTCAGGAACGCTTCAACGGTGTTCACCAGTTGGTAGACCGCTGGTTGCATGAGCGCAGTAAGCTTGTGAGCGCGTATGCG
Source organism: Pseudomonas sp. FSL R10-2189 (assembly GCF_009600325.1). Lineage (NCBI taxonomy): Bacteria > Pseudomonadati > Pseudomonadota > Gammaproteobacteria > Pseudomonadales > Pseudomonadaceae > Pseudomonas > Pseudomonas sp. FSL R10-2189. The sequence goes on from NZ_WIVZ01000036.1 coordinate 47,898, forward strand.
GCTGTCATTGATCAGCAGCGCAACCCCAAGCGCGGGCCTCAAAAAGAGTTCTGCCAACTGCTGGTTGATTACGTTTCTGCAGGCCACTTCGAAATTTATGAGCAGCTCAACGAGGAAGCGAAAGCGTTCAATGATGAGCGCGGGCTTGCCTTGGCAGAGACCATCTACCCCCGAATCAACGTCATTACCGAAGCAGCATTGGCCTTTAACGACCACTGCGACGGCAAAGCGCATCGCCCGGATTGCGATAAACTCGCCAGCGAATTCAAAACACTCGGCGCCTTGCTCGACGAGCGTTTTGAGCTTGAAGACTGTTTGATCGAAGTGCTGCACAGCGCGCACAAACAGAAAGAAGCCGCCCAGGCTTGATACCCCATTCGGTAGGAGCGAGCTTGCCTCGCGATCTTTTGATCTTCTAAAAGATCGCGAGGCAAGCTCGCTCCTACAGATAGTTGTCTTATTGCACCTTCAGCAGCTCGATTTCAAACACCAGCGGTGTGTAAGGTGCGATCAAATCCCCTGCGCCTTCAGCCCCGTACGCCTGATTGGACGGTATCACCAGCCGCCATGTCGAACCGGTTGGCATCTGCGCCAGCGCCAGGCGCCACCCATTGATCACGCTGTCCAGGCGCAACCATTGTGGCTGGGTGCTCTGATCGAAAATCGTACCATCCGGCAAACGCCCCACATAGTTCACGTACACCGAACCTTGAGCATCAGGTTTTGCCCCAGCGCCTGCCTTGAGTTCAGTCGCCAAAATGCCGTTGCCCAACTCGCGAACGCCGGTTTTCTGTTTTTCTTTTAATAAAAAGTCACGCTCTGCATTCAGGGCAACTTCGCTCTGCGGTTGAGCGGGCTGCGCGTCGATTTGCGCCTGGTGCGCAGCCAATATCTGCTCGATTTTTTCATCACTCAGCGCTAACGGCTTGCCTTCATAAGCGCTGCGCAAACCGTCGATCAAGGCCTGGATCTGTAGCTGCGGCACGTCTTCGCGCAAACGCTCGCCAAGGCTCGCACCCAAGCTGTAGGCCAGGTCGTGCGCGGCTTGCGGGCTTTGCGCCGGGGCTGCATGGGCCGAACAGGCAACGCACAACAAGGTCAATAAAAGGGCACGCGACATGGGCAGTCTCCGGTCTTCAGTGCCAGCGATTATGCCTGTGCGAGCACAATTGTTTGGGGGAAATATCGGGGGCTTTAATAAACGCAGAAGTGGCCAAAAAATTTATCTGAACAGGCCGCTAAAAAGTGATCTGGCACAAGTTTTCCGGCGCTATGCAACCCGCTGCTATGGTTAGTGTCAACATGATCTAGCGGCGGTTCTTACAGAGGTCTAGTATGAGCCGCACTCACTTCAGCCAGGAGGTAAACCATGTCGGCCAACAAGAAGTCTGTTAATACGCCGTTGCACTTGCTCCAACAACTCTCAGGCAGCCTGCTTGAGCATTTGGAAAGCGCCTGTTCCCAAGCGCTGGCTGATGCTGAGAAGTTGCTCGCCAAGCTTGAAAAACAGCGCGGCAAAGCTCAGGAAAAACTGCACAAGGCGCGTGAAAAACTGCAAGAAGCCGCTCACGCTGGCAAGTCCAAGGCACAAGCCAAAGCCAAGTCTTCCGTTAAAGAACTTGAGCAACTGCTGGACTCGCTCAAAGACCGTCAAACCGAAACGCGCGCTTATATCCAGCAACTCAAGCGTGATGCTCAAGAAAGCCTCAAGTTGGCCCAAGGCATTGGCCGGGTTAAAGAGGCCGTTGGCAAGGCCCTGACGGCTCGCACCGCCAAGCCTGCTGCCAGCGCGAAAAAACCTGCGGCCAAAGCACCGGTTGCCGCCAAGGCGCCTGCTAAACCTGCCGCTAAAGCACCGGCCAAAGCGCCAGCAGCGGCCAAGCCTGCGGCTAAAACCGCTGCGACAAAACCCGCTGCCAAAGCTCCTGCCGCCAAACCGGCCGCTGCTAAAGCGCCAGCCGCCAAACCAGCGACAGCTCGCACTGCTGCTGCAAAACCTGCAGCCAAACCTACCGCCGCCAAACCTGCTGTTGCCAAAGCCCCTGCATCCGCAGCCGCCAAGCCAGCGGCCAGAACCCCGGCGGCCAAGCCCGCAGCGGCAAAACCAGCTGCTGCAAAACCAGCGGCTAAACCTGCAGCGGCCAAACCGGCTTCTACTGCGGCCAAGGCACCTGCCAAGCCAGCGGTTAAACCTGCGGCCAAACCCGCTGCCAAGCCAGCCGTGAGAAAGCCAGCTGCCGCCAAGCCAGCTGCCAAGCCTGCGGCAAAACCTGCGACTGCGCCTGCAACCACCGCAGCCACCGCAACCGCAGCGTCAACACCGGCGGCTGCACCCGCTGCAGCGGCACCCGCAACGCCGGCAACAACCCCTACCAGCGCTTCTTAAGCGTGGTTGATTGCGGCGCGCAGCGTTTGCAGCGCGCCGTGATCAGGGTGTTCAACCCGGCTGACCAGTCTTTGCAGCCAGTCGCAGTCGTCTTGCGATTGCGCAGGCAGCCAGCCCAGGGTTGCCGCCTCCAGACGTCGCAACAACGTCCTTTCTGCCTCCAGTTCCAACCCTTTGATCAGCCCGCGTAACGCAGACAGTTCGTCATCGTGCGTGGCCGCTTCGCGCCATTGCGTGCGTAATTGGCGCAAGGGCTGCACGACGTCGCGTTGCCAAGGCTCAGCGCAGTCCCGCAAGCACTCAAAACGCGCCTCATCGCAGGCGATACGCCGGTGTTCCAGCCAGGCTGCGCACAGCAGCAGGCACACATCCAGGCCCTGGCTTTGCAGGCTTAAACAGGCGTGCTCAATGCCGGGCAGGGCATAGACCTTCAAACAGTAATTCCACAGATCGGTCTGCATAGTGCAATTCGCGCCAGTTGAGAGGGAAGCTGGTAGACTCCGCGGCCATTATGATCCGACTTCAGAACCTGACTTTACAGCGTGGCCCTCAGCGTCTGCTAGAAGACGCCGAGCTGACCCTGCACGCCGGCCACAAAGCCGGTTTGGTCGGCGCCAATGGCGCCGGTAAATCCACTTTGTTCGCCTTGCTGCTGGGTGAGTTGACGCCTGATTCCGGGGATTGTCTGCTACCGGCCGACTGGCGGATTGCCCACATGCGGCAAGAAATCGACACCCTCGATCGCATTGCGATCGACTACGTGCTCGATGGCGACCAGCGCTTGCGCGAGGTGCAAGCCAATCTTGCCCAGGCTGAGGCCGCCCAGGACGGTGCCGCGCAGGCCCGCTGGCATGCCGAACTGGACAGCGCCGACGGTTACACCGCCGATGCCAGGGCGCGCAAAATGCTCGCCGGGCTGGGGTTTACCAACGAACAAATGGACCGCCCGGTCGCCGACTTCTCCGGCGGCTGGCGGATGCGCCTTAACCTGGCCCAGGCCCTGATGTGCCCGTCCGATCTGTTGTTGCTCGACGAACCGACCAACCACTTGGACCTCGACGCCATTCTGTGGCTCGAAGACTTCCTCAAAAGCTACCCCGGCACCATGCTGCTGATCTCCCACGACCGGGACTTCCTCGACGCCGTGGTCGATAACATCGCTCACGTCGAACAGCGCAAAATCACCCTCTACCGCGGGGGTTACAGCGCCTTTGAACGTGCCCGCGCCGAGCGTCTGGCCCAGCAACAACAGGCCTACGAGAAGCAGCAGGCGCAACGTGCGCACATGGAAAGCTACATCGCCCGTTTCAAGGCCCAGGCCACCAAGGCCCGTCAGGCACAGAGCCGGATCAAGGCCCTTGAACGCATGGAAGAACTGAGCGCGGCCCACGTCGACTCACCGTTCAACTTTGTGTTCCGTGAAGCGGTCAAACTCTCCAGCCCGTTGCTCGACTTGTCGGACGCGCGCCTGGGGTATGGCGACAAAACCATCCTTGAGAAGGTCAAGCTGCAACTGGTGCCGGGTGCCCGCATCGGTTTGCTTGGCCCGAACGGTGCCGGTAAATCGACCCTGATCAAAAACCTGGCGGGTGAGCTCGTTCCGCTGGCGGGGCGTCTGGCCCGTGGCGAAAACCTCTCGGTCGGTTACTTTGCCCAGCATCAGCTCGACTCGCTGGACTCCAAGGCCAGCCCGTTGCTGCACTTGCAGCGTCTGGCGCCGACCGAGCGTGAGCAAGTGTTGCGTGACTTCCTCGGCGGGTTCGACTTCCGCGGGGCGCGCATCGACGAGCCGGTGCTGAACTTCTCGGGCGGTGAAAAAGCCCGTCTGGCCCTCGCGCTGATCGCGTGGGAACGCCCGAACCTGTTGCTGCTCGACGAACCGACCAACCACCTTGATCTGGAAATGCGCCTGGCCCTGACAATGGCCTTGCAAGAGTTCAGTGGTGCGGTGCTAGTGGTGTCTCACGACCGTCACTTGCTCAAAAGCACCACCGACGAGTTCTTGCTGGTGGCCGATGGCAAAGTCCAGGAGTTCGACGGCGACCTCGACGACTACGCCCGTTGGCTGGCTGATTACCGCCTGCGCAATGCGCCGGTGAGCAACACCGTAATCAACCCGGACAAGACCGATAAAAAGGCTCAACGTCAGGCGGCGGCTGCGTTGCGTCAGCAACTGGCACCGCACAAGCGTGAAGCCGACAAGCTCGAAAGCGAGTTGGGCAAGGTCACTGAAAAGCTCGCCCGGATCGAGACCAGCCTCGGTGACAGCGGCGTCTACGAGGCGGCGCGCAAAGACGAGCTGCGTGAGTTGCTGGCCGATCAGGCCAAGCTCAAGGTGCTCGAAGGCCAGCTTGAAGAACGCTGGATGGAAGCCCTGGAAGTGCTTGAGACCTTGCAAGCCGAACTGGAAGCCCTGTCCTGATGGAGTCGCTCAACTTACCCGTACCGGCCGAGTTGATCGCGCCCCTGTGGATCGGCGTGCAGATCTTGCTGATCCTGCTGGCGGGGTACTTCCTGCAGCGCGGGGTTGCACGTTTTCTGACCCGCATGGGCGAGCGTTACCCCTTGCCGCCGCAGTTGCTGTTGCCGCTGCGAGGCGGGTTGCGCTGGTTCATCATGGGCAGCGCGGTGATCTTCGTCCTCGAACGCCTGGGCGTCTCGGCCACGGTGTTGTGGACGGCGCTGTCAGGCTTTGTGGCGGTGGCGGCGATTGCCTTCTTCGCCATGTGGAGCGTGTTGTCCAACCTGCTGTGCGCGGTGTTGATCTTCACCGTGGGGCCGTTTCGCATTGGCGATGTGGTGGAGTTGCTCGACACCCTCGACAAGCCGGGGGTTAAAGGGCGCGTTGTGGCCATCAACCTGCTGTACACCACCCTGGTTGAGCCTGCCGAAACCGGCAGTGGCAGCAGCATGGTGCAAGTCCCCAACAGCCTGTTCTTCCAGCGCTCCGTGCGCCGCTGGCGCGAAGGCGATCTGTAAGGCGCCCAACCCTCTGTAGGAGCGAGCTTGCCTCGCGATCTTTTGGCCTTAAAAAGATCGCGAGACAAGCTCGCTCCTACACGCACTATCCGCAAAAACATCTGGTCAATTTTCAGCCCGCGCATTAGCTTAAGGACTTGTTACAGTTTTTGTCCGAGGTGTGCGATGTCGCTGGAAACGTGGTTGGCCTTTTTCGCTGCTTGCTGGGTCATTAGCCTGTCGCCTGGCGCAGGTGCCATTGCGTCGATGTCGTGCGGCCTGCAATACGGCTTCTGGCGCGGCTACTGGAATGCGCTGGGCCTGCAACTGGGTCTGGCCCTGCAAATCTTCATTGTCGCCGCCGGTGTCGGGGCCATCCTCGCCGCGTCGTCCACCGCCTTCTACGCGATCAAATGGTTTGGTGTGGCCTACCTCGTTTACCTCGCCGTTAAACAATGGCGTGCCTTGCCGTCCGACCTCAGCGACGACTCGGCCATCCGCCCCATCGGCAAACCGCTGGCGCTGGTGTTCCGTGGCTTTCTGGTGAATGTCAGCAACCCCAAAGCGCTGGTGTTCATGCTCGCGGTGCTGCCGCAGTTTGTGAACCCGAACGAGCCGCTGGTGAGCCAGTACCTGACCCTGGGTGTGACCATGATCGCCGTCGATCTGATCGTCATGGCCGGTTACACTGGCTTGGCGTCCAAGGTCTTGCGCCTGCTGCGCACGCCCAAACAGCAGCGCCGCCTGAACCGCACCTTTGCCGGTTTGTTCGTGGGTGCAGCAGGGTTTCTGGCGACGTTGCACCGCGCCACCACCTAAACATCTTGAGTCGCGGTCATTGGAAGTGAACAATGTGTTACTTCTCATTTCCACCCGGATCTTTCAATGACCGCCCGATCGCGCTGTTTGGCCTGGCTGATGGTGCCAGTGCTCGCGTTGTGCAGCCTCGCTGTTTCAGCCAATTCCCCAGAAGGTGCTTCCCAAGCGTTGCACCTTATTGACTACATCGGTGCGGACTATCCGCCTACGGTCGAAGACGGCAAAGTCATCGACGAAACCGAGTATCACGAACAGTTAGAGTTCCTCACCGTCCTCAAGGGTCTGATTGCCGACTTGCCTGAACGCCCTGAGCGTGCGGAGCTGGCACAAGGTGTTGAGGCCCTGCAATCGGCCATTGAACAGCGCGAAGACGGCGCCAAGGTCGCCCGTGAAGCGCGCCAGTTAGGGGCCAAGCTGGCGGTCGCTTACGAAGTCAGCCAAGCGCCGGTGATTACCCCGGATCCTGCACGCGGTGAGCCGCTCTACGCTTTGCATTGCTCGGTGTGCCATGGTGCCACCGGCGCCGGGGACGGCCCGGCCAGCATGGGCATGACCCCGCCACCGGCCAACCTGCGCGATGCTGCGCGTCTTGACCGCCTGAGCCTCTACGCGATTTTCAACACCTTGGCGCTGGGCGTTGAAGGCACCGACATGCCTGCTTTTGCCGACCAACTGGACGACCGTCAGCGCTGGGACCTGGCCACCTATGTGGCGGGCCTGAGTGCAGACCCAGCGGCGGCTAAAGCAGACAAAACCTACGACCTCGCTGAATTGGCCCGTCAGACCCCCGGCGAAGTGCTGGCCGCAGAAGGTCCGCAAGCCGCTGCCACGTTCCGCGCACAACGGGCGCAGCCGCCGCAGGTCAAGCGCGGCCCGGCGCAGTTGCTCGATTACACCAGCCAAACCTTGGACAAAAGCCTGGCGGCCTATCGCGAGGGCGATCGTGAGCAAGCCTACGACTTGTCTGTAGCGGCGTATCTGGAAGGCTTTGAGCTGGTAGAAAGCTCGCTGGACAACGTCGACAGCAGCGTGCGTAAAACCACCGAAAAAGCCCTGATGGCGTATCGGCAATCGCTGCAGGACGGCTTGCCAATTGAACAGGTCGAGCAGCGTCTGGACGCGGCCAAAGCCTTGCTCAAAGAGTCGGCCGGGCTGCTGGGCAGCGACGGCTTGAGCTGGTCCCTGAGCTACATCTCGGGCTTGTTGATTCTGTTGCGTGAAGGCCTGGAAGCGATTCTGGTGCTGGCGGCGATCCTCGCCTTCTTACGCAACACCGGCCAGCAATCGGCGGTACGCAGCGTCAACATCGGCTGGGGCCTGGCACTGGTCGCGGGCTTGGCCACATGGGCGCTGGCCGCCTATGTGATTGACGTCAGCGGCGCCCAGCGCGAACTGCTCGAAGGCTGCACCGCGTTGTTTGCCAGCGTCATGGTGCTGTGGCTGGGCGTGTGGATGCACGACCGCCGCCATGCCGATGCCTGGCAGGACTACATCAAAAGCAGTTTGGTCAGCGGCGGCGGGCGGTTTGGCTTTGCGGTGCTGGCGTTCTTCTCGGTATACCGCGAACTGTTCGAAGTGATCCTGTTCTACGAAACCCTGTGGCTGCAAGCGGGCCCGGCCGGACATGACGCCGTGCTGGCGGGCGGTGCCACGGCGCTGGTGCTGCTGATTGGCCTGGCGTGGATCATCCTGCGCGGCTCAGCCAAATTACCACTGGGCGTGTTCTTCGGCATCAACGCCGCGCTGCTGTGCGCCTTGTCCGTCGTCTTCGCCGGCCATGGTGTCAAAGCCCTGCAGGAAGCCGGAATCTTTGGCACACGACCTGTGCCGTTCTTCGAGTTCGACTGGCTCGGCATTCACGCAGACGCCTACTCGCTCAGCGCACAAGCCATCGCCATCCTCGCGATTATCGTGCTCTACAGCCGCAGCAGACTGGCTGAAAAGCGTCGGGAACAGGCTTCTTAATCTCCGTTCCCCCCTGTAGCCGCAGGCAGCGGCTACAGGGGTGGCGCAGGTTTGAACACCGCGCCCGGGCATAGAAAGTCAATGTGATAGCCCGACGATCCATCGCCCAGAGCAACATGTATTCCGCCAATCCCCTCGTTCATTTGGGAATTAATGGAGTAATCAATAAACGGGGCGATGGCATCATTAACCCCGACTGCAAATTCTGTGAGTTTCAACCCTCTAGAGCCTGCCGCACGCTCAAGCAAAGTGATGTGTTCACTATGATTAACTTTAAATGAAGTAATTGTATTGTGCTCAACAGTCAAGAGTGCAGTGTGTTGTGCCACATCCAGCGTTAATTGCTCTAGTGCCAGTTTTAAATCGTTATCGGGTAAGAGTGGGTGCTTTCTAAGAACAGTAAGAATGCCAAAGATGGTTATGTGGCCGCTGAACTGAAAAGGACAGGCAGCCTGGGTATTCATATGGGCGTAATGAACTTCGAAAAATTCAGCAGCTGAATAAATGAAGTTGTTGCTTATATCTTCTTCGATCATGGCGTAGGGTGTAGCGTCTCCTGAAATGATGACGCTGGCGTCTGCGTGCTGGCCCTTTACGTTGAACTGTGTGTGAGCATCCAGCAATGCCAAAATGAGTTTTTGCTTGTCGCGCTTTTCAGATTCTTATTTAGGTTTATTCGGTTATTTGTGTAGGAAGTGCATGTAGTCCATGTCTGATGTTAGATATTGTTCAGGTATTATTATTAATTTTCGTTGTGAGAAGGTGCGTATTTGATCTAGATTCGGACCCTTGTAAAGTATTCACGGGAATTTACCGTGGCTCGAATGAGGGATGGTTATGCATTCATCTAAAGCTTATTTATGTGCCCGCTTGGTCAATGAGGCTCTTGAACTTGATGACCTCACAGAGTTGAAGCACCCTGCTCATGCTATTGGCCTTTTATTAGATGAAGTGCTTGAAGGGTTGAAAGCGCGAGGCTGGCCTGATGCACAGGTTTTAAGAGGCCCCCGAATAGGGCTCTTCGCATTTAAGGGTGTAGAAAAAATCTGACCGGCTGGAAAAGGAGTCGAGGATCTTAGAAAATGTAAGCT
>NZ_WIVZ01000037.1:0-53702 GCF_009600325.1 Pseudomonas sp. FSL R10-2189
GATGGAGCAGTCTGGTAGCTCGTCGGGCTCATAACCCGAAGGTCGTCGGTTCAAATCCGGCTCCCGCAACCAAACATTAAAAGGCTGCTCGAAAGAGCGGCCTTTTTTGTGCCTGAGTGTTTTCCACCCTCCTTCCGTGATCAGGAGAAAGGGATTAAAACCGGATAATTCAATCGCTTAGGTGATTTAAGGTTGACAACTCAGCGCGCCTCTGTAGAATGCGCCCACACAGACGCGGGATGGAGCAGTCTGGTAGCTCGTCGGGCTCATAACCCGAAGGTCGTCGGTTCAAATCCGGCTCCCGCAACCAAACATCGAAAAAGGCTACTCGAAAGAGTGGCCTTTTTTGTGCGTGATCAAAAAGTATTTCTCTCCTGCGCTTAAAGGTTCTGTCATCTATCTGAAGATTGGCTCGTCTATGCTGAGCGGCAGCAATTACCTTTTTTTCACATGCCAAACCTGAACATCAGGCAAACAGTTGACAGTATTTTGAAATATTTTAACCAAAAGGATTGGTAACTTGAGTTTATGCCTCCATCCTATCGCGCACGATTCACGAGGTGATTGATGCCCGATAACTCGCCAGAACTTAAAGAACCCGCTTCAGCAGCCCACCCGATTGCAGCCAAACGCCTGCATTTACTGGACCTGTTGAGCAAGTACCGCCAACCTATTGGACTCGCACTCACCCTGCTTCTGTTTGCCATAGCCCTGATTGCCTGCCGCCATCTGCTCAGCGAACTCGACCTTTACGCCTTGCACGACTCCATCATGGACGTCCCCAGGCCCGCCCTGCTCGGCGCCGTGGCTGCAACGGCTGTCGGCTTTGTGATTTTGCTTGGGTACGAGTGGTCTGCCAGTCGCTATGCCGGCGTCAAACTGCCACCCAAAACCCTGGCACTGGGCGGGTTTACCGCCTTTGCCATTGGCAATGCCATTGGCCTGTCGCTCTTGTCCGGCGGCTCTGTGCGCTATCGTTTGTACGCACGCCATGGCGTAGGTGCCTCCGAAGTCGCGCACATGACGCTGTTCGCCAGCTTGTCGTTGGGCTGCGCTTTGCCACCGCTTGCCGCCCTGGCAACCCTAAGCAACCTGCCTGCCGCTTCCGCTGCCCTGCATATTCCGGTTTACATCCTGGCGGCCATTTCAGTCGCCGTGCTGTTGTTGTTTGGCTTGCTGGCGCTGGGCATTTATCGCCGTCGCCTGCCCGAGCAACCCATCCCGGACAACCTGCTGGTCAAAGCGGGGCGCCGCACCCTGCGCCTGCCAAGTGCACGACTGACCCTGCTGCAACTGGTGATTACCGCGCTGGACGTCGCCGCTGCGGCCACGGTGCTGTATTTGCTGCTTCCCGAAGCGCCGCCGTTTGGCGCCTTCATGCTGGTTTACTTACTGGCGCTGGCCGCCGGTGTACTCAGCCACGTGCCGGGCGGTGTCGGGGTTTTTGAAGCGATTTTGCTGGCCGCCTTCGCCGACAAACTCGGCGCCGCACCGTTGGCCGCCGCGCTGCTGCTGTATCGCTTGATCTACGTGATCTTGCCGCTGCTGCTTGCCTGCCTGATGCTACTGATCAATGAAGCCCAACGCCTGATTCAGACACGCCAAAGCTTGCGCGTGGCCTCCGGCCTTGCTGCGCCGATTCTGGCGGTATTGGTATTCATGTCGGGCGTGGTTCTGCTGTTTTCCGGGGCTACTCCGGAAATCGATACCCGCCTTGAGCACATCGGCTTTCTGATCCCTCACCGCCTGATTGACGCCTCGCACTTCGGTGCCAGCTTGATCGGCGTGCTCTGCCTGCTGCTGGCTCAAGGCCTGCGTCGTCGACTGTCGGCGGCCTGGATGCTGACCACGATCCTGTTGTTGGTCGGCGCCGTACTGTCTCTGCTTAAAGGCTTCGACTGGGAAGAGGCGTGCATTCTGGTCCTGACCGCAAGCTTACTGGGCCTGTTCCGCCGCTCGTTCTATCGCCCGAGCCGTCTGACCGAGCTGCCGTTTTCACCGCTTTATCTGGTAGCCAGTGCCTGTGTACTTGGCGCTTCGGTGTGGTTGCTGCTGTTTGCCTATCAGGATGTGCCATACAGCCATCAACTGTGGTGGCAATTCACCCTCGACTCGGATGCCCCACGCGGCCTGCGCTCACTGATGGGCGCGGCGGTGCTGCTGGTGATCGTGGCCCTGACCTGGTTGCTGCGCACGGCGCGCCCTACCATCCACTTGCCGGATGCCAGTGAACTGGAACGCGCCGAGAAGATCTTGCTGGCTTCAGACCAGCCAGATGGCGGCCTGGCCCTGACCGGCGACAAAGCCTTGCTGTTCCACCCGGACGACAGCGCGTTCTTGATGTACGCCCGCCGCGGCCGCAGCCTGGTTGCGCTGTATGACCCCATCGGCCCTGCGCAACAGCGCGCCGAGCTGATCTGGCAGTTCCGTGACTTGTGCGACACCTTCCACGCCCGCCCTGTGTTTTATCAAGTGCGCGCCGAGAACCTGCCGTTCTATATGGACATCGGCCTGACCGCGATCAAATTGGGCGAAGAAGCCCGGGTTGACCTGCACCGCTTTGATCTCGATGCCAAGGGCAAAGAGATGAAAGACCTGCGCTACACCTGGAACCGCGGCACCCGCGACGGCCTGTCGCTGGAGATCCATGAACCGGGCGAAGCGCCGATGGATGAGCTGAAGGTTATTTCCGATGCATGGCTGACCGGCAAGAATGTCCGGGAAAAAGGCTTCTCGCTCGGACGTTTCAGCGAGGATTACATCAAGCACTTCCGCGTTGCCATCATCCGCTTTGAGGGCAAGCCCGTGGCCTTTGCCAACTTGCTTGAGACTCACAGCCATGAGCTGTCGAGCCTCGACTTGATGCGTGCCCACCCGCAAGCGCCGAAACTGACCATGGAGTACATGATGGTCGGCCTGATTCAGCATTATAAAAAGCATGGATACGCCCGTTTTAGCCTGGGAATGGTCCCATTGTCTGGCCTCCAACCCCGTCGTGGCGCGCCATTGACTCAGCGTCTAGGGTCAATGCTGTTCCAGCGCGGTGAGCACCTGTACAACTTCCAGGGTTTGCGTCGCTTTAAAGACAAATTCCAGCCCGACTGGGAACCTCGTTATATGGCCGTGCCTGCCGGACTTGACCCGCTGGTAGCGCTGGCTGATACCGCCGCCCTGATTGCAGGCGGCTTGACTGGATTGGTGAAACGTTAATGAAACATCGTTCCTGGCGTTTTTTGCTGTTAATTCTGGTGATACTGGCTGCGCTGGCAGCCGGCGGCTATTGGTTCTGGAATCGCCCGGCCCCTGAGCCGACGGTTGAGCACCTGAGCCAAGCCGATGGCTCGACCCTGACCAAAGTGACACCTGGCCAGACCGCGCGCGCCCAAGTGGTGATTGCAACACCGGCCGAAGAGGCCCTGACTGACGCTCAACTCTCGGCGCTGAGCCGTGGCGGCAAAGCGCAATTGGTACAGGTCATTTTGCCCAAGGAAGACTGCACCCTGCAGCAGCAAGCCCTGCAAACGGCACTGCAGCAGTTGAAAGGCCCGCCTACGCTGGTTAGCGGCATCGGCCCGGGCGCAACCCTGGCCTGGCGCTGGCTGGCCGAGCAAACCAACGACAAGGCCCAAGCCGTGTCGGTGGGTTTTGCGCTTGAGCAACCTGGCTGCACGCTGCCCGTGCCTAAATCTGCCGCACACGGCAGCTGGCTGGTGGCCTGGAACGACAACCCTGACGACCCTAGCGCTGCTTTCGTACGTGATCAGCCGAACGCTCAGACCAGCATCAGCGACTATGACATTCACTTCCCTCAGGTATTGAGCAACGAACTGCGCAAGATTCTGGTCGGCGACAACAACGGCGGGCTGAACATGCCTGTGGTTGAAGTGCCTGCAGGCCAGCAAAACAGCACCGTGACGCTGTTCCTGTCGGGTGATGGCGGCTGGCGCGACCTGGACCGTGATGTGGCCGGCGAGATGGCCAAGATCGGTTATCCGGTGGTCGGTATCGACATGCTGCGTTACTACTGGCAGCACAAGACTCCGGAACAAAGCGCTACCGACCTGACTGAATTGATGCAGCACTACCGTCAAAAGTGGGGCACCCAGCGCTTTGTTCTGGTCGGCTACTCATTTGGTGCAGACGTTCTGCCGGCCACGTTCAATCGCCTGCCTGAAGCCGAACAGAAACGCGTAGACGCGATTATCCTGTTGGCCTTCGCCCGCAGTGGCAGCTTTGAGATTCACGTTGATGGCTGGCTCGGCAAAGCAGGCGCTGAAGCCGATACCGGCGAAGAGATGTCCAAGCTGCCAGCCAACAAAGTGGTGTGCATCTATGGCGCCGAAGAGACAGACGAAAGCGGCTGCACGGCCAAAACGACTGTAGGCGAAAGCGTCAAGCTGCCAGGCGGTCATCACTTTGACGAAAACTACCCGGCCTTGGCTCAACGCCTGGTAGACATGATCAAAAAGCACCAGGCTACTGCCCCGTAACACATGCAACCCCGGTAGGAGCGAGCTTGTCTCGCGATCTTTTGATCTTGAAAGATCGCGAGACAAGCTCGCTCCTACCGTGTTTTAACATCGCTACAGCACTGGCTACATCTCGACCTGGGTTCCCAGTTCGATCACCCGGTTTACCGGCAGGTTAAAGAATCGCAAGTTGCTGTTGGCGTTCTTCAACATGAAGGCAAACAACCCTTCCCGCCAACGCGCCATACCCACCAGCTTGGAAGCAATGACCGTCTCGCGGCTCAGGAAGTAGGTCGTGCGCATCGGGCTGAAGTCCAGCTCGTCGAGATGGCACAGTTTGAGCGCCTCGGGCACGTCGGTTTCATCCATAAAGCCAAAGTGCAGGATGACCCGGAAGAACCCCTCACCGTAAGCATCTACTTCAAACCGCCGCTGCGCAGGCACGCGCGGGGTGTCTTCGTTGACCACGGTGAGCAAGACCACTTGCTCATGCAGTACCTGGTTGTGCAGCAGGTTATGCAACAGCGCGTGCGGCACTGCGTCCGGCCGGGCGGTCAGGAACACCGCTGTGCCTTGCACCCGATGCGGCGGCTGAACGCGGATGCTGCTGATAAACAGCGGCAGCGGCAACGCGCTTTCATCCAGACGATCAACCAGCAATTGTTTGCCGCGCCGCCAGGTGGTCATCAGGACAAACAGCACGATCCCCGCCAATACCGGGAAGGCGCCGCCTTGGACGATTTTCGGTACGTTGGCAGCGAAGAACAGGCCGTCAACCAGCAGAAAGCCGACCAATACCGGCACCGCCAACACAGGTGGCCACTTCCACAGCATGAGCATGACCGCCGACACCAGAATACTAGTGATCAACATGGTCCCGGTCACGGCCACACCGTAGGCCGACGCCAGGGCGCCCGACGACTCAAAGCCCAACACCAGCAAAATAACCCCGACCATCAACGACCAGTTCACCGCGCCGATGTAGATCTGCCCCTGCTCGGCACTGGACGTGTGCTGAATGTGCATGCGCGGGATGTAGCCCAGTTGAATGGCCTGGCGGGTCAACGAGAAGGCCCCGGAAATCACCGCCTGAGAGGCAATAACGGTGGCCAGCGTGGCCAGCCCCACCAGAGGGATCAACGCCCAGCTTGGCGCCAGCAGATAGAACGGGTTACGTGCCGCTTCCGGGTTTTCCAGAAGCAAAGCCCCTTGGCCAAAGTAATTGAGCACCAGCGCAGGCAGCACCAAGATGAACCAAGCACGGGCAATCGGCTTGCGTCCAAAGTGGCCCATGTCGGCGTACAACGCTTCAGCACCGGTCAACGCCAGCACCACTGCGCCCAGAATCGCCACCCCCATGCCCGGGTGCGAGACAAAGAAACGCACGCCCCACACCGGGTTCAGCGCGTTAAGCACCTCCGGGTGCTGTGCGATGCCATGAATCCCCAGGCCGCCCAACACCACAAACCACAGCACCATGATCGGCCCGAACAGCTTGCCGAGTGTGGCCGTGCCGCGACGCTGAATCAAAAACAGCGCGATCAGCACAATCAGCGCCAACGGCACGACCCAGCGATCCAGCCCGGCAAACGCCAGCTCCAGACCTTCAACCGCCGACAACACGGAAATGGCCGGGGTAATCATGCTGTCGCCATAGAACAGCGAAGCGCCAATCAACCCCAGAATCACCAGTACCGAGCGCAATTTGGGATAAGGCGAAGCCGCGCGGCGCGCCAGCGCAGTGAGGGCCATGATCCCGCCCTCGCCTTCGTTGTCGGCGCGCAGGATAAACAGCACGTACTTGATCGAGACCACCCAGATCAGCGACCACAGGATCAACGCCAAAATGCCGAAGACACCATCGTGGTTAACCTGTACGCCATACCCGCCGGTAAACACCTCTTTAAGGGTGTACAGCGGGCTGGTACCGATATCGCCATATACCACGCCAACCGCGGCAACCAGCATTCCGATAGGTTTTGCCTTTGAGTGACCGTCTTCTGTTGCCGGACTACTGACATGCCCCATT
This sequence comes from Pseudomonas sp. FSL R10-2189, assembly GCF_009600325.1. Lineage (NCBI taxonomy): Bacteria > Pseudomonadati > Pseudomonadota > Gammaproteobacteria > Pseudomonadales > Pseudomonadaceae > Pseudomonas > Pseudomonas sp. FSL R10-2189. Next base: position 6,499 of record NZ_WIVZ01000037.1, read on the forward strand.
AACCACTCCTACGACTTTGGACCGTGTTTCTTAATGGCGAGCACCGCATTTGGTGTGCAGCATGCTCTGATTTTCTGACTGTAAGCCACGACTTTTACCTACGAAATCAGCTTCGTTAAAAAGCGGGTTTCGCAACGGCGCGCAGCATAGCGCAGCACTCGTCGTAAATCCCCGTATAACGCTGGTCAAGTGCGTTCACCATAGCTAAAATTGCGCACTTTTTTTGATCAGAGGCGCAGAAACTCCAAGCGCCCGTTCGTCGTGCAGCCTTTACGGGCATGTAACGTCACTACATACCGAGGTTCGCCATGTCCACCGTTACCACGCCAGCCAACCCTAAGGTTGGCTTTGTTTCCTTGGGTTGCCCGAAAGCGCTGGTCGACTCCGAGCGCATCCTTACGCAACTGCGTATGGAAGGCTACGACGTTGTTTCCACCTACCAGGACGCCGACGTTGTGGTGGTCAACACCTGCGGCTTTATCGACAGCGCCAAGGCCGAGTCGCTGGAAGTCATCGGCGAAGCCATCAAGGAAAACGGCAAGGTCATCGTGACCGGCTGCATGGGCGTCGAAGAAGGCAACATCCGTGACGTGCACCCAAGCGTGCTCGCCGTGACCGGCCCTCAGCAGTACGAGCAAGTGGTCAACGCGGTTCACGAAGTGGTGCCGCCCCGTCAGGACCACAATCCGCTGATCGACCTGGTGCCGCCACAAGGCATCAAACTGACACCGCGCCATTACGCGTACCTGAAGATTTCTGAAGGCTGTAACCATAGCTGCAGCTTCTGCATCATCCCTTCGATGCGCGGCAAATTGGTCAGCCGCCCGGTGGGCGATGTGCTGGACGAAGCCCAGCGCCTGGTTAAAGCCGGTGTTAAAGAGCTGCTGGTGATCTCCCAGGACACCAGCGCCTACGGCGTCGACGTCAAATACCGCACGGGCTTCTGGAACGGCGCGCCGGTCAAGACCCGCATGACCGAACTGTGCGAAGCCTTGAGCACACTGGGTGTTTGGGTTCGCCTGCACTACGTGTACCCGTACCCGCACGTTGACGAATTGATCCCGTTGATGGCGGCCGGCAAGATCCTGCCGTACCTGGACATCCCGTTCCAGCACGCCAGCCCTAAAGTACTCAAAGCCATGAAACGCCCGGCCTTTGAAGACAAGACCTTGGCCCGCATCAAAAACTGGCGCGAGATCTGCCCGGAACTGATCATCCGCTCAACCTTTATCGTCGGCTTCCCGGGCGAAACCGAAGAAGACTTCCAGTACCTGCTGGACTGGCTGACAGAAGCACAGCTGGACCGCGTAGGTTGCTTCCAGTACTCGCCCGTTGAGGGCGCACCGGCCAACCTGCTGGACGCTGCCATCGTACCGGACGACGTCAAACAGGACCGCTGGGAGCGCTTCATGGCGCACCAGCAAGCTATCAGTGCGGCACGCCTGCAACTGAAGATCGGCAAGGAAATTGAAGTCCTGATCGACGAAGTTGACGAGCAAGGCGCTGTTGGCCGCTGCTTCTTCGACGCCCCGGAAATCGACGGCAACGTGTTTATCGCCACCGAGAAAGACATCAAGCCGGGCGACAAGATCATGTGCCGTGTGACCGACGCCGACGAGTACGACTTGTGGGCTGAAGCGTTGTAATCCACACGCTGCGCTTAAAAAAGCCCTGCCGCGAATGCGCCAGGGCTTTTTTTACGGCTATTGTTAGGAGGCTCCTCAATCATCAGTGTCGGAGACACGCACGATGAAACAACAATGGGCCATCCAAACGCCACGTCTCAGAGATTTCGAAGCATTAACCGAGGTGTGGGAAGCGTCCGTTCGAGCCACCCATGATTTTTTACCCGACAGTTACATTGTCTTGCTGCGCCAACTGGTCATCAGCCAGTACCTGGATGCGGTGATGCTGATTTGCTGCAAAGACCCTACAAGCAAGCGCATTGCAGGTTTCGCCGGGGTTGCCGCCGGCAAAGTAGAAATGCTCTTCATTCACCCTGACTACCGCGGCCAAGGCGTCGGCAAATGCCTGCTCCTGTTCGCCATCAACGAGCTGAATGCCGAGAGGCTGGACGTTAACGAACAAAACCCGCAAGCCATTGGCTTTTACTTCAAACAGGGTTTTGAGGTGGTCGGGCGCTGCGAAAACGACGGCCTGGGCCAGCCTTATCCGTTGCTGCACCTGCGCTACAAACGCCAAAAGCCGCTGACGCGCAGTTAAGGCAAATGTTGCCGGGCTTAACCGGCGCCAGGCGGGTACAATAGCCGCCCAATTCCATTACGGCCCCTGTCATGTCTGAACCGATACGTCTCTCCAAACGCCTCATCGAACTCGTCGGCTGCTCGCGCCGTGAGGCCGAACTGTTCATTGAAGGTGGCTGGGTCACGGTAGATGGCGAAGTCATCGACGAACCGCAATTCAAGGTCGACCAGCAAAAGGTCGAACTTGATCCGCACGCCAAGGCCACAGCGCCAGAGCCTGTGACCCTGCTGCTCAACGCACCGGCGGGCCTGGACACTGACAGCGCCATGCAACTGCTCAGCCCACAAACCCTGAGCGAAGAGCACCGCTTCGGCAAACGCCCGCTTAAAGGTCACTTTTTGCGTTTGAGCGTGGGCAACGAGCTGCAAGCCAACGCCAGCGGTTTGCTGGTATTTACCCAGGACTGGAAAATCGTCCGCAAGTTGACCGCCGATGCCAGCAAGATCGAGCAGGAGTACGTGGTCGAAGTGTCGGGCGAGATGGCTCCCCACGGCCTCAACCGGCTCAACCACGGCCTGACCTACAAAGGTCGCGAGCTGCCTGCGGTCAAAGCCAGCTGGCAGAGTGAAAACCGCCTACGCTTTGCCATGAAGAACCCGCAACCGGGCGTGATTGCATTGTTCTGCCAGGCCGTAGGCCTCACCGTTATTTCGATTCGCCGGATTCGCATTGGCGGCGTGTCGATGGGCAAGCTGCCCGTTGGCCAATGGCGCTACATGACGGCCAAAGAAAAGTTCTAAACACGGCCGCGCCCACCTATTTCGACACCGCAGCCTTGCCTGCGGTGCTCACTGCTGATTATCAGGATTACCCACATGATTCATAACGACGTACTGCGCAGCGTGCGCTACATGCTAGACATCAGCGACAACAAAGTTGTCGAGATCATCAAACTGGGCGGTTTGGACGTCACCAAAGCTGACATCGAAACCTACCTCAAAAAAGACGAAGAAGAAGGCTTTGTTCGCTGCCCGGACAACGTCATGGCGCACTTTCTTGATGGCCTGGTGATCTTCAAGCGCGGCAAGGACGATAGCCGTCCAGCGCAGCCGGTTGAACTGCCTGTGACCAACAACATCATCCTGAAAAAACTGCGCGTGGCGTTCGAACTCAAAGAGGACGACATGCACGCGATCCTCAAGTCGGTTGACTTCCCGGTGTCCAAACCAGAACTGAGCGCCCTGTTCCGCAAATTCGGCCACAACAACTACCGCACCTGTGGCGATCAGTTGCTGCGTAACTTCCTGAAGGGGCTAACCCTGCGGGTTCGTGGCTGATACGGCGACAAACACATGACTTACACCGTCTCGCCTGTCGGCTTTGTGCGCTCCTGTTTCAAGGAGAAGTTCGCCATTCCGCGACAACCCCAACTGGCACCCGCTGCCCGGGGTGTTCTGGAGCTGGTTGCGCCCTTTGACCAAGGCGATGCCGTGCAAGGCCTGGAGCAGGTCAGTCATGTCTGGCTGTTGTTTGTGTTTCACCAGGCACTGGAAGACAAGCCCCGGCTCAAGGTGCGCCCGCCACGCCTGGGCGGCAATAAGTCCATGGGGGTGTTTGCCACCCGCGCGACTCACCGGCCCAATGGCATTGGCCAGTCGGTGGTCAAACTGGATAAGGTCGAAGCCGGTCGCTTGCACATTTCGGGCATTGACCTGCTCGACGGGACGCCGATTCTCGATATCAAGCCGTATGTGCCCTACGCCGACATTATCAGCAGTGCGAGCAACAGCATGGCCAGCGCGGCGCCGGTGCTAATCCCCGTGCAGTGGGCTGACTCAGCGCTGCACGAGGCGCACGCCCATGGGTTGCGCTTGCAGGAACCGTTGGTGGCGCTGATTGAGCAATGCCTGGCGCAAGACCCACGCCCGGCTTACCAAACGCCGACTGCAGAGCGTGAATACGGTGCGCAGTTCTGGGATCTGGATGTGCGCTGGCATTATCCGGAGCCGGGGGTGATTCGTGTGCTTGAGGTTGTTTTAGCCAGCCAGGGTTAAGCACCAAGATCAAGAGCTTGCGAGGCGAGCTGCTACAGGTCCTGTCGTCGCCAACAATAAAAAGCCCGCGCTACCTTGAGGTACGCGGGCTTTTTTGTGCAGCGACGCTTACTTCTCGACGAAGGCGCGCTCGATCAGGTAATCACCCGGCTCACGCATACGTGGCGAAACGGTCAGGCCGAAGCTGTTCAGCACTTCGCTGGTTTCGTCGAGCATGCTTGGGCTGCCGCACAGCATGGCACGGTCGTCCTGCGGGTTGATCGGCGGCAGGCCGATGTCGCTAAACAGTTTGCCGCTGCGCATCAGGTCAGTCAGACGCCCCTGGTTTTCAAACGGCTCGCGGGTCACGGTTGGGTAGTAGATCAGCTTGTCACGCAGCGCTTCACCGAAGAATTCGTTCTGCGGCAGGTGCTCGGTGATGAACTCGCGGTACGCAACTTCGTTGACGTAACGCACGCCATGGCACAGGATCACTTTTTCGAAACGCTCGTAGGTTTCCGGGTCCTGAATCACGCTCATGAAAGGAGCCAGGCCAGTGCCCGTGCTCAGCAGGTACAGATGCTTGCCAGGCTTCAAGTCGTCCAGCACCAGCGTACCCGTAGGCTTCTTGCTGATGATGATCTCGTCGCCTTCTTTCAAATGCTGCAACTGGGAGGTCAACGGACCATCCGGCACCTTGATGCTGAAGAACTCCAGATGCTCTTCCCAGTTCGGGCTGGCAATGGAGTAGGCGCGCATAAGCGGACGGCCATTGGGCTGTTGCAGGCCGATCATCACGAACTGACCGTTCTCAAAGCGCAGGCCCGGATCACGGGTGCACTTGAAACTGAAAAGGGTGTCGTTCCAGTGGTGAACACTGAGGACACGTTCGTGGTTCATGTTGCTCATGTACGGGGCTCCTAAATTCGCCAGCGCTGACTATGAGCGCAATTGCACAGCATTCTAATGGCGACGACAATATCTGTTAACTGAATTATTAAGATAAGGGTTATCGGTTATATCGATATGCGATTTACTCTCAGACAACTCCAGGTGTTCGTTACCGTCGCCCAACAAGAGAGCGTGTCCCGTGCGGCAGGCTTGTTGGCCCTTTCACAATCGGCAGCCAGTACCTCAATCACCGAACTGGAGCGCCAGACCAGTTGCCAACTGTTCGATCGCGCGGGCAAGCGCTTAAGCCTCAACGCCCTGGGTCGGCAGTTATTGCCACAGGCCGTCGCCTTGCTGGACCAGGCCAAGGAAATCGAAGACCTGCTCAACGGCAAGTCCGGCTTCGGCTCACTGACCGTCGGCGCGACCCTGACGATTGGCAATTACCTGGCGACCTTGCTGATCGGCAGCTTCATGCAGGCTCACCCGGAAAGCCAGGTCAAACTGATTGTCCAGAACACTGCTCATATCGTGCAACAAGTTGCTCACTATGAAATTGATCTGGGTCTAATCGAAGGCGACTGCAGCCATCCGGACATCGACGTTCAGAGCTGGGTTGAAGACGAGCTGGTGGTCTTTTGCGCCCCTCAACACCCTCTGGCCGCCCGTGGGCATGCCACCCTCGAAGAACTCACCCGCGAAGCCTGGATTTTACGTGAACAAGGTTCGGGCACGCGCCTCACGTTCGATCAAGCCATGCGCCATCATCAAAGCGCGCTTAACATTCGCCTGGAGCTGGAACACACCGAAGCAATCAAGCGGGCCGTTGAGTCCGGCTTGGGCATCGGCTGTATCTCGCGCCTGGCACTGCGTGATGCTTTTCGTCGCGGCAGCCTGGTGGCGGTCGAAACCCCTGACCTGGATCTGGCGCGGCAGTTTTTCTTTATCTGGCACAAGAAGAAGTATCAAACCTCCGCCATGCGCGAATTTTTGGAGCTGTGCCGCGCCTTTACCGCCGGGGTTCAGCGCAGCGACGAAATTGTTCTGCCTGCGATCGCTTAAAGCAGAATCACCGCCCACACCACGGCAATCAGGGTCAGCACCACAAACTGTGCGGCGCTGCCCATGTCCTTGGCGTTCTTTGACAGCGGGTGCAAATCGAGGGAAATTCGATCGATCGCCGCTTCAATGGCCGAGTTAAGCAGCTCGACAATCAACGCCAACAGGCATACCGCTATCAGCAATGCTCGCTCGACCCGGCTGACATCCAGGAGGAACGTCAGCGGGATCAGCACCACATTGAGCAACACCAATTGGCGAAATGCCGCCTCACCGGTAAAGGCTGCACGCAAACCGTCCAGCGAGTAACCGCCAGCATTCAAAATCCGTTTAAATCCGGTTTTACCCTTGAAAGGCGACATAGATAGGCAACTGCGTAAAAAATGAGTGTAAAAAACTAAATCAGGCCGCGTCAAAAATGCGTGAAGTTTGACAGTTTAATGGCTCGATATAGATTCGAGTTGTTGCAGCAGCAGTGCGGCCTGAGTGCGGGTACGCACCCCCAATTTGCGGAAAATCGCCGTCACGTGCGCCTTGATCGTCGCTTCCGAAACGCTTAACTCGTAAGCGATCTGCTTATTCAGCAACCCCTCGCACACCATGGTCAACACCCGGAACTGTTGAGGTGTCAGGCTGGCCAGACCTTCGCTGGCCGCTTTGGCTTCTGCCGACACCGGCACTTCTTCAAAGGCTTGGGGCGGCCAGGAAACATCGCCATCCAGTACCGTGCGAACAGCGGTTTGAATCGCTTCCATTGAACTGGACTTAGGGATAAAGCCACTGGCGCCAAACTCTCGCGAGCGCACCATGACCGAGGCTTCTTCTTGAGCAGACACCATCACTACCGGGATTTGCGGGTACTGACCGCGCAACAACACCAACCCGGAGAAACCGTAAGCACCTGGCATGTTCAAGTCGAGCAGCACCAGATCCCAATCGGCCTTTATCGCCAGCTGTTTTTCCAGCTCGGCAATACTGGCGACCTCGACCAAGCGAAGATCAGAACCCAAACCCAGAGCAACGGCCTGGTGCAAGGCACTGCGAAACAACGGATGGTCATCAGCAATCAGGATTTCGTATGTGGCCATTGTTTAAATGATCCTGTTTTTCAGGCGGGCCCGGTTTAAAGCCAGAACCCGCTAAGGCAACTCGAGCAACAGTCTGAAAACTGTGCATCAAAGGGCAAGATTTACGCTAGAAGTTAGAACTTATAAGCGTTTGAGCAGCATCTGCCGCCGAATCGGCGCCAAGCATGCCCAGCCAAAACTGTAGGGTCAAGCGTCAAACCTGACACCGAGGTCCAGTAACAGCCATTACTGCGCCAGCATTCAAGTGGGATTGGAGCCAGCCGCTTATTTCGCTTCGAAAATTGTAGCGCTACTTCTTTAGTCTATTGAGCCCGGATCTGAGAAAGGTCTTTTACAAAAAAGCCCAGTTCTTGATGCGCTGTACTCGACTCATTCACCGGCAACTGGTTTTTGGCATCCAGGTAATGCTGGCTGAACACATCAAAGTACGCATCCAGGGCAGCCGATGCTTGCGTATCGCCAGCCAGATCAAGGCACAAACTGGCCACTTCGGCGGTACACAAATGCTCACTGCGCGTTGATCGGCGCAACCGGTAGCGTGAGAGCTTTTCTGGCAAAAGGCTCAGGATCGGCAAGCCATCCAGATACGGGCTTTTGCGAAAGATCTTGCGCGCTTCAGTCCAGGTCGCATCCAGCAGGATAAACAGCGGCCGCTTGCTGTTGTCGGCTTCGACGGTGTGGGTGACTCGCTCAGCTGCCACATACTCGCCGGGAAACACCAGATAAGGCTGCCACTGCGGGTCAGCCAACAACGCCAGCAGGTCTTTATCGGTTTCAGTACGCGACCAGATAAAAGCGAAGTTGTCGCTGACCACGTCCGCGATCAACCAGCCGGTATTACTCGGCTTGAACACTTCCTTTTTAGTCATGAGCAGGCAGACGCCCGCGCGCGTATTGACCTTTGGCCGCCACCGGCACAAGCAATGGCTTTCGATCACACGGCAGGTATGGCAACGCGGTGCACGCGAGCCACGCGCCAAATAAGGTTTAGTGCTTTCCTCTTCGCGCTCGTCTCGCAAACGGGCTACAGCGTTAGGGGAAAAGGTCATCAAGGTCATGGGTTTTTACTTACACCAGCAACCGCTGATTCGCCACGGTTTGGCGCAGAAGCGGATTCAATAGAGGAAGGCGCGCAGTCTACCAGAGGCCGCACGCCTGCATGCCAAACCATGACCACGGGCATTTCCTGACACACAATGCTGACCTATACTCCTGCGCCACTGAACGCACAGATCGATGGTGGGTCAAAGCCTGCGTCACGTACAACAGGAGAGTTTCATGTTGCGCACTATTATTCCAACCGTAGCCTTAATGCTGGCACTGCCTTTGGGCGCGCAAGCGGCCTCTCTTGCAGAATTCAATCTGAACAAGTCCCTGCAAGCGACCGCAGAAGCCAGCAACGTTGGGAAACCACGGGCTATCAGCCCCGATTTGCTGGATAAAGGCTTCACGGTTGATGGCACCGTACTGATCAACAGCCTGGAAGCCAGCCCGAACATGGCCGCCAAAATGCGCTCTGCTCCCGAGTTGGCCGTCCCGCAGCTGGGCCGTAGCGTTTGCAGCGACCCCAACTTCCGCAAACTGTTGGCCCGTGGTGCCACCATGCGCTTCGACATCCGGGAGTACGGCAATAACAAATCGGTACTGACCCAAGACATCCGCGCCGATAACTGCAAGCGCAAAGGCTGATTCCGCGTCTGTTGCACGCCGTTGCTAACAATGGCGTGCACCCTCCTCCTCTCCAATTCTTCATTTACATCAGCCAATTAGCGGTTGCCAGCGCCAACAACTCAGGACCATTATCAAGGCATGATGGTGACACGCTGTGTCTTGGGGGCAGCCCCACGTGCGGCGTTTTAAAGGATGTTGTGTTGAAGGAGTAATGCATGCCCGATCAATCCAGTGACTCCCTTCCCCTGTATTTCGAAGGCCAGGGCCTCGACCTCGCTCAACACGTGGACGCGCAGTTGCAGCTTGTCGCACCCGACAGCCCCAACCGGCCGCTGTATCGCGAAATGTTGTTCACTGTTTTGCGCATGGCCCACGATGATCTTGATCGCTGGAACGCCAAGATCATGTTGCAAGCTGTTCGCGAGCTGGAAAAAACCTTCCGTGTACTGCAAACCTTCAAAGGCCGCCGAAAAGTCACGGTCTTCGGATCGGCACGCACGCCGGTAGAACACCCGCTGTATGCACTGGCCCGTGAAGTGGGTGCGACACTGGCACGCGCTGACATGATGGTGATTACCGGAGGCGGTGCTGGCATCATGGGCGCCGCCCATGAAGGGGCGGGGCTTGAGCACAGCCTGGGCTTTAATATCACCCTGCCTTTTGAACAGCGCGCCAACCCGACGATCAATGGTTCTGCCAATCTATTGGCCTTCCACTTCTTCTTCACCCGCAAGCTGTTTTTCATCAAGGAAGCGGACGCTCTGGTCATGTGCCCTGGTGGCTTTGGCACGCTGGATGAAGCCTTAGAAGTGTTGACGCTGATTCAAACCGGCAAGTCGCCCTTGGTGCCCATCGTGTTGCTGGACATGCCGGGCGGCACCTATTGGAAAAGTGCGCTGGAGTTCGTCCACAACGAGTTGGAAGCCAATCAGTACATTCTGCCTAACGACCTGAAACTGATGCGCTTTGCCTCTAGTGCCGAAGAGGCATTGGCTGAGATCAATCAGTTTTATAACAACTTCCATTCCACCCGCTGGCTGAATAAAACGTTCGTTGTGCGCATGAAGTACCCGCTCAATGTGCACGCGCTCGCGCATATCCAAAAAGCATTCGCCGATATCTGCTTGAGCAATGGGTTTTGTCAGTCGCCGGATGACGGCATAGACCATGACGCGTCACTCAACTTATACCGTTTGAGCTTTGCATTCAGCGGGCGTAATCAGGGACGTTTGCGGGAGTTGGTCGACTTTATCAATCTGCCGCAGCACTGGGAAATGGCCGACATGGCAGCCACGTCGGCAGAGTGTGAGTCGCTGGCGGACTAGTCTGACGTCAGAGTTGGGTGTCTGGATTAAAACAGGGCCGCTTCGCGACCCATCGCAGCCTTCGGCAGCGGCTACAGGTAGTCGCTAGTCGTCGAATTCTCGGCCGCTTAATACGCGACCAATCATGTCCATCGTATAACCGCGATAACTCAAGAAGCGGCCTTGGCGGGCACGCTCTTTTGCATCTTCAGGCAACTTGCCTGCAAACTTGCGACGCCAGGTGTCTTCCAGCTGTTCTTGCCAGTTAAAGCCACTTTCGCGCAACGCCTCTTCAATATCGCCACGCGACAAACCGCGCTGTCCAAGCTCTTCGCGAATACGCAAAGGGCCATAGCCAGAGCCTGCACGGTAATTGATATAGCTTTCGAGGTAACGCGACTCCGACAACAGCCCTTCTTCCGTTAAACGGTCGAGGGCGATGTCGATCATGTCGGGGCAAGCTCCGCGCTGACGCAATTTGCGCATCAGCTCGACTCGACCATGCTCGCGTCGCGCGAGCAGGTCCATTGCAGCTCGTCGCACCGCGACGAGGTTATCCAAAACGACAGTCATGAGTTCTATCAGTTATCGTTTTCTGCAGAGTTCTCGAGCTCGATTTCTGCCGCTTCTGCTTCTTCAGCCGCCACTTTGGCAGCCTTGCTCAGTTTGGGCATGACCTTCAGCTCGGCCAGTTCGCTGTCAGTTTTTGGGCCCAACAGCTTGGCACGCAGTTGTTTCTCGAGGGCGTCCTTGATGTCCGGGTTATCGTCCAGGAACTTGGCGGAGTTCGCCTTGCCCTGACCAATTTTGTTGCCGTTATAGCTGTACCAGGCGCCCGCTTTTTCAACGAAGCCGTGCAATACGCCCAGGTCGATCATCTCACCGTTGAGGTAGATGCCCTTGCCATACAGAATCTGGAACTCGGCCTGACGGAATGGCGGTGCCACTTTGTTCTTGACCACTTTGACGCGGGTTTCGCTACCCACCACCACGTCGCCTTCTTTCACGGCACCCGTACGACGGATGTCCAGACGAACAGACGAGTAGAACTTCAGGGCGTTACCACCAGTGGTGGTTTCCGGGCTACCGAACATTACGCCGATCTTCATACGGATCTGGTTGATGAAGATCACCAGGCAGTTGGCGTTTTTGATGTTACCGGTGATTTTACGCAGTGCTTGCGACATCAAACGGGCTTGCAGGCCCACGTGTGCGTCGCCCATGTCGCCTTCAATTTCAGCTTTAGGGGTCAGCGCGGCCACGGAGTCGATGATGATCACGTCAACAGCGTTGGAACGCACCAGCATATCGGTGATTTCCAGTGCCTGCTCGCCCGTATCGGGCTGGGAAACCAGCAGGTCATCGACGTTCACACCCAGCTTGCCCGCATACTCAGGGTCCAGCGCGTGCTCGGCGTCAACGAAGGCACAGGTTGCACCCGCTTTTTGCGCTTGTGCAATCACAGACAACGTCAGGGTGGTTTTACCCGAGGACTCTGGACCGTAGATTTCAACAATACGGCCTTTTGGCAGACCGCCGATGCCCAGCGCGATGTCCAGACCCAGCGAACCTGTAGAAATAGCAGGGATTGGCTGGCGATCTTGATCGCCCATCAACATGACGGCGCCTTTGCCGAATTGACGTTCGATCTGACCCAGGGCCGCAGCCAAGGCTTTCTTCTTGTTGTCGTCCATTAAAGTCCTCTCAAAATCAATAAGGCCATGACGGCCGATAACTGTATAAGTAGCCAGTATTATTCCACAGGGTTAAACGATCGCCTACCCCTGATTTTCTATTTCTCGTACCGTTCGGCGTATTAGGCCTTCCAGCGCCGCAATAACGGTTTGTCGACGGACCTCGTCGCGATCGCCCGGGAAGTGCCTGCACTCGGCCGTCACCTCGTCACCAACGCCCCACGCCAGCCAGACCGTGCCTACCGGTTTCTCTGGCGAACCGCCGCCAGGGCCGGCGACGCCACTGACGGCGACAGCAAAGCGTGCATCACTGTGCGCCTGCGCGCCGCGGACCATCGCCTCGACCACTTCGCGGCTGACGGCTCCAACCTGAGTAAACAGCGCCTGCGGCACATCAAGCTGCAGGGTCTTTTGTTGATTGGAATAGGTCACAAACCCCGCCTCGAACCAGGCAGAACTGCCGGCGATACGGGTGATGGCCTCGGCAATCCCTCCGCCCGTGCACGACTCTGCGGTTGTGACGTGAGCGTTAAGAGTCTGAAGGTGGCGCCCAAGTTCAGCCGCCAGTTGAGAGAGTGGGTCCATAAGGTTCTCCTGTGGATGCGCCCAAGCGCCATAACCTACACGAGCCGGTGAGCGTTGCAAGGCGATGCCACCCAAGCCTAGCGCTCGCTGCGCGAGTCCGGCGCCGCACTGTCGACCCCCAGGCGCTTGGCGGCCCAACGCTGATACACGCTAATTGCAGCATCGGCCCCCGCCAGCGCGGTCAGGCAACCAAAGGCACCAGCCGCCAAAATCGACATCCCGGCGGCGTACAACAACATAAAGGTGGAAACACCACACACCATGCATGCACCGGAACGTAACGCCAGCCGCCGGACCAGCAGCCAGCCGCTTGCACCTTCTTTATCTGCGCGCCACATCTCGCCAAAGACGCCGCCCACCAAAGCGAGAAGGATGACCAGCAGCAGCGGCATATCCTGCAATATTTGCGGCTCATTCATCGTGCCATCACTCCTGAATCCTTACTGATAAAAGCCAGTGTCTGGCCTGAGCTGAACAGCGGACACGCTGCCCGCCGCGTCGCATCCCTGCGCGAGTCAGATCGGGGAACCGCGATGTGACAAAGACTATGCATGTATGGATATACAGTCAATGCACCAATGCATATATTTGTTTTGAACACCGTTATCAGCCAGAAAAGGCAACGTGAGCAGTGCGATCAGTCTTTCAATAGGTAAGAAAAAGCCCACTTAGACGTGGGCTCATTCTTAAAACTGCAGGCTAACGAGCGTACATGCCCCACCAGAAGACATGGCCCAGAATCACCAGTTGCTCATCCTCCAGATCGGCGTAGTCATAGTCCTCATCGGGATACTCATCGCGATTAAAACTACGTAAACGAATGCCACAGGCCAGACGATACAGCTGCTTCACGCGCAGCTGGCCGTTGTGGTTGAGCGCATACAGGTCACCGTCGATGACCTCCTCAAGTGAGCGCTTGCCGACATTGACGCCCACCGTGGCGCCGTCACGCAGCACCGGAAGCATGCTTTCACCGCGCACCGTCACACACTTTGCCTGGTCAAACTCCACGCCGTTGTGGCGCAGACTGCGCTTGCCGAAACGCAACTTGGCCCGCTCGCTCTCTTCAATGGCAAAACGCCCCGAGCCTGCGGCCAATTCGACCTGGCGCAAGAACGCAATGGACACTTCGTCATCGGCCACGGGGGTGTCGTCATCCCACAACGAGATGTCACGCAACTCAGCATGCCTGGGCGGACTGTCAGAAAAGACTGAGCTGGCGCGATCATCTCGCCCCCGCAGGCGATCAGTGCTGATGTGGAAATACTCGGCAATCTTGGAGATATGTCTGTCGGAAGGATCGACAATTTTCCCGCTCAAAATCCGCGAGAGTGTGGACTGCGGGACTCCCGTGCTCCGATGCAGCGTCATCGCGCTGATCTGGTGCCGGGCAAGCAGTTCTTTCAAGACCGTTGAAACATTTCGTTTGGACATGCCGAGAATAGTGCTGGCCGTGTTTATAGATGGCAAATGCTATTTCTTCTATTTATAGCAACGCGTCAGCACGCCCGGTACACACCTGTAGATGCAGGGGGCTGACATGTTAACCTTGCGCCCATTGCGAAATAGCCGCGCCTGACGCCCGCTTTTCACCCACCTTTTAATCGAATCCGCCTAAGCCTTCTCATGAGTAAGAATACTTCCGACCTGTCTTCACACACCCCGATGATGCAGCAGTACTGGCGCCTCAAAAACCAGCACCCCGACCAGTTGATGTTCTATCGCATGGGCGACTTCTACGAGATTTTCTATGAAGACGCGAAGAAGGCGGCCAAGTTGCTGGACATCACCCTGACGGCGCGCGGGCAGTCGGCCGGGCAGGCGATTCCGATGTGCGGGATTCCTTATCACGCCGCCGAAGGTTACTTGGCCAAGTTGGTCAAGCTGGGCGAGTCGGTGGTGATTTGCGAACAGATCGGCGACCCGGCAACCAGCAAGGGCCCGGTTGAGCGTCAAGTGGTGCGTATCATCACGCCGGGCACCGTCAGCGATGAGGCGCTGCTGGATGAACGCCGTGACAACCTGATTGCCGCCGTACTGGGCGATGAGCGTCTGTTTGGCCTGGCGGTGATGGACATCACCAGCGGCAATTTCTCGGTGCTGGAGATTAAAGGCTGGGAAAACCTGTTGGCCGAACTGGAGCGCATCAACCCGGTGGAGTTGATGATTCCGGACGACTGGCCACAAGGCCTGCCTGCCGAAAAACGCCGTGGCGTTCGTCGCCGCGCGCCGTGGGACTTTGAACGTGATTCGGCGTTTAAAAGCCTGTGCCAGCAGTTTTCGACCCAAGACCTAAAAGGCTTCGGTTGCGAGAACCTGACCCTGGCAATTGGCGCTGCCGGTTGCTTGCTCAGCTACGCCAAAGAAACCCAGCGCACTGCCCTGCCCCATTTGCGCAGCCTGCGCCATGAACGCCTGGATGACACCGTGGTGCTGGATGGCGCCAGCCGTCGCAACCTGGAATTGGACACCAACCTGGCCGGTGGTCGCGACAACACCTTGCAATCGGTGGTCGACCGTTGCCAGACCTCGATGGGCAGCCGCCTGCTGACCCGCTGGCTGAACCGGCCGCTGCGTGACTTGAGCGTGTTGTTGGCCCGTCAGTCGTCGATTACCTGCCTGCTCGATGGTTATCGCTTTGAAAAGCTGCAACCACAGCTTAAAGAGATCGGTGATCTGGAGCGGATACTTGCGCGTATCGGCCTGCGCAATGCTCGCCCGCGAGACTTGGCGCGCTTGCGTGACGCCCTGGGCGCGTTGCCTGAACTGCAAGATGCCATGATCGGCCTCGAAGCCCCACATCTGCAACAACTGGCCATCATCACCAGCACCTACCCGGAACTGGCGGCGCTGCTGGAAAAAGCCATCAATGACAACCCGCCTGCGGTGATCCGTGATGGCGGCGTGCTGAAAACCGGTTATGACGCTGAGCTGGATGAACTGCAATCGCTGAGCGAGAACGCCGGGCAATTCCTGATTGATCTTGAAGCGCGAGAAAAAGCCCGAACCGGCCTGAGCCACCTCAAGGTGGGGTACAACCGCGTGCACGGCTACTTTATCGAGCTGCCGAGCAAACAGGCCGAACAAGCACCTGCCGACTACATTCGCCGGCAAACCCTCAAAGGCGCTGAGCGCTTTATCACGCCGGAGCTAAAAGCCTTCGAAGATAAAGCCCTGTCGGCCAAAAGCCGCGCGCTGGCCCGCGAAAAAATGCTCTACGAGGCGCTGCTGGAAACCCTGATCGGCGAGTTGCCGCCTTTGCAGGACACCGCCGCCGCGCTGGCCGAGCTCGATGTGCTAAGCAACCTGGCCGAACGCGCACTGAACCTGGACTTGAACTGCCCGCGCTTTGTCGACGAGCCGTGCATGCGTATCGAACAGGGCCGCCACCCGGTGGTCGAGCAAGTGCTGACAACACCGTTTGTGGCCAACGATCTGGCGCTGGATGACAAAACCCGCATGCTGGTGATCACCGGTCCTAACATGGGCGGTAAATCGACCTACATGCGTCAGACGGCATTGATCGTCTTGCTGGCCCATATCGGCAGCTTTGTCCCTGCTGCCAGTTGCGAACTGTCACTGGTCGACCGGATCTTCACCCGGATCGGCTCCAGCGATGACCTGGCAGGCGGCCGCTCTACCTTTATGGTGGAAATGAGCGAGACAGCCAATATTCTGCACAACGCGACCGATCGCAGCCTGGTGCTGATGGATGAAGTGGGCCGTGGCACCAGTACGTTCGACGGTTTGTCCCTGGCGTGGGCAGCCGCCGAACGCCTCGCTCACTTGCGCGCTTACACCCTGTTTGCCACGCACTACTTTGAGCTGACTGTTCTGCCCGAGAACGAACCGCTGGTCGCCAACGTGCATTTGAGCGCAACCGAACACAATGAACGCATCGTGTTTTTGCACCATGTCTTGCCAGGCCCGGCCAGTCAAAGCTATGGTTTGGCCGTTGCACAATTGGCCGGGGTTCCAGCCAATGTCATCACCCGGGCACGTGAACATTTGAGCCGACTCGAAACGACCAGCCTGCCTCATGAAGTACCGCGACCAGCACCTGGCAAAAAAGCAGTACCGCAGCAAAGCGATCTGTTTGCCAGCCTGCCGCACCCCGTACTGGATGACCTGTCCAAGCTCGATCTGGACAACATGACGCCGCGTAAAGCACTTGATTTGCTCTACACATTAAAGACACGCCTTTAAAAGCTGCTAGAATCGCGCGCGGTTCGGGATGCTACTGGCCTTTTAGCCTGGTCAGTAGATATCACTCCTGAGCCCTGCGAACCCGAACTGTAAGGGCTTCGCTGCCGCCGCCTGAGGAGAAAATTAGAAATGACCTTCGTCGTCACCGACAACTGCATCAAGTGCAAGTACACCGACTGCGTAGAAGTCTGTCCGGTGGACTGCTTCTACGAAGGCCCGAACTTCCTGGTAATTCACCCGGATGAGTGCATTGACTGCGCGCTTTGTGAGCCTGAATGCCCTGCACAAGCCATCTTCTCGGAAGATGAAGTGCCTGCCGGCATGGAACAATTTATTCAGTTGAATGTTGAGCTGGCTGAAATCTGGCCAAACATCACTGAAAAGAAAGACGCTCTGCCGGACGCGGAAGAGTGGGATGGCGTGGCAGGCAAGATCAAAGATCTCGAACGCTGATTCACGCTGCACCAAAAAGCCCCGGTCTCTTGCGAGCCGGGGCTTTTTGCGTTTAAGGGCGATAAGGACACCCGACTGGTAACAATTACACTACAAAATACTTAGCTGACTAACTTTAAACCCGCAGCGTAGACATATATAAAGGCCATCTGGTATCAATTCACGCCACGGGTAAAAACTTCACTAGCCTTATGCCTTCAGGCAACTAGACTCAAGCTCTATTGAGCTGCGGGCTACGCAGGCTAGGACTGAGACGCAGCATGTCAATGCAGGTGTCGACCCAGGTTTCGGCTTCTTTATAGAGTTCAAAGCAGTCGGGAACCAGCAGCCATTGCCCAAGAATACCGTCTATATAGGCGTGCAAAGCGATTGCCGCACGACGGGCATCCAGGTTCGAAGGGAGTTGTTCGCGATGGACTGCATTACTCAGCGTGAGCTCGATCCGGCTGTTACAGTCGACACTTGCCATTTGGCGTTGACGGCGCAAATCGCACATTTCGTCAGTGAATTCGCACTTATGAAACAAAATCTCATTGATACGCCGAGTTTTCGGATCAGTCGCCACCTGACGAAACAGATGAACCAACAAACTGCGCAAGCAGCCCAGCGGATCAAGCTCCTCTTGGCTCTCGCTGGCTTTGGCCAGTTCTTCCAAAGGTTCACGCAGACTGTCCAGCATGGCCTGAACCAGGTCAGCCTTGTTGCTGAAATGCCAGTAGATAGCGCCCCGGGTGACACCCGCCAACGCAGCGATATCAGCCAGCGTGGTGCGGGCAACCCCTCTTTCATAAAAGGCCTGCTCGGCTGCTTCGAGGATTTTGCTCCGGGTTTCCTGAGCTTCTTCTTTGGTACGACGCACCATAACAATCACAACCTCAATCAGGAGGGTCTGGACAATTTCAGTTCGGTATCCAAACCGGCATCGGGTGGCGTTTGTTCTGCCTTATCCCGGTCTACTACGGACTCAAAAATGGACTCTGGAACGCTGCTTGCGACAGATTCCCACTGTTTACAAACAGACATGAATGTAAGTATATTCCTTAGCAAGCTCTTTATCCACCCGGAACAGCTTTCTATACCCTTCCACTATTCTTGTGCGCTTTCGCGTGCCTGACCCGAGGATCTTCATGCAATTTAAGCCAGCTGTTACCGCTCTGGTTGCTGCCATCACCCTAGCTTCGCTGCTCAGCGGATGTAAGAAGGAAGAGGCAGCACCTGCCCCACAAACCCCTCAGGTCGGCGTCGTGACGCTGAAAACCCAGCCATTTACCTTGACCACCGATCTTCCAGGTCGGACGACTTCGTATCGTTCGGCAGAAGTTCGCCCTCAAGTGAACGGCATTATCCTTAAGCGCTACTTCAAAGAAGGCAGCGACGTTAAAGAAGGCCAGCAGCTGTATCAAATCGATCCGGCTATCTACGAAAGCAGCGTGCTGAGCGCCAAGGCGACCTTGCAATCGGCCAAGTCCCTGGCTGATCGCTACAAGCAACTGGTTGCAGAGCAAGCCGTAAGCCGTCAGGAATACGACAACGCCGAAGCCGCTCGCCTTGAAGCCGAAGCTGCACTGAAAACCGCTCAGGTAAACCTGCGCTATACCAAGGTCCTGGCGCCGCTGTCAGGTCGTATTGGTCGCTCGCTGTTCACTGAAGGCGCACTCGTAACCAGTGGCCAAGCCAATGCATTGGCCGTGATCACTCAACTGGACCCGATTTACGTAGACGTAACCCAGTCCTCGGTAGAGATGCTGGAACTGCGTCGCGACCTGGCAGATGGCCGTCTGAAAAAGGCCGGTGAGAACGCTGCCAAGGTCAAACTGACCCTGCCGGACGGTAGCGAATACCCACTGGAAGGTCGTCTTGAGTTCACCGAAGTCTCGGTAGACGAAACCACCGGTTCCGTCACCCTGCGTGCGGTGTTCCCGAACCCTGACAGCGTTCTGTTGCCTGGTATGTTCGTTCACGCCCAACTGGAAGCGGGCATTAACAGCGATGCCATTCTGGCCCCACAAATTGGCGTCACCCACAACGCCAAAGGCGAGCCAACGGCCCTTATCGTCGGTCCGGACAACAAAGTTGAGCTGCGTGTGTTGCAAGCAACGCGCACGGTTGGCAGCGACTGGCTGGTAGAAAAAGGCCTGAACGCCGGTGACCGTTTGATTACAGACGGCCTGCAGTACGTCCGTCCAGGCGCTGAAGTCAAAATCATGGACAAGACTCCAGGCGCAACCCCGGCATCGGCCCCGGCCACTGATAAAGCTTCGGGCAGTAAAGGGGAATAAACCATGTCGAAATTTTTTATCGACCGTCCAATTTTCGCCTGGGTAATAGCCCTGGTGATCATGCTGGTCGGGGCTTTATCGATCCTCAAGCTGCCGATAAACCAGTACCCGAGCATCGCACCACCGGCCATCTCGATTTCCGTGACATATCCGGGTGCTTCGGCACAAACCGTACAGGACACCGTGGTTCAGGTGATCGAGCAGCAACTTAACGGTATTGACCACTTGCGTTACGTGTCATCGGAAAGTAACTCCGACGGCAGCATGACCATTACCGTAACGTTCGACCAGGGTACCAACCCTGACACCGCTCAGGTCCAGGTCCAGAACAAGCTGAACCTGGCCACCCCACTGCTGCCGCAAGAAGTGCAGCAGCAGGGTATCCGGGTTACCAAGGCAGTGAAAAACTTCCTGATGGTAGTCGGCGTGGTGTCCACCGACGGCAGCATGAACAAGGACGACTTGTCGAACTACATCGTCTCCAACATGCAAGACCCGCTGTCGCGGACGGCAGGTGTGGGTGACTTCCAGGTGTTCGGTGCTCAGTACGCCATGCGTATCTGGCTGGACCCGGCCAAGTTGAACAAGTACAACCTGACCCCGGTGGATGTTAAATCCGCGATCTCGGCGCAGAACGTACAGGTGTCTTCCGGTCAACTGGGTGGTCTGCCTGCGCTGAAAGGCCAGGAACTGAACGCAACGATCATTGGTAAAACCCGCCTGCAAACCGCAGACGAGTTTAAAAAGATCCTGCTGAAAGTGAACACCGACGGCTCTCAGGTTCGCCTGGGTGATGTCTCCGAAGTGGGCCTTGGCGGTGAGAACTACAGCATCAGCGCCCAGTACAACGGCAAGCCATCTTCCGGTATTGCAATCAAACTGGCGTCTGACGCTAACGCTCTGGACACAGCCAAAGCCGTTCGCAAAACCATTACTGACTTGGAACCCTTCTTCCCGCCAGGGATGGAAGTCGTATTCCCGTATGACACCACTCCGGTGATCTCGGCCTCTATCAAAGGGGTTGTTGAAACACTGGTAGAAGCAGTCGTGCTGGTGTTCCTGGTGATGTTCCTGTTCCTGCAAAACTTCCGCGCCACCATCATCACCACGATGACCGTACCGGTTGTATTGCTGGGTACCTTCGGGATCCTGGCCGCTGCAGGCTTCAGCATTAACACCCTGACCATGTTCGGTATGGTCCTGGCCATCGGCTTGCTGGTGGACGATGCCATCGTTGTGGTGGAAAACGTCGAGCGGGTAATGGCCGAGGAAGGCCTGCCGCCCAAAGAAGCTACCAAGAAGTCCATGGGCCAGATCCAGGGCGCTCTGGTGGGTATTGCCCTCGTACTGTCGGCGGTATTGCTGCCAATGGCGTTCTTCGGCGGCTCCACCGGTGTGATCTACCGTCAGTTCTCGATCACCATCGTATCGGCCATGGCCCTGTCGGTTGTGGTCGCCCTGGTGTTCACCCCGGCTCTGTGTGCCACGATGCTCAAACCGATCACCAAGGGTGATCACGGTCAGAACAAGCGTGGGTTCTTCGGCTGGTTCAACCGTACTTTTGACAGCGGCGTACGCGGCTACGAAAAAAGCGTAGGCAGCATTCTGCGCCACAAAGCACCGTACCTGCTGGCCTATGTCCTGATCGTTGTGGGCATGGTGTTCCTGTTCACCCGCATTCCTAGCTCCTTCCTGCCGGAAGAAGACCAGGGTGTACTCTTTGCTCAGGTTCAAACCCCACCGGGTACCTCGGCCGAGCGAACTCAGGAAGTCATCGACCGGATGCGTGAATACCTGCTCACCGACGAAACATCGGCGGTGTCCTCGGTGTTTACCGTTAACGGCTTCAACTTCGCAGGTCGTGGTCAAAGCTCGGGCCTGGCATTCATCATGCTCAAGCCTTGGGGCGAGCGTGATGCCGATAACAGCGTGTTTGCACTGGCAGCACGTGCCCAGCAGCACTTCTTCACTTTCCGCGATGCGATGGTGTTTGCGTTTGCTCCGCCAGCGGTCATGGAGTTGGGTAACGCCACCGGTTTTGACTTTTTCCTTCAAGACCAGGCAGGCATTGGCCACGAGAAATTGCTGGAAGCGCGTAACCAGTTCCTCGGTATGGCTTCGCAAAGCAAAATCCTCGCGGGCGTACGTCCAAACGGCTTGAACGACGAACCTCAGTACAAACTGATCATCGACGATGAAGCCGCACAAGCGCTGGGCGTAAGTCTGTCGGACCTCAACAACACGCTGTCCATCGCGCTGGGTGCCAGCTACGTCAACGACTTCATCGACCACGGCCGGGTAAAAAAGGTGTTCCTGCAAGGTACCGCCTCTTCCCGCATGAGCCCGGAAGACCTGAAGAAGTGGTATGTGCGTAACGACCAGGGAACCATGGTGCCGTTCTCGGCCTTTGCCAAGGGCGAGTGGATTTACGGCTCACCCAAACTGTCGCGTTATAACGGCGTAGAAGCCATGGAGATTCTGGGTACACCTGCTCCGGGCTACAGCAGTGGTGAGGCCATGGCAGAAGTTGAAGCCATCGCCAAGAAACTCCCTAAAGGTGTCGGTATTTCCTGGACCGGTCTGTCTTACGAGGAACGTTTGTCAGGTTCGCAAGCCCCTGCCTTGTACGCGATTTCCTTGCTGATGGTCTTCCTGTGTCTTGCCGCATTGTATGAAAGCTGGTCGATTCCGATCGCGGTCATGCTCGTTGTACCGCTGGGGATTATTGGTGCGCTGCTGGCTACCAGCCTGCGTGGCCTGTCCAACGACGTGTACTTCCAGGTAGGTCTGTTGACGACCATCGGTCTGGCAGCGAAAAACGCCATTCTGATCGTCGAGTTTGCCAAGGAACTGCATGAACAAGGGCGTAGTCTGTTCGATGCCGCGATTGAAGCGTGCCGGATGCGTCTGCGACCGATCATCATGACGTCCCTGGCGTTCATTCTCGGTGTTGTGCCGCTGGCCATCTCCCACGGCGCAGGCTCGGGCAGCCAGCACGCCATCGGTACAGGTGTAATCGGCGGGATGCTGAGTGCGACCCTGCTGGCTATTTTCTGGGTGCCGCTGTTCTTTGTTGCCGTCTCCTCGATTGGCAATAAAAAAGACACTGAGCAAAAAGAAGAACTGACTAACACTCCAAACAAAGAGGCTGGCCAATGAGCAAGTCGCTTCTCGCAGTAGCGGTTGCAGCGTTTACGCTGAGTGGCTGCTCGCTGATACCGGACTACCAGCGCCCCGAAGCGCCGATAGCCGCGCAATACCCGCAGGGCCCGGCCTACTCGCCGAATGAGGCGCCAAACCAGGCCGCTGCAGAACAAGGCTGGCGTCAGTTTTTCCATGACCCAGCCCTGCAACAGCTGATCCAGACAGCACTGGTCAACAACCGCGACCTTCGGGTCGCGGCGCTGAACATCGACGCCTATGCCGCGCAGTACCGTATCCAGCGTGCGGACCTGTTCCCGGCGGTGACCGCAGATGCCAGCGGCAGCCGTCAACGCACCCCGGCGCGCATGTCGCAAACCGGCAAGGCGGGCATTACCAGCCAATACTCCGCGACCCTTGGGGTCAGTGCGTATGAGCTGGACTTGTTCGGACGTATCCGCAGCCTGAGCGATCAGGCTCTGGAAAACTACTTCGCCACCGAAGAAGCCCGCCGTTCCACCCAGATCAGTCTGGTGGCCAACGTTGCGACTGCTTACCTGACCTGGCAAGCGGACAAAGAGCTGCTCAAGCTGACTGAAGACACCCTCAAGGCGTTCGATGAAAGCTACAAGCTGACTCTGCGCAGCAATGAAGTGGGTGTGGCTTCGGCCCTGGAACTCAGTCAGTCGCGCACGTCAGTGGAAAACGCCAAAGTTCAATTGGCCAAGTACACCCGTCAGGTTGCCCAGGATGAAAACAGCCTGGCCCTGCTGCTCGGCACTACCGTCCCGGACAATCTGCCGCCAGCCAAACCGCTGTCGGCTGATTTGCTGACCCAAATGCCAGCGGGCTTGCCGTCTGACTTGCTGCAACGTCGTCCGGACATCCTTCAGGCCGAGCACCAGTTGTTGGCGGCCAACGCCAACATTGGTGCCGCACGCGCCGCGTTCTTCCCGAGCATCAGCCTCACCGCCAATGCCGGGACCTTGAGCCCAGACCTTTCGGGTCTGTTCAAGGGCGGTTCGGGCACCTGGCTGTTCTCGCCACAGATCAACCTGCCGATCTTCAACGCTGGCGCTCTGCGCGCGAGCCTGGACTACTCGAAAATCCAAAAGGAAATCACCGTCTCGCAATACGAGAAGGCGATTCAGACGGCATTCCAGGAAGTCTCTGACGGCCTGGCAGCACGTCAAACCTACAACCAGCAATTGCAGGCGCAAGCCGATTTCGTTAACGCCAACCAGGACTACTACCGTCTGGCAGAGCGTCGTTATCGGATTGGTGTCGACAGCAACCTGACGTTCCTTGATGCACAGCGCTCGTTGTTCAGCGCGCAACAGGCGTTGATCACCGATCGTCTGTCGCAGTTGACCAGCGAAGTCACTCTGTACAAGGCGCTGGGCGGTGGCTGGTACGAGCAGACCGGGCAAAACCGGCCTGTATCGGACAAGCCGCCAAAAGCTTGATAGCGACCCGATAAAACAAAAAACCCGCCACTTGGCGGGTTTTTTGTTGGTCATATGACTATTCCCGGGACTCCACGCCCAACTCGTCCCATACCGACTCCGCCAAATGGAAGGTCGCGTTGGCTGCCGGAATGCCGCAGTAGATCGCGCTCTGCATGATCACTTCTTTGATCTCTGCGCGGGTAACGCCATTGTTGGCAGCGGCACGCAGGTGCAGTTTGAGTTCTTCGCTGCGGTTCATGCCGATCAGCATCCCAATGGTAATCAGGCTACGGGTATGACGTGGCAATCCAGGCCGCGTCCAGATATCACCCCATGCATGGCGGGTGATCATTTCCTGGAATTCGCTGTTGAACTCGGTCAGGGCGTTCAGGCTACGGTCGACGTGCGCATCGCCTAGCACGGCGCGGCGTACGCCCATGCCCTCTTCATAACGTTGTTTCTCGTCCACAAAACGCTCCTTAAACCGCTTATTGTGCTAACAAAAAGGCCAACACCCGCTGGCTGAACGCATCACCGGCCTGCACGTTGGACAAGTGCGCCGCGTAAAACTCTGCGTATTCGGCACCGGCCACGTGCTCCTGAATGAAATGGCTGCCCGAAGGCGGCGTCACGGCATCTTCGGTACCTGCAATGACCAGCGTCGGCACACGAATCGCACCGAGCTGATCACGAAAATCGGCATCGCGCACCGCCGCGCAGTTGGCGGCATAGCCCTGCGGCGAGGTGGCCGCCAGCATGTCAGTAATGCGTTTGGCTTGATTCGGGTGGGCTTGGGCGTAATCTGCGGTAAACCAGCGGGCAATCGAGGCATCACGCAACCCGGCCATCGCCGCTGCACCGTCACGCAGCACCATTTCAATTCGCGGGTTCCACACCGACGGCTCACCAATCTTGGCCGCAGTGTTGCACACCACCAGTGAATTCAGGCGTGAACCGGCATGTATGCCCAACCACTGGCCAATCAGGCCGCCCATCGACAAGCCGCAAAAATGCGCACGCTCAATATGCAGCGCATCGAGTAACGCCAGTACATCGCCGCCCAACTGCTCAATGCTGTACGGGCCTTCGGTCACCAGCGACTGGCCATGGCCACGGGTGTCGTATCGCAGTACCTGAAAATGCTCCGCGAACGCTGGAACTTGCGTCGCCCACATGCCCAGGTCCGTGCCCAATGAGTTGGACAACACCAACACCGGGGCGCCTTTCGGGCCATCGAGTTGGTAGTTGAGTTCACCTTCTGCCAGTTGTACACGCCCCACGGCCATCTCCTTTTTAGACTGCCAACGCAAAATGTTCAGCCCTTGCCCGCTCGACCCACGTCGTCGCTTGCCCCAGGTAATGAGCAGGATCGAGCAAGCGATCCAGTTCGGCTGACGATAACTGCGCGGTAATCTCGGGCTCATCGCCCAACACCGCACGCAGATGCCGATGCTCGGCCACGGCCCGCTTACAGCATTGCTCCAACAGGTGATGCGCGGTTTCGCGCCCCACTCGCTGCGCCAATTCAATACTCACGGCTTCGGCCAATACCAGGCCGTGGGTCAAATCGAGGTTTTGCGCCATGCGCTGGGCATCCACTTCCACCCCCTGGGCAATATTGAGGGCTTGAGCCAACGCGCCTGCCACCAAACAGCAAATCTGCGGGAGGGTTTCCCACTCGGCATGCCACAAGCCCAAACTGCGCTCGTGCTCTTGTGGCATGGCGCTGAACAAGGTGCTGAGCAGGCCAGGAACCCGCGTCGCCGCGCTGATCAATACGGCAGAACCCACCGGATTGCGCTTGTGCGGCATGGTCGAAGACCCGCCCTTGCCCGGCGCTGAAGGCTCGAAAACTTCCGCCGCCTCGGTCTGCATAAGCAAACTGATGTCGCGGCCCATCTTGCCTAGGCTACCTGCCACCAACCCGAGCACCGCCCCAAACTCCACCAGACGGTCACGCTGGGTGTGCCAGGGCTGGTCGGGCAACGCGAGCTTCAACTCGGCGGCCAACGCGTGCGCCACGGGTAACGCTTGCTCACCCAGCGCGGCTAAAGTGCCCGAAGCGCCGCCAAACTGCAGGCTCAGCAAACGCGGTTTTAACGCTTGAAGCCGCTGACGGCTGCGCGTGACGGCGCCCAGCCAACCGGCGATTTTCATCCCCAAGGTCACAGGCGTTGCTTGCTGCAACCAGGTGCGACCCGCCAAAGGCGTGGTGGCATAGCGCTGGGCCTGTTGCGCGAGGACTTCGCCCAACTGCTGCAAATCCTGCTCGATCAGTTCCAGGGCGGCGCGCAGTTGCAAGACCAGCCCGCTGTCCATCACGTCCTGGCTGGTGGCGCCCAAGTGCACATAACGCTCGGCCTCGGGGCTGACGCTGGCAATCTGCTTGCCGAGCGCTTTCACCAACGGGATGGCCGAGTTGCCAGCGCTGGCGATGGCCAGCCCCAAGGCTTCAAAGTCGTAGAGTTCGGCGCGGCAAGCAGCTTCAATCGGTGCAACTGCTGACGACGGAATCAGCCCAGTGCTGGCTTGAGCCCGAGCCAGGGCGGCCTCGAAGTCGAGCATGGCTTGAACCCGGCCATGATCACAAAACACCGCGCCCATGGCCTTGCCCGTGAAATAGGCGTCGAACAGTTGGTTACTCATAAACCTTCCTTTGCAGGCGCGCGCCGCACACCGGCGCGCGCAAACTCATCACAAATCGTGATGCAGGTATTTGGGCTGCTTCGGCAAACGGAAACTAAACAGGAAGGCGATGGCCATCATGACCGTCACGTACCAGTAAAAGGTGTTTTCCATGCCCATGGACTTCAGGCCCAAGGCCACATATTCCGCCGAACCGCCAAACACTGCGTTAGCCACAGCGTAGGCCAGGCCCACACCCAACGCCCGCACCTGTGGCGGGAACATCTCGGCCTTAACCAAACCGCTGATCGAGGTGTAGAAGCTGACAATCGCCAGCGCCAGAGTGATCAACACAAAGGCCAAAAACGGGCTGGTAATGGTTTTCAGGCTGAGCAAAATCGGTACGGTGCACAACGTGCCCAAGGCGCCAAACCAGAGCATCGAGTTTCGACGGCCGATTTTGTCCGCAAGCATGCCGAACAACGGCTGCATGCACATATAAAGGAAGAGCGCGCCGGTCATGATGTAACTGGCGGTTTTGGCGTGCATTCCGGCGGTGTTCACCAGGTATTTCTGCATGTACGTGGTAAAGGTGTAGAAAATCAGCGAGCCGCCAGCGGTGTAGCCGAGCACGGTGATAAACGCCGCTTTGTGGTCACGAAACAGCGCCGCGATGCTACCGGCGTCCTTGTCTTCACGGGATTCAGCGCTGGTGGTTTCTTTCAGGGAGCGACGCAGCAACAACGAAATCACCGCCGCGATGGCGCCAATCACAAACGGGATGCGCCAGCCCCATGCGCGCAGCTCTTCTTCTGACAGGATCTGCTGAAGAATTACCACCACCAGCACTGCCAGCAATTGACCGCCGATCAAGGTGACGTATTGGAACGAGGCAAAGAAACCACGCTGTCCCTTGAGGGCAACCTCACTCATGTAAGTGGCCGTGGTGCCATATTCACCACCCACCGACAGGCCTTGAAACAGCCGCGCAAGCAACAGTAATGCAGGTGCCCACGCACCAATCGAGGCGTAAGTCGGCAAAAAGGCGATGACCAATGAACCGGCGCACATCATCATCACCGCGATCATCATTGAGTTCTTGCGCCCGTGCTTGTCGGCCACCCGGCCAAACAGCCAGCCACCGATAGGACGCATCAAGAAGCCCGCCGCAAACACACCGGCCGTGTTCAGCAACTGCACCGTTGGGTCATCGGAAGGGAAAAAGGCAGGCGCAAAGTAGATTGCACAGAACGCGTAAACGTAAAAATCGAACCATTCGACCAAGTTGCCCGAGGAGGCACCGACGATCGCGAAGATCCGTTTTCTACGTTCTTCTCCTGTGTAGTGAGTGTCTGTTGTCATGATTTTAGACTCATCTGTTTAGTTATTTTCAGACATACCTTGCAACAAGTACCCCGCAACCACAATGCGCCAAACGATTGAGTCCTTAATCGTCTGGCGCACCGTGCGGGCAAATCAGACCCGTTCTATCGCCAGCGCCAAGCCTTGGCCAACCCCTACACACATAGTCGCCAGGCCTTTTTTACCGCCGGTTTTTTCCAGTTGGTGCAGGGCCGTCAGCACCAGCCGCGCACCGCTCATGCCCAGTGGATGGCCCAACGCGATGGCGCCGCCATTGGGGTTAACCTGCGGCGCATCATCCGCCAGCCCCAGCTCACGCAACACGGCCAAACCCTGGCTGGCGAAGGCTTCATTGAGCTCGATGACATCAAAGTCACTGACCGCCAGACCCAGGCGCTCGACCAGTTTGCGTACTGCAGGCACCGGGCCAATGCCCATCACCCGCGGCGCAACCCCGGCGCTGGCCATGCCCAGCACCCGTGCGCGGGCAGTCAGGCCATGACGTTTGACCGCATCAGCCGAGGCCAGAATCAACGCCGCAGCCCCATCGTTGACCCCCGAGGCATTGCCTGCGGTGACGGTTTTGTCCGGGCCGTTGACCGGCTTGAGTTTGCTCAGAGTGTCGAGGGTAGTGTCGGCACGCGGGTGTTCATCGCGCTCAACCACACTTTCGCCTTTTTTGTGGGCGATACGCACCGGCACAATCTCTTCAGCAAAATAGCCCGCCGCCTGTGCGGCCGCTGTGCGCTGCTGGCTGCGCAGGGCAAAGGCGTCCTGGTCGGCGCGAGAAATCTGGTAGTCATCGGCCACGTTGTCGGCGGTTTGCGGCATCGCATCGACACCGTATTGGGCTTTCATCAACGGGTTGATAAAACGCCAGCCAATGGTGGTGTCTTCCAGCTTCATGTTGCGCGAAAACGCGGCATCGGCCTTGCCCATCACAAACGGGGCCCGTGACATCGATTCAACGCCACCGGCAATCGCGAGTTCCATTTCACCGCTGGCAATGGCACGGAACGCCGTACCGATCGCGTCCATCCCCGAGGCACACAACCGATTGAGGGTGACGCCGGGGATGCTCTCCGGCAGCCCGGCCAGCAACGCGGCCATGCGCGCGACATTGCGGTTGTCTTCACCCGCCTGGTTGGCGCAGCCCAAAAACACTTCGTCGACTTCATCCCACTTGACCGTGGGGTTGCGTTCGATCAGCGCCTTGATCGGCGTTGCCGCCAGATCATCGGCACGAACGGCCGACAAGCCCCCACCAAAACGGCCAATCGGGGTACGAATGGCGTCACAGATAAACACTTCACGCATCACGCTTCTCCTGGTGCCTGACCGTGGGCCAGAGCCGTGCGCGCTTCCAAGTCACGCAAAGCGCTTAGCTCAATATCGGTTGGCTCGGCGGTGTGCTCAACCTTGTCAGCAAAGCGAATGGCCCAGCCCGTTGCCGCCACGACTTGCTCACGCGTCACGCCGGGGTGCAAGGCGGTGACCACGAATTCGTTGGTCTGCGCTTCAGGTTCCATGATGCACAGATCCGTGATGATCCCCACCGGCCCTGCGCCTGGCAGGCCCAAACGCTTGCGCGAGTCGCCGCCTTCGCCGTGACCGACCGAGGTAATGAAGTCCAGTTTGTCGACAAACGAACGGGCCGATTGCTTGAGGATGATCAGCACGCTTTTGGCCGAGCCCGCGATCTCGGGTGCGCCGCCCGCGCCCGGCAGGCGGACCTTTGGATGGTGATAGTCACCGACCACAGTTGTGTTGATGTTGCCGAAGCGGTCTACCTGAGCGGCACCCAAAAAGCCGACATCAACCCGACCACCTTGCAACCAGTAGCGGAAAATCTCGCTGGTGGAGACAACCGTGTCAGCCGTTTCGGCCAGCTCACCGTCGCCAATCGACAGCGGCAGCACATTGGGCTTGGCGCCAATCGGGCCAGACTCGTAAATCAGCACCACATCCGGCGACGAGGTCAGCCGCGCCAGGTTCGCAGCCTTAGAAGGCAAGCCAATGCCGACAAAACACACCGAGCCATTTTTCAAACGGCGGGCGGCGGCAACGGTCATCATTTCGTTGGTGGAGTAAGCCATTATTTTGCCTCCGAAGCGCGGGCCAGCTTGGCCTGGAACTCACTGAAATTGGCGGTGCCGTGGATGTATTCGTTTATCCATGCGGTAAAGGTTTCGCGGTCACGGGCAATTGGGTCCCAGGCCTGATAGAAACGGTTATCACGCTCGGTGTAACCATGTGCGTAGGAAGGATGCGCACCACCCGGTACGTGACACACGGCGCTCAAGGCCCAAGTTGGCAGAACGCAGGCGTTCATCGGTGCCTGCAAGTCATCGACAATCTCTTCAACCGTCACGATGCAGCGCTTGGCGGCCAAGGCGGCCTCTTTTTGCACGCCCAAAATGCCCCACAACAGCACGTTGCCTTTGCGGTCAGCCTTTTGCGCGTGGATCACCGTGACGTCAGGGCGCACCGAAGGCACCGCCGCCAGCACTTCACCGGTAAACGGGCAGGTAACGGTCTTGATCAGCGGGTTGACCTTGGGCAAGTCGGAACCGGCATAGGCGCGCAGTACCGCGAATGGCAAGCCCGAAGCGCCAGCCACATAGGCATTGGCCAGGTCGGCGTGGCTGTGTTCTTCGATTTCCAGCGGCTGCGGCCACTGTTTTTCGACGGCATCGCGCAGGCGGTGCAACGAACCGACACCAGGGTTGCCGCCCCAGGAAAAAATCAACTTTCGTGCACAGCCGGCGCCGATCAATTGGTCGTAGATCAAGTCAGGTGTCATACGAACCAACGTCAGGTCTTTCTTGCCCTGACGAATGATTTCATGACCTGCTGCGGTCGGAATCAAGTGAGTGAAACCTTCGAGGGCGACCGTATCACCGTCATTCACAAACTGTTTCACGGCGTCGTGTAACGAAATGATTTCTGCCATGAGGGGTAGCTCCCGTTTCTTGTTTGCCACTGAATAGAAAACGGTGCGTCGAGCGGCACCGGACTGTCAGCAGGTTAAGCCGCCCTCCCGGCTCAAACAATCCGATAATCGACGATGTGTTCGGTAATCGAACACATAGTTAGCCTGCTTGGAATTGACCAAAAAATCGGTGAGATTCGCGTGATAAACGGTGGGGTCAAGTGAACAGCTGCGCGCTCAGTTCGCGGCTTGAACTGAGCATGATCGGCAAAAAGCGCTGCTCCAACTCTGTGCGTGAGACGCGCCCGGCGTGGGTGCTGACGTTCAGGGCCGCCAGTACCTGGCCGGAAGCGTCGTACACCGGTACGGCAATCGAACGCAGCCCCTGCTCCAGTTCTTGATCGACAATGCACCAGCCCTGCTCGCGGACTTTCTGCAAGCATTCAAGCAACGCCTCGGGGGTGTGCAGGGTGCGACTGGTTTTGGCCTGAAACTCAGCATGGGCCAGGTATTCGTTGAGGGTCACATCATCAAGGGCTGCCAGCAAAATACGCCCCATCGACGTGCAATACGCAGGCAAACGACCGCCCACCGAAAGGTCGACGGAAATCAGCCGTTGGGTGGTGGCCGAACGGGCGATGTAGAGGATGTCGTCACCTTCGAGCGTCGCCATGTTGCAGGCTTCGTGCAGTTGCTCGCTCATGCGGTCCAGATACGGCTGGGCCGACACCGCCAGTGGTGTCGACGACAAATAGGCATGGCCGAGGGTCAGCACTTTGGGCAGCAAGGAATAGGTCCGGCCATCGGTGGTGGCATAGCCCAGTTTGATCAACGTATACAAGCAACGCCGTACAGCGGCGCGCGGGATCTCGGTTCGATGGCTGATCTGCGCAATCGTCAGGTGCCGTTTACGTTCCTGAAACGCCTGCACCACGGCCAGACCACGGGCCAGCGAGGCCATGAAGTCGGGGTCGCCGGTAAACGCCTGAATACGTTTGGCAGGTGACGCCACAATCGGTGGCGCCAGGCCAGTCACTGCATTGCGCAATTGCTCACTCATACCCTATCCCCCTGATGTCGCTTTTATTGTTATTACAGATCGGCCCCGGTAACAACAGACACACGGCAGATGCAATATTGGCCGATTATCGAACCGACGACCGATAATCGCAATATCCTCACCCTCCATCACGGATATGAATGTGACGTAGGCAACGCCTCATGATCCTGTGCGTTTAATAAAGTTCCATTGCCGTACTTTATAACTACAGATAACACCTGCGTCTGATTTCCATTAAGCTTTTTTTACCGGCTACACTGCGACAAACAGCCTCCCCCACTCATTGGAGTGCATTTTCCTTATATGCCCGGTCAATTAAGCTGACGGTAGCGCTCAACAACTTGACACTACATTTACCTTCACCCGTATTAATAGTTCTAAAAAATGCCAGAAGCTGTTCATTCCCTGAATTTTTGCAACAAAGTTTGCACTTGGAAGTTGACGGACCTAAAGCGCTTCGGCGATAGTAGACGCCTTACTCAAGCCTTTATGGCCCGCAAGTAATTGAATGCACAGAGTCAAGCATTCCCGCCTTTTGGATCCAACCCGCTCGTTGAACTCAATAGGCCGAAAGGCTTAACTTCCAAGTGCGACCTGAATTGTCCACCCTCTGGGGTGAGCACTTAAGTGCAGCAGCGCTCATGTGTTAATTAATGACGTTGCCGCGTGCACAGAGTGGTTGATTTAACCTTGACGTTGCTTATAGATATCCGTCTAAAGCTGACTCAAACGTCAGATGTATCAACCTCTCTGCCGAGTGGTTCACCAGGTTTAATCTTTACTTAATTAGGTAGCACTGTGACGAAAGACGAACTGCGCGCAGAACTTGAGCGTCAGGAACAACGTTACAAGGATGTTTACGGCGGCGAAGTCACCACTTATGCCGCAAAGCCGGAGCCCGAGCGCAAGCCTTGGCGCAAACGTGCAAGCCTGCTGGATCAGGCGTTTTCTCAAGAAATTCAAAAAATTGAGAAAGAACTCAAAGCTGAAGAGTCGTGAATCACCACGCCTGAAATCTGCGCAAAAAAGGCTACAACGCCTCATGCCGTTGGATTGACCGGAGGCAGACCTTTGCCCGACAAAAGGTCTGCCCAAGCCACCAAACTGTCTGATTACAGAAATTTCACACACTCAAATCAGACCGTCACGTAGGCACAGGCCCTCCCCTCTGAAACGCTTATAGCCTTTGTTATCAGCGGCTTGGAGCTGTTTTTTGGTCTCTGTAAATCGGGGTGTCCTACCGCTTTTTTCATTTATAGATGTTACCGGCGAGCACCAAGTGCATCGATTACCAAGGTTTTCTGGCATAATCCGGCCCCCTTTATGACCGTGTCAGAAAACCTTCATGATCGATCTACTAAGCGGATTGGATGCCTGGGTTCTTATCAGCCTCTTCTTCGCCCTAGCCTTTGTTCTCGCCTTCGAGTTCATTAACGGCTTTCATGACACCGCGAACGCGGTAGCGACTGTCATCTACACCAAAGCCATGCCGCCTCACCTGGCGGTGTTCTTCTCCGGTGTATTCAACTTTCTGGGCGTTCTGCTGGGCGGAGTCGGGGTGGCTTACGCCATCGTCCACTTGCTGCCGGTAGAGCTTCTGGTCAACGTGAATACCGGTCATGGCCTCGCCATGGTGTTCTCGCTGCTGGCTGCAGCCATTACCTGGAACTTGGGTACGTGGTACTTCGGGATTCCGGCCTCCAGTTCCCACACCCTGATCGGCTCGATCCTCGGTGTCGGCCTGGCCAACGCCCTGATCAACGGCATCCCGGTGAGCGAAGGCGTTAACTGGCAGAAGGCTATCGAGATTGGCGCTTCATTGGTGTTCTCGCCGCTGGCAGGCTTCATCATTGCCGGCCTCATGCTGGTGGGCCTGAAGTGGTGGCGTCCGAATTCCAAGATGCACAAGACGCCAGAAGAACGCCGCAAGCTGGATGATAAAAAGCATCCACCGTTCTGGAACCGTCTGGTTTTGGTGATTTCTGCCATGACCGTGAGCTTCGTTCACGGCTCTAACGACGGTCAAAAAGGTATTGGCCTGATCATGCTGGTACTGATCGGTATCGTGCCGAGCGCCTTCGTTCTGGACTTGAACAGCAGCACTTACCAGATCGAGCGAACGCGCGACGCGACGCTGCACCTGAGCCAGTTCTATCAGCGTAACCACGAGAGCCTGAACGAATATCTGGCACTGGGCAAAAGCGTTAAAAGCGACCTGCCGGGCAAGTTCAGTTGCAACCCGCAGCAAACCGAGCCGACCATTGCCGCTCTGCTGAGCTCACTCAAGGGCGTGACCGACTACCACTCCATGACCTCTGAGCAGCGCATCGAAATTCGTCGCTACCTGCTGTGCCTGGATGACACGGCGAAAAAAGTCAGCAAGCTGCCAGTGCTCGACGCCAGTGAAAAAGCGGATCTCGAAAAACTGCGTAAAGACCTGACCACTACCACTGAATACGCCCCGTTCTGGGTGATTCTGGCCGTTGCACTGGCCTTGGGCCTGGGCACCATGGTTGGCTGGAGACGCGTGGTTAAAACCATCGGCGAGAAGATCGGCAAGCAAGGCATGACCTATGCCCAAGGCATGGCCGCTCAGATCACCACCACCATCGCGATTGGCCTGGCTAACGTCTTCGCCCTTCCGGTGTCGACCACACATATCCTGTCTTCAGGCGTGGCGGGTACCATGGTTGCCAACAAAAGCGGCCTCCAAGGCAACACCATCAAGACCATCCTGATGGCTTGGGTGCTGACCCTACCAGCCACTGTCGGGCTGTCTGCAGCACTGTTCTGGTTGGCGTCCATCG
This sequence comes from Pseudomonas sp. FSL R10-2189, assembly GCF_009600325.1. Lineage (NCBI taxonomy): Bacteria > Pseudomonadati > Pseudomonadota > Gammaproteobacteria > Pseudomonadales > Pseudomonadaceae > Pseudomonas > Pseudomonas sp. FSL R10-2189. The sequence continues at coordinate 41,342 of NZ_WIVZ01000037.1, forward strand.
CCCTCAACTGATCCAGCGCCTGACAAAAAAAGGTACGTCCCTCACGGGGCGTACCTTTTTTTTGCGTTTGTTACAGGCAAAAAAATAGGCGACCGAAGTCGCCCAAAATGCCTTGCGTGCTCGTGTACCAGAAAGACCCGGCGCTACTTATTGCGCTTCTGGGAGTCTTTCCAGATAAAAAAACCCAGACCTGCGAAGAACAACACCATGAGACCGACCGTCACTACCCCTGCGATAACCACATTGTCGAGAAACATGACGGCCTCCTGCTCGTGTCTGTTTGTGTTGGAGCTAGATTAACCACACAAGCAGGCGCATACCTTGACCGGGATCAATAGTGGTCGCGGCACGGCGGGGACGTGGAAGAAAAGTTGATGCAGATCAGCAAAAAAGCCGTAGATCAGCGCTTTTTAGGTTTCTTTTTCGGCTTTTTCTTGGCATTTGCCAATGGCATTGCTTGCTCGAATGCCTGGCGCACTTCGTTCAGACGCTTCTCTTTAAGGTCATGCACACGCTTGGCACGTTCTGCACCCAGGTCAACCAGATTGCTGTCTTGGCTCATAAAAATCAGGTCACTGTCAGAGGCTGTTGGCTAAAAGGGTTCAAGGGACAGCGCAATAATGCGTTGAGGCCGGACAACAGGCCAGAAAAAATCCAGTCATACCTCGATATCAATCCATAAACCCTGACGCTGTGTTCCATCGACCACGGTATCAGGGCCGGGCTGATCCGCCTGGACTTCATCGGACAGCGGCGGCTGCCCCTCCTGTTGGCGTTTGTGTTGCTGACGCTGCTGCTCTTCGCGCAGTAACAACGCTGCCTGATCAGCATCATGGTGCTTGAGGTTGACCGTACTGTCCCCAGAGCTGGCCTGGGCAGGCACCACCGCGGGGATTTCAGGGCGCGGGCGTACCGGGTCTTGTTGTGACGTCACGGGGACAACGCTCAGCGGTAGAATCGGCGGCAGCATGATCGTGTGCTCCTGTTCTGCGTCCGGCTGAAAACCACTCATCGAAAAGCACCCTTGGCTTCTTTTGAGTAGAGCAGCTTTTTGTCAGAGTCCTTTGGACTGAGGACTCTGCTGCGTTAATATACTCGGCTTTTTCAAAGCGGGAGTCAGGCAGCATGGCGCAGCAGTATCAACCGGGGCAACGCTGGATTAGTGACAGCGAAGCTGAGCTAGGCTTAGGCACCGTTCTGGCACAGGACGGTCGCTTGCTGACCGTGCTCTATCCGGCCACTGGCGAAACCCGCCAATATTCGCTGCGTAACGCCCCACTGACGCGCGTGCGTTTCTCGCCGGGCGACACCATCATCCACTTTGAAGGCTGGAAGATGACCGTCCGCGAAGTCGATGACTCCAGCGGTCTGATGGTTTATCACGGTTTCAACGAACAAAACGAGCTGGTGACCCTGCCAGAGACGCAACTGTCGAACTTTATCCAGTTCCGTCTGGCCAGCGACCGTCTGTTCGCCGGGCAAATCGACCCGCTGTCGTGGTTTTCACTGCGTTACCACACCCTTGAACACACTAGCCGTCAGTTGCAATCGCCGCTGTGGGGCCTGGGTGGCGTGCGTGCGCAACCCATCGCTCACCAACTGCACATTGCCCGTGAAGTGGCCGACCGTATCGCGCCACGCGTACTGCTGGCTGACGAAGTGGGCCTGGGTAAAACCATCGAAGCGGGCCTGGTGATTCATCGCCAACTGCTCAGTGGCCGCGCCAGCCGTGTGCTGATCGTGGTCCCGGAAAACCTGCAACACCAATGGCTGGTCGAAATGCGTCGCCGCTTCAACCTTGAAGTCGCGCTGTTTGACGAAGAACGCTTCATTGAAAGCGATGCCGGCAACCCGTTTGAAGACTGCCAGTTGGCCTTGGTGGCCCTGGAATGGCTGGTTGACGACCCTAAAGCGCAAGCAGCCCTGTTCGACGCAGACTGGGACCTGCTGGTGGTCGACGAAGCTCACCACCTGGTGTGGCACGAAGATCAAGTCAGCCCGGAATACGGTCTGGTCGAGCAACTGGCCGGCGTAATCCCTGGCGTACTGCTGTTGACGGCGACCCCGGAACAACTGGGCCAGGACAGCCACTTTGCACGTTTGCGCCTGCTCGATCCCAACCGTTTCCACGACCTGGCTGCCTTCCGCGCCGAGAGTGAGAACTATCGCCCGGTCGCCCAAGCGGTACAGGAACTGCTGGATAAAGGCCGCCTGTCCCCTGAAGCGCACACCACCATCCATAACTTCCTGGGTGCTGAAGGCGACTCGCTGCTCGCCGCAGTCAACGAAGGCGATACCGAAGCCAGCGCGCGCCTGGTCCGCGAACTGCTCGACCGTCATGGCACTGGCCGCGTTTTGTTCCGTAACACCCGCGCCGCGATCCAAGGTTTCCCGGAGCGCAAACTGCATGCTTACCCGCTGCCATGCCCGGACGAATACCTCGAGCTGCCCATCGGTGATCACGCCGAGCTGTACCCGGAAGTCAGCTTCCAGGCCCAGCCGGACGCCAGCGATGAAGAGCGCTGGTGGCGCTTTGACCCACGCGTTGAGTGGCTCACCGACACCCTTAAAATGCTCAAGCGCACCAAAGTGCTGGTGATCTGTGCCCACGCCGAAACCGCCATGGATCTGGAAGACGCCCTGCGCGTTCGCTCCGGCATTCCTGCCACGGTCTTCCACGAAGGCATGAACATTCTTGAGCGTGACCGCGCAGCTGCTTATTTCGCTGATGAAGAGTTCGGTGCACAAGTGCTGATCTGTTCGGAAATCGGCAGTGAAGGTCGCAACTTCCAGTTCGCCCATCACCTGGTGCTGTTCGACCTGCCGTCCCACCCGGACCTGTTGGAACAGCGTATCGGCCGTCTGGACCGTATCGGCCAGAAGCACATCATTGAACTGCACGTGCCGTACCTGGAAACCAGCCCGCAAGAGCGCCTGTTCCAGTGGTACCACGAGGCCCTGAACGCGTTCCTCAACGCGTGCCCGACCGGCAACGCCCTGCAACACCAGTTCGGCCCACGCCTGCTGCCGTTGCTTGAAGAAACCGACGACACCCCGTGGCAAGCGCTGATCAACGAAGCCCGCAGCGAGCGCGAGCGTCTGGAGCAAGAACTGCACACCGGTCGTGACCGCCTGCTGGAGCTCAACTCCGGTGGCGCAGGTGAAGGCGAAGCCCTGGTAGAAGCGATTCTTGAGCAGGACGATCAGTTCACCCTGCCGATCTACATGGAAACCCTGTTCAACGCGTTCGGCATCGACAGTGAAGACCATTCCGAAAACGCCCTGATTCTCAAGCCGAGCGAGAAAATGCTCGACGCCAGCTTCCCGCTGGGTGACGACGAAGGCGTGACCATCACCTACGACCGCAACCAGGCGCTGTCGCGTGAAGACATGCAGTTCATCACCTGGGAACACCCGATGGTGCAGGGCGGCATGGACTTGGTGCTCTCGGGCTCGATGGGCAATACCGCCGTGGCACTGATCAAAAACAAGGCGCTCAAGCCCGGGACCGTTCTGCTCGAACTGATTTACGTCAGTGAAGCCGTTGCCCCGCGCTCCCTGCAACTGGGCCGCTACCTGCCGCCGGCTGCGCTGCGCTGCCTGCTCGATGCCAACGGCAACGATCTATCTTCGCGCGTGGCCTTCGACACCCTGAATGAACAACTGGAAAGCGTGCCCCGTGCCAGCGCCAACAAGTTCATCCAGGCGCAGCGCGATAACCTGACGCCGAAAATCAATGCCGGCGAAGCCAAGGTTGCGCCACGTCATGCTGAACGTGTGGCCGAAGCGCAACGCCGTCTGGCAGCCGACACGGAAGAAGAACTGGCGCGCCTGACTGCACTGCAAGCGGTCAACCCGACCGTTCGTGACAGCGAGTTGGTTGCCTTGCGCAAACAACGTGAACAAGGGTTGGCCATGCTTGAAAAAGCCGCGCTGCGCCTAGAAGCGATTCGCGTACTGGTCGCCGGCTAACCCGGCTCTCTGTAGGAGCGAGCTTGCCTCGCGATCTTTTGATCCTTAAAAGATCGCGAGGCAAGCTCGCTCCTACAGATTTTCAACCTCACTTCGCGATTAAAAACTAATTGTTTATTACGAAATGATTAGCATCATATAGCCACCACCCTCCCCCGCCTTATCCCAGCCTCTACACTGAAAACACGTCAGCACCTGTTGACTAGCAACACTTGGACTCAGTGCCGAGGGCCGCAATGGAATGGTTCGAATGGCAGTTTCTCAGCTCACATGCTGAGCACGGCCTCCAGACACTGCACAGCAGCCACAACCTGTACCTGGTGTTTCTTGCCTGGCTGGTGGCCTGCGCCTCGAGTTTGGCCGCGCTGCACATGGGTGAACGTGCCGCCAATGCAGAAAAACCGACAGCCAAAACGGTCTGGCGGTGGCTCGGCGCTAGCTGCCTGGCAGGCGGTATTTGGGCCATGCACTTCATCAGCATGCTGGCCTTTGAGTCATCGCTTGAGGTTCATTACAACCTGAGCATCACCATCGGCTCGCTGGTTATCATCTGGGTCAGCGCTCTGATTGCCATGCACCTGCTCAACCAACCCGGCCTTTCGCGTACACCCTTAATGCTCGCGGCGCTGATTTTTGGCCTGGGCATCGGCGGCATGCACTACACCGGCATGACTGCCATGCACTCCAACAGCGAGCAGCACTACGAATTCATCGGCGTTGCCCTTTCATTAATCCTGGCCGTGGGTGCCAGTTATTGGGCATTGCAGATGGCCATAGCCTTGCGCACGACCCACGGTATAGCCCATCAGTTTTTTAAATACGCCATCAGCCTCACCGCGGGCACCGCCATTCTATGCGTCCACTTTATTGGCATGTGGGCGTTGCACACGCTTTCGCCAGAGGGCGACATCAACCAGACCCACATTGAAACCAACCACTGGCAAGTCGCCCTGATGGTCGCCATGATCACGCTGCTGTTGATCGGCAGCAGCATCAGTGCCGCCTTGGTCGACAAGAAGCTGCAGCAAAAAGAACACGACCTGGCACGGGTCAATGCCCTGCTCAGCCAGCTTGATGAAGCCCGCATGTCATTGCAGCAAGTGGCGCATTACGATCCGCTGACCAACCTGATAAATCGGCGCGGCTTCAACCAGATCTTTGCTGAAAAACTCGCAGACGCGGCCGCCAAGAACAGCAAACTGGCGGTGCTGTTTCTCGATATCGATCACTTCAAGCGGATCAACGACAGCCTGGGCCACGACGCAGGTGATGAGTTGCTCAAGACCATTGCCAATCAGATCAGAGGCGCCGCTCGCAATCACGGGGATGTGGTGGCGCGATTTGGCGGCGACGAGTTTTGTATTTTGATCGACATCCACGATCGCGACGAAGCGCAAAGCATGGCCAAGCGCATCATGCACACGCTCAAAGAGCCCATCGAGCTGACGGGCAGGCGCATGGTCATGACCACCAGCATTGGCATCAGTGTGTTCCCGGACGACGGCACCAGCAGCATTGAGCTGCTCAAGCACGCGGATCTGGCGCTCTATCAATCCAAGGGCGGTGGCCGCAACAGCCTGAATTTTTTCAGCCCGAACCTGACTACCCGCGCCTCACTGGAACTGCAAATCGAAGAGGAACTGCGCCAGGCGCTGAATGAAGACACCGGGTTGCTTTTGCACTACCAACCCATCATCGACCTGAAGCTGGGGCGAGTCGCCAAGCTGGAGGCATTGATCCGCTGGCAGCACCCGGAACATGGCCTTCTCGGCCCGGATCGTTTTATCAATATTGCTGAGGCCAACGGGCTGATAGCCGAACTGGATCATTGGGTGTTACGCAGAGCCTGCACCGACCTGGCCACGCTTTCACGACTCGGCTGGCAGCAGCTTGGGGTTGCCGTGAACTGCTCAGCCCTCAATCTGGTGCGCGAAGAACTGGCTGAAGACATTGAAAATGCGCTGTATTCATCCGGGATCGCCCCGCATCGGCTGGAACTGGAAGTCACTGAAAACGCGCTGATGGGCAATATCAGCAATACCTCGCAGCTGTTAAGGCAGATACGCGCACTGGGCGTGTCCTTATCGATTGACGACTTTGGCACCGGGTACTCGTCCCTGGCCTATTTAAAACGCCTGCCCCTCAATACCCTGAAAATTGATCGCTCATTTATCCAGGACATCCAAACCTCCAGCCAGGACATGGAAATCGTTCAGGCGATTATCGTCATGGCCCACACGCTGCAACTGCAAGTGGTGACCGAAGGTGTCGAAACCCCCCAGCAACTCGAGCTTTTAAGTCACTACGGTTGCGACTTTATCCAGGGCTATCTGATCAGCCGCCCTGTGCCGTTTGAAGCGCTGTCCGGCGTGCTGGAACAGCTCAATCAATCTCACCGCTTTGCATCGGGCTATTCGGCGCTTCAACTGTAGTGACGTAATCGCCAGCCATTTCGCAGCGACCCATTTAGCGAAATGCCACAGAACTGACTGTGGCGTTTCTCTACGGCAAGTGGCCACTATTGTGAAACCAGTTACTGGCCTACACACCACCTCGCCCAAATCGCACCTCAATAAACGCTCCTGTTTGGTGCGCTCAATTAATTTTTTGCCCTTTCCTGGACCATCACCCAAGGCGAAACCACTACGGCCCACAGCTCAGGATCACGTGCATTAACGTCTAGCGCGTGCTCTGCAGTCATCTTTCCAAAGACGCCAGAAGCCATCCAGGCCTTGATCTTCTCTGCTTCATCCTGAGTCACGGCAATGGCCGCGTCGATCAAGTCCAGTGCGGGGTCAACCCACAACAAATCACCTTTGGCGAAGAACGGCTGCAACACCTTCCATTCAATTGTTGAGGTCTCACCAAGCAGCTTGGCATAGAGGGTGCTAGGTTCTTGATTCATGGGATTCACCAGGTAAAAAAATCGGCGCAATGATAGCGCCGCGCACCCGGTAGAAAAACCCGAAAAGAGGTATGGAAACGAGGAAAGAGCGACGCGCCAAGGACGAACCTGTTGAGCTGGCAACATCCCGATATAGATCAACAACATAATCCGCCGCCATTCTGTCTCTTTCTTTCGTTTAAGCGACATTTCCTGCTTTTTCTCCCGGTAGCCCGCTATTCAAGCGTTGAACCGGCGCTCTACACTGTACCGGTACAGTTGCAGGGGAGATAGGTCGGGAATTTCGCTCAGAAAAAACCCGGTCCGGCTGCCTTGGCTTCCAGGACTATAAAAATTACAACAGAAGAGTGGAGCACCAATAAAGATGGCTAAGAAGCAGATTACTAAACTGTTTGCCGCTATGGTTTTGGCCGGGGTTGCCAGCCATTCGTTTGCTGCAGACACCATCAAGATCGGTATTGCTGGCCCTAAAACCGGGCCTGTGACCCAGTACGGCGACATGCAGTTCATGGGCGCCAAACAAGCTATCAAAGACATCAACGCCAAAGGCGGTGTCGATGGCAAGATGCTGGAAGCCAAAGAATACGACGACGCTTGCGACCCAAAACAAGCCGTCGCTGTCGCTAACAAAGTGGTCAATGATGGCGTCAAGTTCGTTGTAGGCCACTTGTGCTCCAGCTCCACTCAGCCGGCTTCGGACATTTACGAAGACGAAGGCATCATCATGATCACCCCGGCTGCTACCAGCCCGGACATCACCAATCGTGGTTACAAGCTGGTCTTCCGCACCATTGGTCTGGACAGCGCCCAAGGCCCGGCAGCGGGCAACTACATCGCCAAGTTTGTGAAGCCTAAAGTCGTTGCTGTCCTGCACGACAAGCAGCAATACGGCGAAGGCATCGCGACTGCAGTCAAACAGACGCTTGAAAAAGACGGCATCAAGGTCGCAGTTTTTGAAGGCGTCAACGCTGGCGATAAAGACTTCGCGTCCGTCATTCAGAAGCTCAAACAAGCCAACGTCGACTTCGTGTACTACGGCGGCTATCACCCTGAACTGGGCCTGATCCTGCGCCAAGCCAAAGAGAAAGGCCTGAACGCCAAGTTCATGGGCCCTGAAGGCGTGGGCAACGACTCCATCTCGCAAATTGCCCAGGATGCTTCCGAAGGTCTGCTGGTCACTCTGCCGAAATCCTTTGACACAGACCCGGAAAACAAAGCGATTGCGGATGCCATCAAGGCTGACAAGCTGGACCCGAGCGGCCCGTTCGTGTTCCCGGCTTACTCTGCGGTTGAGCTGATTGCCCAGGGCATCACCGCCGCCAAGAGCGAAGACCCGGCCAAAGTGGCTGAAGCCATCCATGCTGGCACGTTCAAAACCCCTACTGGTGATCTGAGCTACGACGCCAAAGGTGACCTCAAAGACTTCAAATTCGTGGTCTACGAATGGCACTTCGGCAAGCCTAAAACAGAAGTAAGCCCTCAATAAGGGTCGGTTCTTGATCTGACTACAAAGCCCACTGCGCGAACGGTGGGCTTTGTTTTAGGGCCGTAGGCCCACAGAAATTGGGCCGCGCTTTCGTGATCCGAAAGTCTCCCCACCTGAAAATCTTTAAAACCGTCACCAGCGGTTCGCTGGCAAAAGACCTGTGCTCAAACGGCTAAAAAAGCGTACGAAACAGGCCGGAAAATGACTCCACCAGTGAAATGCGTCTCAGGTTTTTAGGAGCTTGTAATGCCTGACATCTATCACTTCTTCCAAATGCTGGTTAACGGCCTCAACGTTGGCAGCACGTATGCCCTGATCGCCATCGGCTACACGATGGTTTACGGCATTATTGGAATGATCAACTTCGCCCATGGCGAGGTGTACATGATTGGTTCCTACATTGCGTTTATCGCCATCGCCGGTCTGACCATGATGGGCCTGGACAGCGTGCCATTGCTGCTGACCGGGGCGTTTATCGCGAGCATCGTAGTAACCAGTTCCTACGGCTACAGCATTGAACGGGTGGCTTACCGTCCCTTGCGTGGCAGTAACCGCTTGATCCCCTTGATCTCTGCCATTGGTATGTCGATCTTCCTGCAAAACATGGTGCTGCTGTCCCAGGACTCAAAAGACAAATCGATTCCTAACCTGATCCCCGGCGGCTTCAGCTTCGGCCCGGGTGGTGCGAGCGAAGTTGTCGTCTCCTACATGCAAATCGTGGTTTTCGTCGTCACTCTGGTGGCCATGCTCGGCCTGACCCTGTTCATCTCCCGTTCACGCCTGGGCCGCGCCTGCCGCGCCTGCGCCGAAGACATGAAGATGGCCAACCTGTTGGGCATCAACACCAACAACGTGATCGCCCTGACCTTCGTGATTGGTGCTGCCCTGGCAGCCGTTGCCGCTGTTCTGATCAGCGTTCAATACGGTGTTATCAACCCCGGCTCCGGCTTCCTTGTAGGGCTTAAAGCCTTTACAGCAGCGGTATTGGGCGGGATTGGCAGCATTCCCGGCGCGATGCTCGGTGGCCTGGTGCTCGGCGTAGCTGAGGCCTTTGGTGCTGATATTTTCGGCGACCAGTACAAAGACGTCGTGGCATTCAGCCTGCTCGTGTTGGTACTGCTGTTCCGTCCGACCGGCATTCTGGGACGTCCGGAGATTGAAAAAGTATGATCAGGAATCTTAAAGCGGCGCTCTTCAGCGCCCTGTTGGTCTGGGCCGTCGCCTACCCGGTACTCGGCCTGAAACTGACAATCGTCGGGATCAACATTGAAGTTCACAACACCAGCACCTTCACCCTGAGCGTGATTGCGATCTGCTCTTTGCTGATGTTTTTACGCGTGCTGTTCCACCACCAACTGAGCGCTGCCTGGCGTGCGTCACCGGGCTTACCGAAAGTCCCTGCCAAAGCGACCAACTTCCTGACCCTGCCCAGCACCCAACGCTGGATCATTCTAGGGCTGGTCGTTGTAGCGTTGATCTGGCCGTTCTACGGCTCGCGCGGCGCCGTCGACATCGCCACCCTGATCCTGATCTACGTGATGCTGGGCCTTGGCCTGAACATCGTGGTCGGCCTGGCCGGCCTTCTGGACTTGGGCTATGTGGGGTTCTACGCGGTCGGTGCCTACACCTACGCGCTGCTCGCGCATTACTTCGGCCTGAGCTTCTGGGTGTGCCTGCCATTGGCGGGGTTGATGGCCGCAACCTTTGGTTTCCTGCTGGGGTTCCCGGTGCTGCGCTTGCGCGGTGACTACCTGGCGATCGTGACCTTGGGCTTTGGTGAAATCATCCGTTTGTTCCTGCGTAACCTGACGGACATCACCGGCGGACCGAACGGCATCAGCAACATTCCAAAACCTACCCTCTTTGGCCTCAGCTTCGACCGGACTGCTGCCGAAGGCATGCAAACCTTCCACGAATACTTCGGTATCGCCTACAACTCGATCAACAAGGTCATCTTCCTGTACCTGATCGCGCTGGTACTGGTGCTGATCGTGCTGTTCGTGATCAACCGTTTGCTGCGCATGCCGATTGGTCGCGCGTGGGAAGCCCTGCGTGAAGACGAAATCGCCTGCCGCGCACTGGGCTTGAATCCGACCATTATCAAACTGTCGGCGTTCACCCTGGGCGCTACCTTTGCCGGTTTCGCAGGCAGCTTCTTTGCCGCTCGCCAAGGCCTGGTGACCCCGGAATCGTTCACCTTCCTTGAGTCGGCGATCATTCTGGCGATCGTGGTACTGGGTGGCATGGGCTCGCAACTAGGCGTGATTCTGGCGGCCGTGGTGATGATCCTGCTGCCAGAAATGATGCGTGAATTCAGTGAGTACCGGATGCTGCTGTTCGGAGCCCTGATGGTTGTGATGATGATCTGGCGGCCACAAGGTCTGCTGCCTATGCAACGTCCTCACCTGGAGCTGCGAAAATGAGCCGCGAGTTACTGAAAGTCAGCGGCCTGAGCATGCGCTTTGGCGGCTTGTTGGCGGTGAATGGCGTAGCCCTGACCGTTCAGGAAAAACAGGTTGTATCGATGATCGGCCCTAACGGTGCCGGTAAAACCACCGTGTTCAACTGCCTGACGGGCTTTTATAAACCGTCTGCGGGAACCATCCTGCTCGATGGCGAGCCGATTCAAGGGCTGTCTGGCCATGAAATCGCCCGCAAAGGCGTGGTGCGCACTTTCCAGAACGTTCGTTTGTTCAAGGACATGACTGCCGTTGAGAACCTGCTGATCGCACAGCACCGTCACCTCAACACCAACTTCCTGGCCGGTCTGTTCAAGACCCCGGCGTTCCGTAAAAGCGAGCGCGAGGCTATGGAATATGCCGCGTACTGGCTGGACAAGGTCAACCTGACCGAGTTCGCCAACCGCCCGGCGGGCACCTTGGCCTACGGGCAGCAACGCCGTCTGGAAATCGCTCGCTGCATGATGACGCGCCCGCGTCTGCTCATGCTCGACGAGCCCGCGGCGGGCCTCAACCCTAAAGAGACCGAAGACCTCAAGATGCTCATCAGCGTACTGCGCAATGAGCACAACGTGACGGTCTTGCTGATTGAACACGACATGAAACTGGTCATGAGCATTTCCGACCATATCGTGGTGATCAATCAGGGCACACCTTTGGCCGACGGGACCCCGGAGCAAATCCGCGACAACCCTGACGTGATCAAAGCCTATTTGGGGGAAGCGTAAATGCTGCAGTTCGAAAACGTCTCGACCTTCTACGGCAAGATCCAGGCCCTGCACAGCGTCAACGTCGAAGTGCGTCAGGGTGAAATCGTGACCCTGATCGGTGCCAACGGTGCCGGCAAATCGACGCTGATGATGACCTTGTGCGGTTCGCCGCAAGCCCATAGCGGCAGTATTCGCTACATGGGTGAAGAGCTGGTGGGCCTGACTTCGGCGCAGATCATGCGCAAAAGCATCGCGGTCGTGCCGGAAGGTCGTCGGGTATTTGCCCGCTTGACCGTAGAAGAGAACCTCGCCATGGGCGGGTTCTTTACTGAAAAGCACGATTATCAGGAGCAACTCGACAAGGTTCTGCACCTGTTTCCGCGCCTTAAAGAGCGCTTTACACAGCGCGGCGGCACCATGTCCGGTGGCGAGCAACAGATGCTCGCCATTGGCCGTGCGCTGATGAGCAAGCCCAAGCTGCTGCTGCTCGATGAGCCGTCGCTGGGGCTGGCGCCGATCATCATTCAGCAGATTTTCGACATCATCGAACAACTGCGTGATGAAGGCGTGACCGTGTTTTTGGTTGAGCAAAACGCCAACCAGGCGCTAAAAATTGCTGACCGCGCCTACGTGCTGGAAAACGGCCGGGTGGTCATGCAAGGCACTGGCGAGCAACTGCTCAACGATCCAAAAGTGCGTGACGCGTACCTGGGCGGTTAACCCTGCCTGCTGCACAAAACGGCCCTTCGGGGTAATGCCAGTCAGTTAAGCTGACTGGCATTTTTATTTTCGGGTCGGATATTTTGCTGGGCGCTGCTTCACTGCTCGC